>JAHBTC010000015.1 GCA_019638835.1 Fimbriimonadaceae bacterium
CGTTCGTGCGGAAGCGATTCCCGGAGCAGACCCTCGGTTCATGAAGCTAAAGCTCATTACGGATGCCGGGCACTCAATTGCTTTCGTAGATGGCCGCAGATTGGGCCGAATCTGGATTGGTGAATCCCCCGAACGCGATCGGCGAGTGAGTGCTCTCGGACCAGACGCCCACGAGGCGCTACCGCCTGTAACTGAGCTTTTCCAGCAGCTCCGCAGGCGGCGAACGCCGATAAAGGCCCTGCTTTTGAACCAGAAGTTTCTTGCGGGAATCGGGAATTGGTTGGCCGATGAGATTCTATTGAAAGCTCTCATCGCTCCGGCGAGGTTGGCGAGTTCGCTAGATGAGACGGAAGCGATGGCTCTTCACCAATCCATCAAGGATGTTGTCACGCACGCGGTGAACGTGGATGCGGATTACCAACAGTTCCCTGATGATTGGCTGTTCCACGTGCGTTGGGGTGGCGGTCGCGGCGACGAGATGTGGCGAGGGCACCGGATTCAGCGCGACACCATTGGGGGCCGAACGACCGCATGGATCCCTGACTTACAGCACTGAGTCATGTTCCGATCGATCCAGGAGCCTCTCCGTAGCCAGTTTCTTTATGGTGCGTTGCTCGTCTGGCCGGAGGAATGGCCAGTCGCAGATCTCCTCAATTGTTCGTCCGCAACCGACGCAAACGTCGCCGCGCAGTTCGCAGATCCGAACGCACGGGGATTCAACGAAGTCCCCGTCTGCTAATCGCATAGTAATTCCAAGAGCCGTTCTGCCCGGGCTTCAGGAGACTCCACCTGATCCAAGACGTGCCATCCAGAGAGATCTGCTTCAAGATACGACTGATTCACGGATTGAATCACCGGAGTCAAAACTACCGGATCAAACGATTTGTTCTGGCGGGCAGCGTTTTGCTGAAGAACGGTCTCCGTTTCGATCACGATTGCAATCCGAGAAACTCCCGCAAAGCCAAGAGATCGCTTTTGCCAAGTAAGGACATTATCGGGGAGTCGGCAGTGGTCTATCAACACCCAGAAGCCGTGATTTGCGTAGAGTCGGGCCACGGAAGCGACCGCGTCTTCCGCTAATGCAAACTGACGGCTTGTCTCTTCAGTCCACTCAGGAAGCGTGTCGGCGAGTCCGGATTTCACCCAACCTCGTAAGTCATCCACAGGGATGACGATTGCCCGTTCCCCTCTTTCCTCAAGAAGGGAGCCAAGCGCGAGTGACAGGGTCGTCTTTCCGGCCCCGGGAGCACCGGAGATGACGAGGATCGGCTTATGTTTTCCTTGTGTATCTGAGTTCCCACTGGGTTTCCCATGTGGCCCCGCTATCGGTTGATCGTTGCCATCGCCACCAGAAACCGTCATGGGAGATATCTTCCCAGATCATCCGCATATCGGTTCCGGGACTAGCATTTATCAGGCGAAGTTCGCGAGCATCGCCGGAAATCTTGCCTTCAAAAAGAAGGTACGAACCTGAGTCGTCCACCCAAGTCTGCTGCCACAGTCCTTTCGGGGCGTTGTAAACGCTCCAACTACGACCACTAAATCCTTCCATTGCGAAGTTTTCTTCGATCACTTTGCCGCCCAAAGTGGATCTGATTGAATTTGTGCACTTCGTCTCGGACCACTCGTCTTCGCCTGGTTTTGTTCGACTGCGGCCGACACATTCCCACTCGCCGACCCAAAAGTCTAGTGCCCGCGCGGGATCAGAGTTGGATTGGTTTGTCGTCATGATCGTGCCCAGGATGAGTGCGGTCAGTGCCATGAGTGAGAGACTTGTCTGGCTCCACGATTGGTTCAAGCAGTCGGAACGACGTACTTCGACCTACCCTCGGAACTAACGATACCCTATAGGGGTATAAAGAAAATGTGGACGAAAATGCGAAAAAGCAGTTAGATCGACGGTTGGCCCGAATTGAAGGTCAAGTGCGAGGGTTGCGACGACTGGTAGAAGAGGACGCTTACTGCATTGATGTCCTCAATCAGATCGCGGCTGTGACCTCCGCTTTGAACCAAACGGCCGCCGCTATTGCCTCAGGACACATTCGGCACTGCATCACAGGTACTGAGTCTGCGCACTCGCATGCGAAGTCCATGTCAACCGAGGAATTGCACGAGGAACTGGATGAGGTGCTTCGTCGCCTGGCCCGATAAAGAGAAATATACCCATGGCAGTATCAGGCCACAAAGAGACCGAGATGAATATTAGCGGGATGCACTGTGCTTCCTGCGTTGCTCGGGTAGAGGGGGCGATTGCCTCTGTACCTGGAGTTGAGTCCGTGAACGTGAATTTGGCCACAAAGACCGCTCAAATTCACGGTCATGCCGATCCAAGTCACGTCGCCAGGGCGGTGCAAAGGGTGGGTTATGACGCCTCCATGGCCGATGAGATGGACCACGACGACCATCAACATGCGCACTACGCGGATATGAAGACTCTCCGCATCAACTTTTTCGGGGCGGCTGTCCTTACGATACCGGTGTTTCTGGGCTCGATGTTTTGGCATCCACGACCTGAATGGGCGAACTATGTGCTCGCCATCCTGACAACTCCGGTGATCTTCTGGTTCGGACGCGAATTCTTCATGAGAGCGCTCAAGTCCGCCCGGTTCGGTCACGCCAACATGGACACTCTGGTTGCCCTCGGTTCTGCTTCTGCGTGGTTGATCTCCGTCATCGCATTGTTCCGGTTCCAAGGGCATGGACATCATCAAAGCGAGCAAATCTACTTCGAAACCGGAGCGGTGATTGTCACACTAATTCTTTTTGGGCGATTCTTAGAAGGACGCGCAATGCACCAGATGACCGGCGCGATTCGTGCTCTCATGGACTTGGCACCTGCCAAAGCGATTCGACTGAGCGAAGGGACCGAACCTGAGGAAATCAGCGCGAAGCAGATTCAAGTAGGAGATGTACTCCTTGTAAAGCCCGGCGCGACAATCCCCACCGATGGCACTGTTATCGAAGGAGAGTCTTTCGTTGTCGAGGCGATGATCACTGGCGAACCCGAACCCCAGAAGAAAGGTGCCGGTGACAGCTTGACCGGCGGTACCCAGAACGAGAGTGGGGCGTTGACGATGCGCGCGGACCGAGTGGGTGGTGACACGGTGTTGTCGCAAATCGCTAGTCAGGTGAAGCGTGCGCAAGGCTCGAAGGCACCCATGCAACGAATGGCGGATCGAATCTCTTCGATCTTCGTGCCAATTGTGATTGCAATCGCGCTTCTCACTGCGTTTGCGAGCCCTGCGTTCGGCATTAGTTGGGATATTTCGCTCCTACGGGCAATTGCCGTACTTGTCGTTGCGTGTCCGTGTGCCCTCGGATTGGCGACTCCGACCGCGCTCATGGCCGGAGTTGGGCGAGGTTCTGAACTTGGGATACTAATCAAGGATGGATTAGCGTTAGAGAGGGCCGCCCATCTGCATACGGTTGTCTTAGATAAGACGGGGACACTGACCGACGGTCGCCCACAGCTTATCGGGGTTGCTACCGAAGGATGGACCGAGACGGAGGCGATTCAAACCGCCGCCGCTCTGGAAAGCCGTAGCGAGCATCCAATCGCCCGGGCTATCGTGAGTCGCGCCGAGGCGTCCTTGCCGGAAGTGAGTGACTTCTCAGCCGTCCGCGGTTCGGGAGTGCAGGGCCGGGTTGCTGGTGAACCCACCGCGATCGGACGCGTTTCGTGGATCGCTGAGATGGGAGGTTCGCTCTCGTCTGAACTCAGCGCTCGGGCCGAAGCGTGGGCCGAGCAAGGGGCTACTGTCTTTGCGATGGGACAAGGCGACCGCCGAGCCGTGTTTGCCGTCCAAGACCCCATTTCCGATACGGCTCAGCCCGCACTCTCAACCTTGAGCGAGCAAGGATTGCAAATTACTTTGGCAACGGGCGATCAAGCGTCGGCGGCGAAGAAACTCGCGACTACGCTTGGTATTCAAGACGTGCACGCGGCGATGAGCCCAGGCGGAAAGGCCGAACTGGTCCAAGAACTGCAGAAACAGGGCCCGGTCGCCATGGTGGGTGATGGCATCAACGATGCGCCCGCGCTCGCTCAGGCTGACCTCAGTATCGCGATGGGGCACGGCACGAATGTGGCGATGGAGACGGCCGGAGTGACTTTGCTTCAGGCCGACTTGCGAGGCGTCTCCACGACAGTTGCCCTGGCCCGCAAGACGCTAAGCATTATCAAAGGCAATCTTTTCTGGGCGTTTGCCTACAACGTCGTAATGATTCCCCTCGCAATCACGGGGGTGATCAACCCCATGATCGCGAGCGGAGCAATGGCACTGAGCAGCGTTTCCGTCGTGGCTAACTCATTACGATTGAAGAGGTTCGCAAAGTAAACCCCTCGCCCGATTCAAAGGGCGAGGGGTACAAGTCTCAACGAACGATTCGTTGAACGAGCATGATGCGATATCTGTCCGCAATCCAAAGATCGCCGCTCTGTGGATCCACTGCAACAACCCGAATCGGATTCGGATTACGGAATTGGCTGCCTGTTCCGTCGGTTGCTGTACCAGACGTGAATCTGAGGACTGACTCGACTCTTCCACTCCTTAGCACTCTTAGCGAATACCCGCCGTCTTCCGCAACATAGAGGTTGCCAGCGGAGTCACTTGAAACATGGAATGGGCTCGTAAACGTCGCGACAGCCCCGTCCGAGTTACCAATGGAGCCCGTTCCCGCAACCGTCGTGGCAGAGCCTTCGGGAGTAACGAGTCTAATTCGTTGATTGGAATAATCGGCAACGAAGAAACCTCCTCCTGGCGCCGCGGCTACACTAGTCGGTTGATTGAACTGCGGTGCCGCGCCGTCAGCGAATCCGCTAGTCGATCCGGCAACGTTCAGTACGTACCAGTTAGCATCGGAGTCAATGTTGCCGCTCAAATAGCGAATTGACTTGACTTTGTGGTTTTGGTAGTCAGCGATGAAAAGGGTGGCCGAGATCGGCTCAAAAAACCCACTGTACAAACCAGCGAATCTAGCAACTGAGCCAATTCCCAAGACATCTCCAGAAGTATCTGCTCCGGCGATACGATTGAAGTACCAGCTTCCGGCATTGTAACGATTTCCTGAGTTGTAAACGCGATAAACACCGGAGAATGTGACGTAATAGAAGACGTCGGAAGTGTCGGAAGCAATCAGACCCGATGAGACTCCGCTGGGATAGTTTGCTCGGCCATTACCACTGTTTGCGGCAACAGAGTTAAGCGCACCAACAATCGTATAGGTTGCCCCTTGCTTAGTGACTATTCGGACAGCTGATCCATCCAGAACAAAGAGCTCTCCATTGGGCGCGGCGGCAACACTGAAAATATTGCTAAATCTAGCGTTGGGACCGATCCCATCAGAGAATCCTCCCTGATTTGTGAGTGATCCCGCGATAGACCGGACCACAACATTATCACTCGGCGCACCCGTTTGGGCGTCGGGTGGAATTTGGAGATCCGAACTCGCATCTACGGTCACGTAGAACGACATAGCCGCCGGGTAAGGCACCGAAAAACTCATCTTCACCTTGCGGAACGTATTCGGCTGCAATGGGCCAATGGCATAACCGGCCACCGAGCCGGGCAAAGTGAACGACGGGTTGATGAATTGGGTGGTCTGCGCTGAGTTGCCGGGCAAAAGCGTCGGTAGCTCAATCGTTCGAACACGGTTGCCCGAGTTGTCAGCGAGCAAGAGTTCATCGGCGGCTCCCGTTCCAAGATGAAGTGGATTGTTGAACCTCGCGTTTACACCGTTGGCAAACCCCGCTCCCGAGCCAATGATGGACTCGTTTGCCCAGGAAGTCGCCTGAAATGGGTTAGCACCAAGGGCGGCCCGGATGATGGTCAACTGGTGGGTCGTCTGGTTAGAAACGGCGATGCGATTGTCAAGAACGGCAACCCCTGAGATGTTCGGTGACAACGACTTGATAAGTCGAAGCGCGCCTGCACTAATGTCGTAGAGATACACGTTTCCGGTCGTCTGGCTCGTAATGGCGAGACCGGGTCGACCTTCAAAACCGCCGTACGAAATCCCGTAAGGGTTGGACATCGTGGTGATGGTGTAAACGATCGGTGAGCCGTCCGGGTCGACGATCCGCCGGACCTTTCCGTTGGTGTAGTCGCAGACATAGAGAGTTCCCGCGTTGTCGCGGGTGAGCCCCATTGGGTTGTTGAAGCGAGCGGAAGCTCCCGGTCCGTCTGCATCACCGGCTGTGTTTCCGGCGATGATCTGTCCCTGCACACCATCCTTGCGGAATCGGTACACGCGGTGCGCAGTCTGGTCCGTGAAGTAAATGTAGTCACTGTTGGGGTTACCCGTGATTCCCATTGGTCGGGAGAGTCCACTTGCAATCGTAGTGACCACCCCGTTCTTGATGCGCCGGACCGAACCCGATGCGATCTGAGTGACAAAGATGGTTCCATCCGCGTCCTGCCAAACACCGTTTGGACCCCCAAGTGTGGCCGCACTCGCCGCACCGTCTGTCGAACCGGAAACTCCAGTTCCCGCGAGGGTGTTCACGACAGGTGCCGCCGGTGCAACCTGCATGAGGATGTTAGGATTGAGAAGGTCGTAACCCGTCTTATTGTCCACCGTGAGCTCCAGCAAACGGACATTCGAAGTGCTTCCCGCAACTTCCGTCACAACCGCTTCGGTGACACGCACGGCGCTTCCGCCAAAAGCCGCACGGCCCGTGGGTTCATCAAAGTTGGTGACTCTGACTTCACCCGTATTAGGGTTATAGTCAATCCTGGCTGTGACTTCGGCCGGCGCGGTTCGAAGAGGAGCAGTATCACCGGGAATGACGGAGACCGGATTGAGGCCGCCTCCTCCGCAACCAATGAGAGTGAGGGCCACGACGACCAACGAAAGGGGCAGGAAAGACTTCACTTCAACTCCAGTAAACCAAGCGGTTTGATTGGGTTATAGCGACTCACCCAAACCGTTGTCTACGGTGAACTGAAAATGACTAGATTTCTATGACATAAATCATGAGTCAGAACGCATGATCCAGACAATTTGGCGGATCGAGCCGAGATGGAAGGCGGCATGGGCGACCTGACCCCAAAGGTAAGCGGCGTGGAGTTCGTTGTCGGGGACAAGCCGCCCAGAATCGACGTGACTGAGAAGGAGTTGGTACTCGTGACGTAGTCGATCCCGCATTACAGACCACTCTTCTTCATTTACGTTCTCTTGACCCCAACTCGCCGTCCAATCTGGTCGGACTTCATCGCCAGCAACCACACGGTTCAGAAGGTTGACGTAGTAAGTGGTGTGATGGGAGTGCCCCGCTACTGAGTTGACTCCTGCGCAAATGTTCCTTGAGGCTTCGTTTGCCGAGAGTCCGTCTAGGATCGGCATGATTGCTTCACTCTTCTCGACAACCATCGTTCCGTCCGCACCCGGCACGACCCCCTCAAACATCTCACGGAAAAGCACAAGCCAGGCGGAGAGATGAACATCCATCCGCCTAGCCTATCTTACAGAAGGTTTTACGACTCAGTGGTCGTGGTCGTCTTCCATCATTCCGCCCGTGTTGCCTGCCGGGCGTGCGCCTCGTCCGCCCTGACCTGCGGCTTGAGGTGGTACTCGGGGAAGCAGAGCATCGGCACAAGCAACGTTGTAGCTCATGACCGCGCTATTCGTACTCGACTGAACTAGATATTCAGGAATCACGTACTGAAGGTGGTCGTGTTGCGTGTGATGGATGAAGCGGTAGTCTTGCCTCCCAGTTTCGAACCAGAAGAACCCTGGAACCCCGGCTTGATTGAAGGGCGCGTGATCGCTACCGCCGCCGCGTGGCATATTCTCGACGACTCGCCAATCAAATGGCATATCGGGGAAGACCCCCGTCATTGGCTCTTGCGCTTTCCTGAGGATTGGCTCCATTCCTGCCATGAGCGTCATTCCGCCCTGGTAGTTGCTCCCGCCATCGTCAACAAAAACGCACGAGATCTTTTCCAGTTCGTCCCTGTGCATTTCAACGTACTGCCGCGAACCATGCAACCCTTGTTCCTCGCCTGTCCAAAGGATGAAGCGGATCGTGCGCTTCGGTTTCGCCCCGGCGGCTTTTAGAATCCTCGCTGTCTCAAGCGCGACCGATACACCCGTACCATTGTCGCTGGCTCCAACGCTTCCCGGTCCGTCCCAGGAATCAAGGTGACCGCTCACGATCACATACTCATCTGGATGCTCGGATCCTCGGATATCCGCAATGACGTTCGCGTTTTTTCGCGGCCCTTTGATGAATTTCTGATCTAAGTTGATCTCCAGCATTGGCCGTTGCCCTGCCAGCATGGAAGTAACGAGAACATCCATGTCACTGTTGCGGA
This sequence comes from Fimbriimonadaceae bacterium, assembly GCA_019638835.1. GTDB lineage: Bacteria > Armatimonadota > Fimbriimonadia > Fimbriimonadales > Fimbriimonadaceae > JAHBTC01. The sequence goes on from JAHBTC010000015.1 coordinate 8,316, forward strand.
TGATTACTCTTCGCACACTAGGCAGGTTGTTCGGATCGATGTTCCATCGACCGCTCGTGATTACGAGTTCCTCATTCGAACGAGTGATTCGCCCGGCTACGCCAGCCGCCTGCATTGCCGTATCAATCGGTGTCCAGTCTTGACCGCGTGTAGTGGGATAGGGATCAACAATCCAGGCGCCTTTGAGGTCCGAGCGAATTGCATTGAGTTCTTCCATCGAAGACGGTGCAAACATCGCTCGCCCCCGGTGCGGGCCATTCGTGCCCGGAGTCCACGACGGCGATGTGAACTCAAAGTCGCGGATCATCGGGGAAACCATGCGGGCCGAACTGTTTCGACCCCGCTGAAAACCGACCGGCCACTCACCCCACTCCTCAAGGTGGACGTTGGTAAGGCCGTAGCTACGGAACTTAGCCATGCTCCACTGAGCGGATTGATCCAGCGTATTCGACGTGGTCAAGCGGGGGCCTATCGCTGTCAACCCTCGCAAGGTCGCCATCACTTGGTTATGGTTCTTACCGATATCGATGATTCTTCGGTTCGTGTTAGGGTCGCCCTGCGCGAAGGCCGAAGATAGTACGGCGGCCATCGCAATTGCGGCCCAAGGTCGAAGGTTCTTTCCTGTCGTCATGAGATCTCGTTCGACGCAATCGTGCGCGAGTCAAACATAGCCTACTGGAGAAAGTACGGGTTTCGCACCCCCCTCAAAGAAAATCCACCCCGCTCGAATCGCATCGAACGGGGCGGTCTTCAGGAAACCAAATGAAAAAGGACGTGATCAGTGACCGTGCGCTGCGTCGCAGGCTTTGCAAACGAAGGCGTCGCCATGAGCGATGAGTTCCGTCTTCGCCATCTCTTTTCCGCAGTCGGCACACTTTGCCATCGCGACTTCTTCGCCGCCAGCAGCCGTTGTCGTTCCCTCGGGGGCGCAATGCGTGCAAAGCATCTTCCCGTCAACACTAACAAGGGTTGCCTTATCCACGGCAATCTGGCACTTATCGCAGTTCGCCATTTCAGCCGTCGAAGCTGTCGTGCTGGCTCCACTGTCATTGGCGACGGAAGTGCTTGTCGTCGGATTCTCGCCTTCAGCGGCCGGAGCCTCTGAGGGAGTACAGCCCGTAAACCCGATCATGAGGGCCGCTCCTAACAGAGCGGAAAGAAGCATTTGTTTCATAGCATTCATCAAGCCGTAAGTGGCTTTCCATGATAAAGACGGCCTGCAGAGGCAAAGTTCCCTGTGTGGGACTGAAGGCTGCTTAGTACAGGAGTTCTCCGCGCAATACCGTTACAGACTCACCGGAGAGAAAACAACGCTCACCGTCTACTCGCACTTTCACGTAGCCACCCCGGGCGGAGGCTTGGTAGCCCCGCATATCTGACTTCCCTTTGCGTTGCGACCAGAACGGAGCGAGCGCGCAGTGCGCAGATCCAGTCACCGAATCCTCGTCCACCCCAAATCGCGGCGCAAAGAATCGCGAAATGAAGTCCGTTTCCGTTGCTTCGGCGGTGATGATCACGCCTCGGCATTCAACATCACGTAAGCGCGAAATCAGTGGTGCGGCACCTCTAACGGTCACTTCATCGGCAACTTGAACAAGGAAGTCCATGTCGTTCCGTCCCACCCACTTGGGTTCGACGCCAAGAGCATCGATCAATCCAATCGGTGGCTCGCACTTAAATGACTCAATGGCGGGGAATTCCATTTCAATCAGGTCATCACGTCGGCGGCAATGAAGATCACCTGATTCCTTGGTTCGAAAAGTGATATCGCCAAGGTGGGCCCTAGACTCCCAGAGGGTATGGGCCGAGGCGAGGGTGGCGTGACCGCAGAGTTTGACCTCAGCCACGGGCGTAAACCACCGAATCATCCAAATGCCGCCCATCGGCCAGACGAATGCGGTTTCGGCATGCTTCATTTCTGCCGCTACCTTCTGCATCCAATCTTCAGTCGGTTGTTCAGTGAGGAGGCAAACGCCGGCCGGATTTCCCTTGAAGGCTTCGGACGTAAACGCATCCACGACGAAAATCGGTTGGCTCATTCCGTGACCCACCGCACTTTGTCCATGATCGGCCGCCGTTCGCCCGACATCCACTCGCAGTTGGGCCAGCCCAGCATGAAGAAGCCGAGCAGATAGCGGGGCTCCCTTAGGCCAAGCCCTGCCGCTACTGCAGGATGCACAGACACACCCTTGCTATGCCACATCCCCGCGAGCCCCAAACTCGATGCCATGAGATGAAGATTGAGAACTGCTCCCGACACCGCCATCACCTCCTCGATCTCCGGGACAAGAGGATTGCCCGCTGAGTCGCGCCCTGGCTCCATCGCGATAGCAATCCAAACGGGTGCGGCAAACGCTCGGTCTCGATACCCTTGCAATGCCACGGGATCCATGGGCTCGGCGTGGTCGGATCGATAGGCCGCCTCAAAGAAGTCAGCTAAATGTCCTCGCCCTTCTCCAGAAAAGATCGTGAAGCGCCAAGGCTCGGTGTCCTTATGACTGGGAGCCCAGTTAGCGGCCTCAAGCATCGTCTCGATCAGTTCCTGAGGGACGGGCGCGTCACTCATGCGCGACAATCCCATGCTCCGACGTTGGGCGATTGCCGCCATCAAACTTTCGGCTCCGACCGTTGTCGTGGAATTCATGCCGCTAATTCTGATAGGTTTTTTGTCATCGATTAGGGCATTCAAACACAGCGGTGACGGTGAAAATCCGCACTTTTTAACCTGAACATTCCCAAATTTAGCCATTCAATTTGGGTTGCCCCGTAAGAATACGGGCTTTCTTCGCTTGCCATTGAATTCCAGTTCAAATTCAGATAGAATCGTTGGGTCAGTGGCTTACGGAGCCGATTGAATCGGATGCACCTGCACTCCATTTCCACTGAAGAGGAAATCTAAACCATGCGAAATCTTCTTCTGCTTGCCGCCGCAGTTGTTGTCGGAAGCGCAAATGCCGCCACCCTCTGGGACAACGGCTACGCTTCGCCCGACGGCTACTTCTCAGACGCACTCGCAACCAACGGTTCCCAGTTCTGGGCCCAAACGATGGGTGACAACTTCACGCTCTCCAGCGCGTCCACCATTACCCAGATCTGCTTCACTGGTTCCAGCGAGAACTTTGTGTTCCCTGGTCTCGACAACTTCTCATCGTTCGAAATCAACATCCTTGACTCGAGCTTCACACCAGTGTTCAACACGACGGTCGCCACGGCGGGATTGAGCCCGACGAGCACCGGCAACTTCAATGGTGCGCTCGGCGAAGAGTTCCTGATGACGGCCAACGTGAACGTGAACCTCGCCGCAGGAAACTACTTCTTGAACGTAGGCTCCAACAACATCGCTCCTGGCGATGATGGTTGGATCTGGGCAACGGGAAGCCGCGATGCCTCGCTCATCTTCAACTTGTTTGATGGTAACGGTTGGCAGACTGCGGCTGACGACGTTTCCTTCCAAATCAAGGGCGACGCGGTTCCGGAACCGGCAACCATGATTGCTCTCGGTGCTGGCCTTCTTGCTTTGGCCCGCCGACGCAAGGCGTAAGATCTCGTTTCGAGAACGAAGCCACGCGGGGTCCGACTCACTTGAGTCGGACCCCGTCCTTTTTTCGTTTTGGCGAAACTAATGGTCAACTAATGGTCGGTGCGCAAACATCAATCCATGAAGCGAAGCGCCTTGTCCGCGATCATGATTTCGACTCTTGCTTTGACATTCACCGGGTGTGCCAGCGCGAAGGTGGCGAATGCTATCGAAGCGCCGTCGCCGGTCGATTCCGTACAGACAACATCCCCTCAGACTTCTCCAAACGTGTCGGAATTCGTGACCATCGAAGACCCGGTGGAGAAGTGCTTTACGGTGGAATTGCCGAAGGGATGGTTCAACCGCGCCTACACTTCGCGTGCGTTCGACGTTCACCGCCAGGTCGTCACCAGCGTGAGCCCTAACGAGGACACTGTACTTTATCTCGGTGACCCAAACATCCCCCAATATTGGACGCCAGAGTTCGCCCACGACATGATTCGAGAGTGGGCACGGGTCAATCCGATGGTGAAGATTGAGCCATTCCAAGAAGCGAAGACTTACCTTCCTGCGTATGTGAAGCGCAAGTTTGGTTCCCTTGAAGGGTTTGAGATCACCAAGACCGAGGACAATCAACAAGCTGCCCAAAGCTACCAACGCGCTCTCGCTCAGAACGATATGCAGGGTGGGGCAACCGCCGCCAACGTCCATTTCCGATACAAAGATCACGGCAAACAAATGTCGGCGATGGTGGTTGGATTGGCCGCTTATTCACCGGGATTCTGGATCGTTGATGTCAACGGACTTTCCACTACCGGAAATGCCGAAGACTATCTACCTCTGCTTGCAAGGATCAGCCGAACCATGAAAACGAATCCGGCTTGGACTCAGCGGCAGCAGCAACTGCACGAGCAACGCATGGCGCAAATTGCCGATTTTGGGAGGCAAATGACCGCCCAACACAATCGCAATATGCAAGCGATTCAACTGAGCGCACAGCGCCACCAAACTCGGATGGAAGCGATATGGGCGGCGGGAGAGGCCAGTAATCGAGCGTATTACGAGCGATCAGCGGCGAGTGACGCGCAGCACAGTCGATTCCTCAACTACATCAACGATGAGCACACCGTCGTCGGCTCTTCGGGTGCGGTGCGGCAAGTGGATAACAGCTATCAACGGTACTGGATCAATCGCAACAACAACTCGTATGTTGGTGGTGACATCAACTTCGACGATCGTTCGATCCGGGCAATGGGATTGAATCCGGACGACTACGAGGAAGCACGGATACGACGGTAAACCTAGTCACGGAAGCAGTGTGAGGCCAAAGCGTATCCTTGGCGAGTGCGTCAATTTGCCTCGGTTATGGTTCTCTGTTGGATCGTTTCGGCTCAAGCTTCTTTGGTCACCACCGTGGGTGCGTCGTTCGAGGGGCGTGAAATTCTCGCCACAACCTATGGCTATGGCTCAACTGAAGTGTTGGTCATCTCCGGAACGCATGGTGACGAGATAGAAGGGGTTTGGCTCGCCGAGTCGTTCATGACGGACCTTGCCGCGAAAGAAAGCGAGATCACCGAGTTCTCAATTCATATAATCCCTCGGCTCAATCCGGATGGCATCGCGAAAATGCAGCGTGGAAATGCCCGAAATGTTGACTTGAATCGTAACTTCGCTGAAGGCTGGAGCGCGGCAAACCAGCGAGGTTTCAGTACGGGATCAGCCCCTCTTTCCGAGCCAGAGACGGCAGCACTTCGAGAGTTTATCCTCGCGCGCCCCGGAATCAAGCGAATCCTATCCATTCATGCTCCCCTCAATATGCTTGACTTTGATGGCGAGGAAGGGAAGCGTTTAGCGCAGTTAATGGCCGAGCGAAATGGGATGAGGGTCGCGACGGTTGGTTATCCTACGCCTGGTTCACTGGGCAAGTTTTGCCAAGCCTTTCGCATCCCGTTGGTGACGATGGAACTGCCCCGGGGTGGCGAGAAGAACGCGATTTGGCAACGTCATCAAGCGGCAATTTGGGCTTTCATTGGCGGCTGATCGTTCGCGATAAGTCTGTAGCCGAAGCCAATACGGTACGGCGTTTATCCCCGTAATAGTACTGGGAAACTTGAACCTATCCCCCCCTTAATTTTACTGGGATGACGAGTTTAAGCGCACTGAGTTCTTCTGAAAACTTGACAACTTTGACATCCACCAATCCGTTCAACAAAGCGAAATTGCGAATGTGTCCCTCACCAAACTCCTTACGTCCTTTCTGCCACACCGTCCAAATCATTCCGCTGGTCTTGATGATGGACCGGCATTCGACGACCGCTGGCAGATCTTCATTCGTGGTAAGCGAGATGAATGCGCAGTCGAAGGGGGCTGTCCCCTCACACCCGATTCGGTCTTCGACTTCCCGTCTAAAATCCGGATCGAATCCCGCACCGATTGTCACCGCCATCCCCTTTTTGACTCCGAGTTTGTCAATCAGAGATTTGGGATTGAGAATGGCGTGGTGCCACCGAGCGGCGTCTTCTCCTAAGAAGAGTGTTGCCTCAATGTCTCCCCGCTGAATCGTCAGTGCCCCGTTCGAACTCTCAATATGAGCAAGGTCCGTCCACTTCCATCGGAACGATTTCTCTCCCCTAAATGAGATCTCACCGCTTCCACAGTGAGCCCACCCTTCAAATTCTCCATCCGGCAAGTGGATTCGGCAGGTTCGTTCGGCTCCCATAATGTTCCTGTAGTTTCAGTTCGCGATCGAGTTGACACTCGCATCTCGTTCCCGTAGAGGAATACCAATAGTTTGCGCAATCTACTTCAACTGAGTCGTCAGGTTCCCCGTCAAACTACGAGGGAACCTGTACAAATTACCAGGAAGCTAGTTCGCGGACTTGACCGACTCTAAGGCCCGCTCCAATAAAGAACGATGTTCAGAATTCACCTCATTCTTGATCAGATTCTCAAGCGCCAAAACATGCGTATCCTTGAGTGAGTTCGCGGGATCGCATGCCACATCGGGGATTACTCCTGTCCCCTCCCAATTCGTCTTGGTGTAGGGATTGATCGCCATGCCCACCGGAATGAAGCAGGCAAAGTGATCGTCCAAGCGCACGACTCCGCCGGGGTTCGCGCCGCCCCACGTCGGTTCACCGATAATCGGACCGCGTTTCAATTGCTGAATGTTGTAGGCACATTCCTCAGCCCCCGATCCTGTGCGACGACTTACGAGAACATAGATGGGAGCCTCATATCTTTCCCAGTTCAACTCTTTGAGAGTCCAGAACTCGCGGGGCTTCTCCTCACCTCGAAACTGAATGGTATTCAGCAAGACCGGCTCTCCGGAGAAGAACGAACTACAGAACAACTGCACTCCCCGAGGGTCGCCGCCACCATTTGTCCGCAGATCGATGATCATTGCTTCCGTGTGTTGGAGGAAGTACATTGCGCCCTGCAATGGTCGATACATCTCGAGCGGCGATCGGAATCGATTGAACTTGATATAGCCTATGTTCCCGGCTAGTCGCTCGACTCTCTCGAATTCAGCATTTCCGTAACGGATCATTTGTTGTTCGGCCCGGATCTCCGCCTCAGACGGTTCTCCTGGAGCCTCCCGTTGAGGCAAAGGTTGCGCGGAATACTGGAATCGCAAGTGCGCATCGGTCACGCTGTGCCCAATGATCTCATTTACCTTTGCGGCAAATGCGATCGGGTCATTGAGGCCCTTGTATTCGTCGGATTGCATCCAAGTCGTCAGTTCCCTTTCTATCTTCTCCGCGATTTCCGGCAAAACGTAGTTCTCGTTCATCTGGGTGATCAAATTCTCGATCACCTTCGTCCGAAGTTCGATCGAGTAACTACTTGTCTGATTGGTCGTCTGTGGAGCGACGGGGGCGGGTGCGATTGCGGTGGATTAGAGGATTGCGAATCCAAGGAGGAAGCTAGTGGTCATATTGCTTTACCGTTTGCGCTCGCACAAGACCCCGGCGAGCAAGAGGGAGATCATGGCGTCAAGCCGTTGGGTCACTTCGGCGGGTGAGCCGAGTTCATCCGGGCTGAGCGAGTACGGGATGAAGGCGTTGGTCGCCAAGAGCATGGCATCAGCAACCGCAGTGGGAGAATCTAGGTGAAAGGCCTGACTGGCTTTCCCTTCCTGTAAGAGAGATGCAATGAGCAGTCGTTCTTTTTGAAACATCTCGGCTCGTCGCTGCAAATAGGCAGGGCGCACGGCTTCGAACAGTTCATCAAGGCTTGTGGCGTACTCACGAACTCTTTGAAGGCGACCTAACGCACGGTGACGCAGAACGCCAATCAGTCGATCCGACACCGTCATCGGGCATTCTGAGATCGCGTGCATCTCGGCAAACACGCCGTTCACGACACGGCCGATGGATGAGAGACCGACGTCTTCTTTGTTCTTGAAGTGCAGATAGATCGTCCGACGACTGACCCGAGCCTCTTGAGCGATGTCCTCCATTGTCATCTTCCGAAAGCCGAATCTCGCCATCAAGCGATCGGCGGCATCCAAGATTGAGTTTTCTGTGCTTCCGGACTGTTGTTCGAGAGCGGCCATATTCTTCAGATACTCAAATACACATTTTTCGTTTTATGTGCAGAGCGAATTGGGTCTGTTTTCTTTGTTTGGACCTAATGAGAATCGGGTATCCCCGGGGAATGCAACGTGTTTTGCTCCTTATCGCGCTACTTAGCAGCCTCGGTATTCCCGTCGTCGCATCAGCGGCGGAATCGACGGGGCAGATATTGCGCGCGGCGAGCGTACGGGCATTGAGTGAGCACAAGAACATCTTTCTGATGTTTCATGCATCGTGGTGTGGCTGGTGCCATCGGCTAGACGACTTCCTGACCAAGACTGATGAAGGCAAGCTTGTTGCCGATCAATTCGTAATCGTTCACATCACGGTACTTGAAGATCAGGCGCACAAGGCTGACGAGAACCCCGGTGGTGCGGAGCTACTCAAGAAACTGGGTGGGGAAGGCTCAGGAATTCCGTACTTCGCGGTACTCAGCCCGAATCTGGACACCATGATTACCAGCAACCCGGAAATCAATGGGCCCGGCAACATTGGATATCCGGTCGCCCGAGAAGAAATCACTCACTTCATGCGAATGCTATCGATCGGAGCCCCGAATTTGTCCTTCAGTCAACGCAACGCAATTGTCCGAGCGTTGAGCCACGCCGGGCAGGCATTGACAGGAGGATAGAGTGCTGGCGTGACTACACGCCCTGCTTTCGGATTCGCTTGCTGGACTTTTTTGGCGCAAGTTTGCCGGCCTGATCAGCCTGTTTGAGCGGTTGCGGCTTTGTAGGATTCTGTTTGAGCGCGTCTACTTTCGCTTTGATTTCGGCCTTTGAGAGTCGTCGCATAAGTGAAAGAACGTTCTAAGACACCAAAACGGTTTCATAGCCTCATTGTTCGAAGTGACTTTGTCGAATACCAGCAGTTTGGTAAGGTGAAATCCATGCTTCTCGGCCTTCTTATGGCTTCAATCAGTGACCCAGGAGTGCTCAAAGCTCCCCACTTCGAAATGAAACTCGAGGCCCCGATTCGAACTTGGGATGAAGGCATTCCGCTCGGGAATGGCTTATTGGGTGGCTTGCTTTGGGGAGGTGGAAGTTCGATCAACGTCTCTTTGGATCGTGGCGACCTTTGGGGTGAGCGTCCGGCGAAGGGGATGCGTTGGGAAGAGTTCAAGTATCGTCGCTTAATTGAGTTGGTACGGGCCAATGACCGGGCGGCGATTGACGACATTTTTGAGCGCGCGTACAACGATGTCCATCCTTCAAAACTCCCGGCAGGCCGTCTCGTCATTGAACTTGGTGATCGTACAGAGATTTCTTCCTTTGGATTGAACCTAAAGGGCGCTCAAGGACTTGTCAATCTTGCGGATCAATCTCAGGTGAAAGCGATTTGGAGCGCAGACGAGAAGGCAGGCGTTTTTCATATCCCTGGCGGAGCAAGCATCAGTTTGAGACTGATGACTCCGGCGATGGTTGCAGGAGCCGGCGCGACTGACACCGGCCCAGACAGCGGAGGCGTGGCAGCCCTCGGCTACCCGACCGCGAGTTTCGGAAGTGAGGGTGACGTGATTTGGTACGAGCAAGAGGCCGCAGACGGTCTTCGATACGCTGTGGTTGCGGGCAAAAAGCAACTCGCAGACGAATGGCGGGTTGTCGCGACTGTCACCTCAAACATAGACGGCTCTGAGCCGGTCGCGATTGGGAAAGAGAGAGTGAAGGCGACACTTCAAAAAACGGAATTAGAGATTGTTTCCCCCCATCGCCAATGGTGGGAGAGATTTTGGGAATCGTCGGCCCTTGCTATTCCGGACGAGCGAATTCAAGACCATTACGAGTTTGTTCGCTACCTTTATGGCGCAGGTTCTCGTCGCGGGGCGCCGCCCATGCCTCTGCAAGGGGTGTGGACGGCCGATGCAGGCAACTTACCGCCATGGAAAGGCGACTATCACAACGATCTGAATACCCAGATGACGTATATGGGCTACCAAGGGTCAGGCGATTTCGACTCTGGCCTGTCGTATCTGGACTTCCTTTGGGATCGCCGAGATCGGTTTCGCCAGTTCGCACGAGAATTCTATGAGACGGATGGGTTGTCCACGCCGGGAGTGATGACGATATCGGGGCACCCTCTCGCAGGCTGGGTTCAATACAGTCTCTCTCCCACCATGACAGCGTGGAGTGCGCACCTGTTTTATTTGCACTGGCGCTACACCGCCGACGAGAAGTTTCTGCGTGAACGGGCATACCCGTGGTGCCGGGAAGCAGGACAATGCATTGCGGCACTTCTCAAAGAAGATGGTGACGGCAACTTAGCTCTTCCGCTCTCCTCATCTCCAGAGATCTTTGACAACTCGAATCGAGCCTGGCTCAAGCCAAACAGCAACTATGACTTGATGAGTATGCGAATGCTGTTTCTGAGTCTGGTGGAGATGGCAACGGCATCGGGGGATGTCGCTGAGGCCGCTAAATGGCAATCGCTTTCGGATCGGCTTGGTGACTATCACGTTCGGGAGGACGGGACGTTGAAACTCAACTCGGTGGAGGACTTGCCGGGTAGCCACCGGCATCTCTCCAACTTAATGGGAATCCACCCCTTCAACCTCATCAACATAGAGCAAGGATTTCAGGCGCGGCGGCAGATTTCTCGTTCGCTGATGGAATGGGAGAACTTTGGGACTCAGGCGTGGACTGGTTACTCGTTCAGTTGGATGGCCGCACTCCAGGCAAGGGTAGGGAATGGTGATGCGGCATTTCGGTACCTTGACATCTATGCTCGGGCGTTTGTCTTGCGGAACGGATTTCATGCAAACGGGGACCAGAGCGGCGAAGGATATTCGGGCTTCCGATATCGCCCGTTCACATTAGAAGGAAACTTCTTAGCAATGAACGCCGTGCACGAAATGCTGCTACAGAGTTGGAGCCCAACGCCTGGAATCCTAGACTCCGAGGTGATTCGCGTGTTTCCGGCCGTACCTGACGCTTGGCAAGACGCATCTTTCCGCGATCTTCGAGCCGAAGGCGGGTATCGGGTGTCCGCATCTCGAGAAGGCGGAGTTACGAAATCAGTTTCGATCACGGCGAACCGTGATACAAGCTTACGGGTACTAGACAACTTCCCCGCGAATCTTGAGTGGTCTGTCACTCCAGAAAAGCGGGGCCGCTACCTTATATTCAAGATGAGAAAGAATCAAACACTGAATGGGCTGGCGAGCAGACAGACGAGTTATGTGGGTGATTAGCGATGAGTATGGATGAGCCAACGGAAGTATGGGCACGTTCGGACATCAAGATGATGCTCGATTTGCTTCCAATCATGGAGCAACCCGGATTTCGGGTTGTCGAGTGGGTGAAGCGCACCGACATCGCTCCGGATGATCCGTTCACTCATGATCGGGTGTATCACCCCGTAATCGATCGTTTTTGGCATCTTTGCTACGCCACAAGTTGCTACATCGCTCCATACGATCCGCTCCCCGAGGATAAGACTCCCGAAGGTATCAAGTTTTGCACCCTCGGGATGTCCTTTGCCGAAGACTATTTTGCTGCCGCGACACTCAATCAAGTTCGCCGCTACCTCCTCTTGATCACACGAAGTGAGAGGTTCTGCGATGGATTTATCCAAGGCGAGTTTGAGTGCGGAAAAATGCTTAGCGCCTTCCGCCGAGTTCGTGAACTTTATGAAGCAGAAGCGAAGTAATTTATTCCCATTCTTCCGGACCGCGCCACAACTCCCAGATGTGGGATTCGCACCACTCCTCGGAAGGATCTTCTCCCGCCAACCGCAGGCCCAACAAGATCAATCCCGCGTGATAGCCCTCATGCCAGACCATATGTTGCATAAAGAGAACGGCATTGTCGTAAGGGCCAAACTTGCCTCCACTCTTGAGTCCGGCTTCCGTAGCCTCCCGCACAGCTCTTTCGCTTACGGTGAGTTGGCGTCGAATTTCGTCAAGATCTTCGATCGGAACCCCCATCGCGCCATCGTCCATTAATGCGTCTCCAAGGGTTTTGGCGAGTTCGGGCATACATTTGGAGAGCCACCAGTAGCGAACCTCGTGGATGTGGGCGAGTTGATAATCAAGCGTCCAACCGTCTGAAGAAGGTTTTGCCTTTCGGTTCGTCTCGTTCACGAGACCAGCGAGCGAATCGATGATCTTGGCCTGTCGGTCCCACGATTCGAGTAAGAGTTCCGTCACACAATCAGTATAGCAGACGGATGTCTACTTTTACCACTTGCTGGCTCTAAGTTGATTCAGCGATAAAGGAGTGTAAGATTTCAAGATTAGCTTGCCTACTTGCTTTCCCGTGGCAAGAACTAATCAATCTTGAATAGACCCTCTAAGATTGGTATCCGAATTCCTACAAAGGGCTGTTCATCCTTGGTTTCGACTTCGAAGTCGTCGATTGCCCAAGATAAACTTCACAGATTCCTCGGAAGTGTTCAATCGATCGTTCGACTGGATGTTTGAGTATCTGATCAATGCCATTCTGTGGCGTGCAACTCCTCACGCGCTGCTTGCTAAGCTGCCGCCGCATACAAAGGGCGTATAAACCTAAGGTGCATAGTTCGGGCCGTGAATTCCCAGTCTGTCCGCAGCAAGGAACTAGGCTGCCTTGTGTTGCTCATGGCAACCACATCAAAGATTTGGTGCCCAGGAATGGACTCGAACCATCACCCCCTTGCGAGGACTAGTACCTGAAACTAGCGCGTCTACCAATTTCGCCACCTGGGCACAGATGGAAGTCAAAGTATGACAGCCCAGCAGGTTGGGGTTAGGCCCCCTTCTTTAGGCGATCCATGGCGAGTCCACGTGCGGCATCAAGTGTCGCGGCCTCGGCCGTGAGTGAAACGATCCAATGGCCACTTCGCCGTACAATCACTTTCAGAAATCTGTCTTCGTCGCGAATCTTGCGGCGAACGATGGCTTCAAACGCATCGTCTGTTTTTTTGCCTTCAATAAACTCCACTTCGAAGTCCGCCGTCCCTTGAACGGCGTCAAGTGCGGTCTGCTCATCAGAGATTTCCGGTGCTTCAACTTTTCTTTGTCGCACGTCCAGAACCCAGTTAATCTCGTCTTCGTAGCGCATCGCTCGCAGGATCGCCGTGTCGTCTGCTCGCGGCTCCAATCCAATTTGAGGCAAAAAAGGCGCCCTTGAATCCACGCCAAATGGCACGCCGAGGATTGAGTAAGTTCCAGTGTTTCCAAACTTGTTCGCGAGTTCAGCGGGCGGATCGTTGTCACCCCATTTGCTGTCGCGAAGTGAAGTGAATGCGTTAGCGTACTGACTCGCGGAATAGGACACCCAAATCGCTTCGTATGCGTGGGTCTCCGTACGAAAAGCCGCTGAGTTGAAATATATCGAGATCACATTGTTCGTCGCGCCGGGGCCGAGCATCGAACCGGTCACCGAAACGAAAGGCAACTCACCCAACTTTGTCTTCTGGGTCAGAAAAAGTTGCGCGGCAAAAGTTCGATTGGTGCGCTGTGCACGGTCGTGAAGGTCAAGAAAATCCTCGGAGTCCGGTACGTTCGCGAGACCCGATAAGTCGGTCTTCATGATGCGGATCGCTTCGACGAACGCGTCACCGTCCTTCACCTCTCCCGACCATACGGTTGTGTTGCCTTCCTCCGTCTTCGGCAAGTTGATCGGTACGTTGATTTTCCAGCCATCAAAGTCCTGCACGACCGAATGGGCGGCAGCAGAGCAAGCAAGAAGCAGGATGAAAGAGGCCAGACGCATGAAGTGCTAGACGCCCCAAGTGCGATGCCAGATTCGCCTACCCAGTAGGAATGCCAGGGTCTTCGAGTTCCCGAATGTGGAACGAGACTCGTGGCGATGTTGACGGGCGACGTGTTCGTGAGCGAAGGGCTCATCACGGACGATCAACTCCAATTGGCGATTGCCAAACAGTTGGAGTTGGGCGGCACCGAACCAATTGCGCGTGTCATGGTGGACATGGGCATCATCTCCGAGCGTGATCGAGTGCGTCTCATGGGGAAGGTTTGGGGAATCACATTTGCCGACGTTTCCACCGTAACGCCCGAAGCGGATGCGATCGGCCTCGTTACCGCCCAGACCGCCAAACGATTCAAGTGCCTTCCGCTTGCCCGACGCGGAGACAAGTTGATCGTTGCGATGGCAAATCCGCTCGATGTATTCGTCATTGACGAATTGCGGATGAACACCGGCCTCGAAATCGAACCTGTTATCGGCGTCGAGAGCGACATCCTGGAATCGGTGGGAGCGATCTATAAGGTCGAAACCAGCAATGTAAGCGAAGCCCTGCAAGGGATGATGAAGGACTTTGATGGCGACATGGCCATCCAGTCCGGCGATGACGAAGAGGATATCTCGGCCGACCAACTCAAGGCGATGGGAGAGGATGCTCCTATCGTGCGCCTCGCCAACCTCATCGTCAATCAAGCCGTTGCCGATGGCGCGAGTGACATCCATATTGAACCGCGTCGTGACGGGTTGGTGGTGCGCCTTCGTGTGGACGGCATCATGTTGGAGGCGATGCGCCTGCCGAAAAAGGTAATCGCGCCCCTTACTAGCCGATTCAAGATCGTCGCTAACATGGATATCGCGGAAAAACGTGCGCCCCAAGACGCCCGCATTTCGGCCGTGATCAACGGCAAAGAGTACGATTTCCGTGTCAACACGCTTCCGCTTATTTACGGCGAGAAGATCGTCATGCGCGTCCTCGATAAGGGCGGTATCAGCATCGGTTTGAGCAAACTTGGCTTCCTTGAGCACAACCTGAAGATGCTCGAAGATATGGCTCAGCGATCCTATGGCATTGTGTTGGTGACCGGGCCGACAGGGTCTGGAAAGTCCACGACGCTTTACTCGCTGATCAACCAGACCAACGACGGCCTCAAGAACATCGTTACGATTGAAGATCCGGTCGAATACGAACTCGAAAGTATCAACCAATGTAGCGTGAACAACCGCGCGGGGATGACCTTCGCGGCAGGTTTGCGCGCCATGCTCCGCCAAGACCCTGACGTCATCATGGTCGGTGAGATGCGGGATAACGAGACCGCGACAATTGCCATGGAAGCGGCATTGACCGGTCACTTAGTGTTCAGCACACTCCACACAAACGACGCGCCCAGTGCCCCGACGCGCTTGATCGACATGGATGTCGAGCCGTTCTTGATCTCGTCATCCATCGTCGGAGTTCTGGCGCAACGTCTGATCCGCGTCATCTGCCCAAAATGCAAAGAGAGTTACACGACCTCTCGGGAGAGTCTCTTGCGATACGGATTCCCGGTTCCGGAAGAGGTCGGTGCCGAAACAGGTGGGGAGGTCACATTGTTCCGTGGTGCTGGTTGCGACCACTGTAAGGGAACTGGGTTCAAGGGCCGAAGCGGCATTCACGAAATGCTGGAAGTTTCGGACGAGATCCGAGATCTGATCTTGCACGGTCAGCCCGCCCACATCATACGCAAAACGGCGCTGGAGCAAGGAATGAAGACGCTTCAGATGGATGCGGTTCAGAAGATTCTTATGGGTAACACGTCGGTAGATGAAGTCTTGAGGGTCGTTTACTCCTAATCCTTCGCCCGATTTGAACCGAAAACAAGAAGAGGAAAAACAACGGAATGTCGGCGGCACCCCTGAGAGATAACAAGGCTTCAATTGAACGCGTTCTTGGCACAAGTAGCGAGATCGCGGTCATGCCGCAGGTTGTTTACAAAATCGTTGAGATGGTCCGCTCGGAGAGTTCATCGGCGAGCGATCTCGAACGAGAAATCGTTGTCGATCCGGCATTCTCGGCGAAAGTTCTGGCTCAGGCGAACTCCGCTTTCTTTGTCCTCCCCAAGAGAGTCACATCGATCCGGGAAGCAGTAATGTTTCTTGGGTTCAAACAAGTTCGCATGATCGCGATGCAAGTTGGTGTATTCGACTTCTTCGTGGGCAAAACTGACAAGGACTCGCTGCGCCGTAGAACCTGGTGGCGCCATGCACTTGACACGGCGGCGGCAGCTCGATCATTGGCCGTAGAGATTCGGAAAGGAAACGCGGACGAAGCGTACACCTGTGGACTCCTCCATAGCCTCGGCAAGACGTTGCTTTGTCGTCACGATGCAGAGGCATACACAAAGGTTGAGTATCTAATGGAGCATGGCGCACCCGCTTGGCAGGCCGAGCAGACAATTTACGGTTGTCATCACATTGAAGTGATTCAGGCGGCCGGCAAGCATTGGGGACTCCCGGTCGAGATCGTTGAAGGTCTGGACTATCTTTCTCCGGCAGACGGCGATGACTTCGCGAACCTTCGCGCAGTGGTTGCGATTGGTGAAGGTATCGCGACGCTATCTACCCATGGCAGCAGCGATCCCGAGCATGACGCCGAGCGACTGCCCGAATGGGCTCTCAACCAACTAGAAATTGACCCTGATGCCGTGCAAGGCATTGTGGCGAGCACCCTCGCCGAACTGGCCGCAACCGCGGCAAAGAACCATTAAGGAACGGAGCGTAACGTGAGCAATCAAGACGGATTCGATTGGAAGAAAGTCATCGGTGAGGGCGATCAGTCCATCCCCGATGGTAAGTCGAAAGAGGAAGAACTGCACGACATTTTGCGGCAGATCTCGGACGCAAAGGATAACGACGTTGCCGGTCCACACTCTCCAGATCAATCAGATGTAGCTGCCAGTTCCGAGCCCCAAGAGTCTTCGGAGTCGCCGCAGGCATCGGACGTGGACGATGATCTTGATGTCTCAGAGGTCGGGCATCCAGTCAATTCACAGGATGACTTGATTCACGAAGAATCGGGCGACGAAGTTTGGAAGGCCGAGTCCGATGCTCTTCCCCCGAGTTCTTGGGCTTCGGACGAAATCAGCGACGAAGGGGCCGAAGCGCATGCGGACGATCACTTCGACAAACCGGACTCCGAGCCCGAAGGGGATGACGACACCGAACTCTCCTTCTCAATGGACGATGGGCCGGGAACGGAAGATCACGACTTGCCCACACCACTCCACATTGCGCCCTCCGCACCCCCGAAGATGGAGATTCCCGCCGAGGTCATTGATCCGAAACTTACGGCAGAGGAACCGAGCATTGAATCGGAGGAGCCGACAGGAGAATCATCTATGAACGAGCAAGAACTCGCAAAGAAGTCTCCTGTTCCGGACATCTTCACCAAGAATATGCCGAAGGAAACGGAGAAACCGACCCTTTTTGGCTATGGTCCAGATCCCGACGATGTTTCTCCCATTGACCAAAACTCTCCTGCATTCGTACCTGAAGGCGTTCGGGAAGTGGAGAAGCCGAAAGGAAAGTACTTTATAGACGACGAGCTACAGGAAGAAGGAATCGTCCGCACCGGGGAAGACTTACGACCGCTTCTCGGAGTGCATATTGATGAGATCCTGCGCATGGCCGTTGAGCGCAAAGCCAGTGACGTTCATATTTCAACTGGCTTGCCGCCAATGATCCGCATGGACGGTGAGATCGTACCGCTACCTTTCGAGATTATCAATCCGCAGGAAGCCCAACGCTTGATTTACGAAACCCTCACCGATGAGCAACTGGAGAAGTTTGAGCAAACGCACGAACTCGACTTTGGATACTCGGTCAAGGGGTTAGCCCGATTCCGCTTCAACGTGTATATGCAGCGCACGTCAGTCGCGGGGGCCCTGCGCATGATCCCCAATCGGATCCCGACGTTTGACGAATTACGGCTCCCGCCGATCATCCGGGAAATCAGCAAGCGATCGAGTGGTCTCGTTTTGGTTACGGGACCGACGGGTAGCGGTAAGTCCACTACGATTGCCGCGATGATTGACGACATCAACGAGACGCGTCAATCACATATTCTGACCATCGAAGACCCGATCGAATACTTACACCGTCACAAAAAGTGCATGGTCAATCAGCGCGAAATGCACAGCGACACGTATTCGTTCCACGGTGCGCTTCGGGCCGTCCTTCGCGAAGACCCAGATGTTATTCTCGTTGGAGAGTTGCGTGATCTGGAAACGATCGAAGCGGCTCTAACTCTGGCCGAAACGGGGCACCTTGTCTTCGGCACTCTGCATACCCGGAATGCTCCGGCGACGATTGACCGCGTCGTGGATGTGTTCCCGGCGGATCAGCAGGATCAGATTCGTGTTCTCATGGCGAACACGATCGAAGGCGTTATCTCCCAACAACTCTTGCCAAAACTCGGCGGGGGCCGCGTCGCGGCACTTGAAATCATGACCGGAATCCCGGCCATCAAGAACTTGATCCGCGAGGGCAAGACGCATCAGATGTATTCCATCATCGAGACGAACAAGAACGTTGGGATGCGCACCATGGACGCGAGCCTCGCCGAGTTGTTCCGTCAAGGGGATGTCAGCTATGAAGAATGTTTGATGCGAGCGGTGGACAAGGAGACGTTTGCTCGCCTCGCGAAGAGCGCGGC
This sequence comes from Fimbriimonadaceae bacterium, assembly GCA_019638835.1. Taxonomy (GTDB): domain Bacteria; phylum Armatimonadota; class Fimbriimonadia; order Fimbriimonadales; family Fimbriimonadaceae; genus JAHBTC01. Next base: position 26,781 of record JAHBTC010000015.1, read on the forward strand.
GTAAGAAAACACATTCCCGCTCTCTTGCCAATGGGCAAGGGGCGGGAATGTCATGCCGGCCGAACGCGACTCACCACCACCAAACCATTCTCGCCGAGCGACTTCGATTTCCGGAGATAGAACGCCGCTCCCGGCGTATTCACGGCATAGAACACATCGGCATCATCGAGATATACAATCCCTAAGCCCGGAACCTCGACGTCCGTCGGTACGGTCGGCTTGCCAAGTTCCTCCCAAGTAAGGTAGTAACGGTCACCCACCACGGGTTCAAAGGCCATGCCAGTAACGATACCTCCGGGAACTGAGACCGTCCTCCTTCACAATCGGGTTGCGGGACCTCGGCCATTCCCGGGATTGGAGTCTGCTCCTGAGTTTCGCCTTCACCCGACTACACCCGAAGAAAGCACGGAGATCGCTCGAGAAGCGGCAATTGCCGGTGTTCAACGGATTATTGTCGCGGGAGGAGACGGCACCCTGCGCGACGTGGCCCGGGGAATCGTCGGCACCCAGACAGCCGTCGCGATTCTGCCCGCAGGTACCGCGAACGACTACGCCGCCAGTGCAGGCATCCCGAAAGAGGCAGGACAAGCGTGGGAACTAGCGAGGAATGGTGTCGCGACCCGAGTTGATGTGGCTAAGGTTAACGGAGACCTGATCAGCATCAATATGGGAGGCATCGGATTTGATGCCGAAGTTGTCCGTCGGTACCACCAAGGCGCCGCTTGGCAACGCAAGTTGCCGGCCCGGCTCCGCTATCACCTCAGCATCTTCGGCACCTTTGCCAAGTTCAAGGGGGTGCGTGCTCGCCTTGATTTGGATGGAGAAGTCATTGAGATCGACCGGCTCATGTTGCTTGCATTTGGCTCAGCAAGGCAATACGGCGACGGCATGGTGATTGCCCCCGACGCTCGATTGAGCGATGGCCTCTTAAATGCGGTTTGGGCGACGGAATTGTCGGCGGGTGAACTCGCAGGATTACTACCAAAGCTAACTGCGGCAGGTCACGTAGGGCACCCGAAAGTAACGATGCGGACGTTTCATTCTTTGCGAATTGAAACGGACCCCCCGGCGGCGTTCCACATTGAAGGAGACTTGCAAGGTCATGCGCCAATTGAGATCAAAGTGTTACCAGCGGCCCTCAATGTCGTGGCGGGCTCGAACGCAGTTCTCTAAGCCGTGGGGCGAGTTCCCGGCTTAGTTACAGGAAGTTTCGCAAGCCAATCGGGAATCTCTTCCTCAGACCACGATTGGGCGGTGACCTCATAGGCTGCGCCAATCGGGCAACCTAACTGGACACAGCCACCGGACCGGTCAATCAGCACTTCAGCGGCCAGGACAACGCCACCGGCGTTCTCAATCACCACCTTCGATTCTTGGAGTGACAAACCAGTTGTGAGAACATCATCAACCAATAGTACGCGCGCGCCTGCCTCAATAGATGCCCCTCGCCGGAGCATCTTTTCGCCATTCTCTGACTCAACATACACCGATCGAACGCCCAGTTGACGAGCCGCTTCGAACGCAATGAGGATGCCGCCAGTCGTTGGCCCAGCGACCACATCTATTGTCCCTGGAGCGTGCCGCGAAAGGAAGGCGGAGACTAACGCGCTCACCACGTCGGGTCGTTCCAGAACGCGAAATTTCTCAAAATAGATGTCGCTGTGCCGACCGCTCGTCAAGATGAAATGTCCACGGAGGATGGCCCCGGCGTCTTCGAGCAGTTGTTCTAGTTCAACCATGAACGGTAAAGGGCGTCATATCCCGCACGATCTCATTTGATTCGTTGACGAGCACCATTTGCGGAATCACGGGTTCATCGGTCATGCAGAAGGCGGCAATGATCACGCGATCACCTTCCTTGAAAAAGTGAGCAGCACCTCCGTTCAACCCGATGACCCCGTTCGGACCCCGGAACACGTAAGTCTCCAATCGAGATGTGTGGTCCACGGCCCATACATGAACGAATTCGCCATCCATCAAGCCAACTGCATCCATGAGGTCGCCACCGACTTCAATGCTGCCCACGTAATCGGGGTTCGCATAGGTCACGCGAGCGTGGTGGATCTTAGATTTGAGTAGTTGGCTGAACTTCATCCGACTCCTTGCTTTGGACGTTAGATTCTCCGCTTTCGTCGTTGCCCGAACGGTCTTCCTCCCCGGTGTCTCTTCCGGAGGTGGGTCCGACGGACCCTTTCCGATAGCGTGCTGACATCAGTCCTCCGAAGGTCATGAGGCCGACCCCGAGCCAGACGAGAATCGTAAGAGGCTTATAGAAAACTTCGACCGGATAAGCGGGGTTGATATAAAAAAGGGTTGCCACGGCGTCCCCGGTTTCAGCCATCACCGCGTCCAATCGCAACTCGTACACATCGTCCAGACGTGCCATAACGGGTTCCGCGCCACCAAGAACCAACTTCAGTTCTGGCTTGACGATCTTCGGTTCGCCGTCAAGGCCCTGAAACTCGAATTCGGCGATGAAGTGCGCACCCGGCCCGATTTCACCGTTCGACGTATATCCCTTGTACGTAAGTGTGATCTGTTGGTGAGCCCGCAAATCCCCTTTCGCAAACGTTGTCGGGTTTGAAGCCTGAAAATCCATCGGATACACGATGAGGATGAGATCCCAGAAGGGATGCCTGCGAATCGCAGGCCAGACGACTGGATTAGGATCGCCACCGGGTTCGTTCGGAGGCATAAAGTAGAGGCCGGGATTCGCTTCAAATTCTTCGCCATTACCTCGCACCAAAACGCGCATTTTGTTGTGCCTGTCTGTGAACTGGTACGGAGCGTCGAGGTACGCGAGCCGATAGCCAAAGGCTTCTCCGGGAATATCGGGGTGAACCAACGTCTCCGCCTTCTGTTCGAATCCTCGGGAGAAGATCAGTCCCAACAAGGTCATGGCAAACCCGAAGTGAGTGATGAGACCGCCGATAGATGGCCGTGCTCGCTTCCACAACGCAGCGGCGGCGGCTAGATTCGTCACCAGCGCAAAAACGCACAACCAGGTTAGGAACAGCACGAATGGTAAGGCGGGAACGTTTTGACCCCACGACATTTCGACGGTCCGATCCATGGGGAATGGAATCCAGACTCGGTCACTATTCAGCCCCACAAGCAACATGCCTGTAATGAAAATGGAGACGGCCAGCAACTGATTGACTTTGACCAGCAAGTCTCGGCCCCTCATCCCGCGCCAAGTGACCATCGGGAACAGCGCTAACGCCAACATGAAGGGTGGAAAGAACCAACTCAGCACGGAGTGATAGAGATGTTCTTCCACCATCTTTGGTTGCACCCCTCGCAGGGACATGATCATGGGCACACTCATGCCGAATGCGGTGATGACACCGAATGCAATGAGGAGCCAGATCGCAGTGGCATATCCCGACGTTCGATTCAACGGGAAAGATTCAATCGGTTTGGCCTCGGTATCAGGGGACTTTCGTGCGGCAATCAGTCGTACCGTCCAAAGGGCGAGGAATCCGAAGATCGCAAACCCTGCGATTCCCACCAAAATCCACAGTGCGCTCCGGTCCATCTGGGCGAAAGAATGAACACTGGTGTCGCCCAAGAATCCGGAGCGAGTGAGGAAGGTTCCGTAGCAGAAGCACATAAACGGAACGGCTCCGAGTAAAGCCGTGCTGAGATGCCACTTTTTGCGGGCGATTTGGACAAAGATCGCGTGAATAAACGCGACCATGGTCACCCAGGGAACGAAGCTGGTGTTTTCCACTGGATCCCACATCCAGAAGCCGCCCCAGTTGAGCATCTCGTAAGCCCAAAACCCACCCATACAAAGGCCGAGTCCGTTGAAGGTTAAGCCGAATAGCGCCCAAGGTCGAACGATAGGAACCCAGTCATTCAAGTTCCTCTTGATGAGCGCGGCCGTCGCCAAGGCAAAGGGAACAATCAGGGCGCCAAACCCAAGGAAGATTGTGGGCGGATGAATGACCATCCAGTAGTTGAGCAAGGCAGGGGAGAGCCCGCGTCCATCAAGTGGCATCCGCAGCACACCGTTCAAAGGCTCAATCAATCGAAACGGCGACTCAAAAGCAAGAATTCCGGCGAGTGATCCGAGGATTGCCGCACATATTGCGAGGAAGGCTCCTTCGTACTGTGCCGTGCGCCTTCGGGCAAACCAAGCGCAAGCGGTGCTCATCAGTGCCCAGAGAAGGAAAGAACCCTCTTGCCCCGCCCACACCGCTGAAATCCGGTACTGCAACTCCAAGTCCTTCATCGTGTGTTCCCACACGTATCCAAAGTGGAATTGCCCCGTGACCGAAAGAGAAAGTAGGCAAAGGAAAGCCCCCACGATGCTGAACGAACCGATATGGAACGCCCATCGCTGGACGCGCAATCTTTCGGTGAATCCGAGAACAGTGGTAGCGAGGAATGAAATCGCAGAGAGAACGATTAATCCACGTCCGAGGGTACCGACAGCAAGCGACCAGGCCGGCGGGTCAACGAAGAGCGCGTTTGGGTTCATTTCTGGGCGGACTCGCCGCCAGACTCGCTCTCATACTTCGACGGACATTTGAGAAGTAAGTCGCGCGCCTCAAAAGCGCCATCCTGGAAACCACCAATCGCGACGACTCTGTCAGCCGTTCGCAAGTTGGGCGGGGCAGGCCGCTTGTAAACCACAGGGAGCAAGTCGCCCTTGTCATCTTGAAGCATGAAACTGACCTTTGCGCTCCCGCTTGCCGTGGTCTGAATACTTCCCGGCACGATTACGCCTGCAAGGTGAAGGTTGTCGCCGCTCATTGTTTTGGCTTCGGCAACGGTCACATAAGGACTGCTTTGCATCAGGAATGCAAAGACGACCCCGGATAGTGCGAGGACCGAAACCAGCACGACCACAATTGCAGTGAGATTCTTCTGCTTCGCCACGGCTTATGTAAGTGTACGCGAGTCTGGCGAGAATCGTTGGTCCGAAGGAGTGGGAACGACCCGTATGGTCCGGGTGTTTTGCTTCATAATTAGGTCAGTTTCATGCACGTGCGAGGCTCTATCGTTGTTCTAGGGGCATCCCTGCTAGCCGCCGTAATGTGGGCGCAACCCGCTACTCCGGCGCAAATGGGATCGATTCCTGATAAGCCTGAGTACGGCACTTTGCACTTGTCAACTCGCCTGGGCAGTTTCCGAACGATTGATGGAGTTGGTCGGGCAGAGTTCACCTTCTCCGGCACGGTCCTGGTCAGCAAACTCAAAGGCAAGGTGACCATGAGTGGAAACGTTCGCGAGGAGTACAAGGACGAAGAGCGTGCTGTGTACCACGGAACTGGTCGATGCGTCGTGGAAGGCGAATGGCGAGCGGTTCAGTGGTTCGGACGCGATATGAACTTCGTTTGGTACGGAAAAGGAATCGCTCGCGTCACCGGAGACTTCGACGCCAATCAAGAAACCGGCTGGTATTGGTACGACGATCCGACAGACCGTATGCCGTGGCCCGCCGCCAATAGCCGAGATGTAGTTTTGCCGAAACGAGGCGTTACCGACCGTATTCCCACCATCCGACCACGAAGTGGCGGATAGGCGTGGTCGAACGCTCGTTTTTTCATATTCCGCACGTTGGACAAGCCAGCGAAGTGAGACTGTGGGCCGCCGGATGCCACGACTGGGATTGCTTCGAATCTGATCCATCTTCGTGGCCCCTAACCCAAACACAGCGTGAGTCCATGAAATCGATGATTGGCTTCTCACGCAACGCCCTCGCTGCCGGTGACTACCGGTTCTTCGCTGAAGCGATGCCGGGCGAAGTCTGGCGAACGTGGCCTTCCTTCCGCGACCGAGTTTGCTACTTGGATATAGAAACTGACGGGGGATTTACCGGCGACGCGATCACCGTCATCGGTCTGTACGATGGATTTGAGTTTCGCTGTCTAGTGAAAGGTCAAGATCTAGACGAGTTTCCCGATCTCATTGCCGACCGGGCAATGTTTGTCACCTTCTTTGGGTCGGGATTCGATATTCCGATGCTGAAAAAGCGATTCCCTCAACTTCCGTTCGATCAACTTCATTTTGATTTGTGTCCGGCATTCCGAAAAGTCGGACTGAAGGGTGGACTCAAAAAGATTGAAGTAGAACTTGGGATAGACCGAGGGGACGACACCTACGGATTGGATGGACGAGACGCGATCCGACTTTGGAACTCCCATCGGTACGGACGGGAAGGCGCACTCGAACGACTGATCGCCTATAATCGGGAGGACGTCGTAAACATGGAAACCCTCGCCCATATCGCTTACGAACGGCTGGCACGGCAAACGCTCGACCCTGCAGGCTTGGGCCACATCGCACGCGACCTTGTAAAGAAATCCCGTATCGTTTGAGGTCGTTAGTGGCCAGGGGAGAATGAGAGGCTAGCGGCGATTTCTTGTGCTTTGTCGTAGGCGAGTTCAATGCCTGCATCATCCACATCATAGTGCGTGACAAAGCGCACTTTATTCGGCCCGAAGGGCACCGCACCGATACCGTGGCTCGCCAACGCATCAACCCAAGTGTTCGCGGGGATGACGGTTTCGACAATCACGATATTGGTTGCGGGCACCTTCGTCTTCATGCCATTCACGTCGTCGAGCAGGGTCGCGAGTCGCTTAGCCCGCACGTGGTCTTCGGCCAGACGATCGTACATTTGCTCAATCGCAACGAGGCCACACGCGGCGAGCAGTCCGGATTGTCGCATCCCGCCGCCGAGTCGCTTTCTCCAGAAGCGGGCTTCTTCAATAAACTCGCCATTCCCCACGAGCACAGAGCCAACGGGAGCACCGAGACCCTTACTAAGGCAAACACTCATAGAATGAGCGTGGTTTGCGAGTTCTTTGGGCGTAACTCCAAGCGCGATGGCCGCATTCCAGATGCGGGCCCCGTCTATATGGAAGATGGCGCCCTTTGAGACGGCGTAATCCTGCATCGCGGCCAAGGTGTCTCTATCGGTCACTGCACCCCCATGTCGGTTGTGCGTGTTTTCCGCGCAGACGCAGGTCGTTCCCGGAGTATGTACGGATCTTTCGAGCCACTTACTTCGTATGCTGTCGAGACTCGGAACACCGTCCGCACTCTCGTATGAAATCGCCAAGACCCCAGCAAGCACGGCAGGCGAACCTCCCTCGTAATACAGCATGTGGGCTTCTTCGTCAAAAAGCGCACTATCTCCGGGGCGGCAATGGACTGCTAGGGCAACCTGATTGCCCATAGTGCCGCTTGGAACGAATAAGCCAGCCTCATGTCCCAGCAAATCGGCAACCGATTCCTCAAGTTTGCTGACCGTAGGGTCATCCCCAAGCACATCATCGCCCAACGGCGCCCGCGCCATCGCTTCGTACATCGCAGGCGTTGGGCGAGTAACGGTGTCGCTTCTGAGATCAACGCGCAACGGCATGATCAAAGACTCGACGTAAGAAAGAGGTGGCTTCATGCCGGATCTTCAGCCACCCATCCATCGTGAACGAGTGCGCTTCACCTTCGAGTTCGAGAAGCGTGACAAGTCGTCCGTCCTGCACTGCCTGGGCTGCGAACGCACGGCTCTGTGAAACAGGCACAATTTCGTCATCTCGACCATGGATGACAAGCAACGGGCATCGTAGATTCTCTAGCAGAGTGATCGGACTTGCGGCTTCATAGGCTTCGGGCTTTTCGGACGGCAACCCACCCATGAATTGCTCCACGAACGAAAGCGCAATCTGGAATTCAGCCTGATCCGTCCCCCGAACGTCCGTAATGGGGCAGATCGCGACGGACGCTGCAAGGATGGAAGCAGGATCGAGCGCTGCCATCAAACTCAGATGTCCGCCCGCACTATTTCCGAAACTGACAATCCGTTTTGGATCGCAGCGCAACTCGTCGGCTTCAGTTGCCAGGTGCCAAAGGAAGGCATTAACGTCATCAACTGCAGCGGGGAACGGGTAAAGCGGAGCGAGTCGATACTCCGGCGTTGCCACCGCATAACCTTGGCTCACCCAGTATGGAGCTTCATCGGCATACATGGACCGATCACCGCTGATCCATCCGCCCCCGTGCCAAAAGACGATGGTGGGAAACGGGCCGGGGCCCTCCGGCACGTACCAATCGTAGAGAAGCGGCTTACCATGACCGCCGGGATATTCCCGCGCCATTGAATGACCCATTACGACTTAGTCTAGCCGAACGGTGCGCCCTTTCACACAAAGAAACGCCCTGTCCCAGCGAGTGGTACAGGGCGTTGAAGTTGAATCCTTTAGTCTTGGATTCGCTCTTCTTTCGTGTTCATCGTGTTGCTCACGATGACCACGTTCATATCAATGGTCTGCGACATATCAGACTCGAACTTGGTGGTGACACCCGTTTGCATGTCCACCCACATCTTTGTCGTGCCGTTTGCTTCCATCGTTCCATCACCGGCTTGAGGCGAAGAAACCTTCAATGTGCCCGCCGTAATCGCGGTGATGACTGCGTGGGGCTTGCCCTTATAGTCTTCAACCGAAATCACTTTGTAGACCACGTCAACCGCGTCGCTGGAAGTGACCATGCCACCCGAAACGTCTTCGAGCATGCGGCCCATGTAGAACTTCTGCGTCCAAGTCGTTCCGGCTTTGATACCGTCGCTCGGGAACTTGAGTCCCATGATTCCGAGGTCATTCATGGCTTGACCTGCACCGCCCAGCGCCATTGCAACCATGGGATCGGTTTGATCGGCACCCTTGAGTGTGAATCCACGGATTTGACCAAACTCGTTGACTTCACCCGTGATTTGCACCTGCTCCGTCAACTTCTTCAGGTCTTCGGTGGACGGACCACCCATCGGCGTCTCGCCATCGTTTTCGATGACTACGTCACTGTTCGAAATTGTGAACGGAGTCCAGCCTTCCTTTGCCTCGCCCAACTTGAAGGTCCGAACCATCGATTGGGTCGAAGCATTCGCCATTTCAAGCGCGCCGGAAATGTTCATTGTCGATTTCGTTTCAGACTTGAACTTGTAGACCTCGCCCGAACTCATTCGGAGTCGGACTGCGGTGGCATCTTGAATCGCCGCACCGGCAACGGCTACCAAAGCGAGGGCGGCCGCCGCCCATCCATATGTACGCATAGTCATCTCTCAGAAGGGGCATCGCCCCACTCTGTTGAACTATACGTTTGGGAGTTGAAAAGGATGCAGTCCTGGCCTACCAATGTCCCAGCGGCGCAATTGCGCGGCCCAAGAGTCAAGTACGGACAAAGTTGGAATGGCCCGGACGGAGGGATTCGAACCCCCGACCCTCGGTTCCGAAGACCGATGCTCTGATCCGCTGAGCTACAGGTGCAAGGCCCGCATCATACGAGAGCGGGCGGCAGTCTTCCGACCGCCGGTCCGCTCCCGGTATCCTGACCCCATGACCGCCACCGCAGACTCCCCGGCATTGGCCCCCTCGTCCACCCTCATGAAGGGCAAGCGCGGGCTGATCGTCGGGATCGCGAACGACCACTCCTACGCCTACTTCATCGCCGAGCGGCTGCTGCGGCACGGGGCGGAGTGCCTCTTCACCCATCTGCCCGGGGAGAAGATGGAGCGGCGGTGCAGGAAGGCGATCGAGCAGCTCGGCGTCACCGACCCGTGGCTCGAGCCCATGGACGCCGGCAGCGACGAGGATCTCGATCGGGTCTTCCAGAAGCTCGCGGCCGAGGGGACGCAGATCGACTACCTCGTCCACTCGATCGCCTTCGCCGACAAGGACTGGCTGAAGGAGGGGGCCTTCACCGCGACGCCGCGGCAGGTCTTCACGCAGGCGATGGACAT
>JAHBTC010000150.1 GCA_019638835.1 Fimbriimonadaceae bacterium
GGTCAAGATACTAGAACTCGCCGAAGACCTCATTCGCATGCACGGACTCGTGCCCAACAAGAACATCCGTATTGAGATCACTGGCCCGCGCCCGGGAGAGAAGATACACGAGGAATTGGTTTACGCCAACGAAGCGTTGGAGGCAATGTCCGACCCGCGAATTCGCCGAGTGAACAACAACGAGCGGATTGATTGGCCGGCACTCAAGTCAGCCCTTGACCACCTCAAAGCGCTTTGCGACGAAGGCGACCCGGAGCGAGTACGAACGGCTCTGATGGAGTTGGCTTGGGGCAAGACGTTGCCCCCTGTGGCGCTCGACTGACGGCGAGGGCCCAAACCAAAATCTCGCCCCTCGCCATACTGAAAAGCGATATGACGTACTGGCTCTGACTGGCCCAGTGCGACGGGCCGGTGCCGAACCAGGCCGCCGCGCGGGTCTCCACTCCCGCCCCTTGTGCCACTTCAATGACGAACGTGGTGCCTTACGACTCGCCCTCTCCGGCGCAATTGTTGCGACGATTTCGCCTGACCGATTGAACCTTTTTTCCAAATGGAGACGGCCACACTTACATCTGAAACGAACCCACTTCCGAGTGGCTCACTTCTCGAACTGATCTCAGATATCAACGAGGAGGGGCAATTCGGAACCCGGCGACTGGTGATTACCGCTGAGGAAGTCCGCGTGCAAGACGAGCGCGGAGTTCCTACGTTGCGCGTTCCCATGTCCGACATCTCCCATGCCCGCCACGAACCGTTGGTGAGCGGGGGACGAACCATCATCGAAACGAAGTCCGGCGCGCGAATCGCCGCGATAACCTATTCACTCGCCTTCTCAGAGGCTTTTAGCGATGCCGCCCGTGGCATCGAACAACTAGCAAAGGGAGAGCCATTTACGATCCTCGTCAAAGAGGAGAAGATCCGATGCGAAAAGTGCAATCGCCTTCTTCCCGAAAAGGACGGTCTTTGTCCGGTGTGCATCAACCGGGGCAAAACGATGGTGCGCATCTTCGCGTTCCTCAAACCGTACAAGCGAGCTACCGTTTATCTCGTGTTGATGAGTGTCGCCACGACCGTTCTGAACCTAGTTCCGCCGCGCCTACAAAAGGAGTTGGTGGATGGATTCATTGGCAAAACACTTGGTGTCAACGGGCTGCTTCAGTACATGGGAGTATGGCTCGGGGCCGCAATCCTCACGAGCGTATTGCAGGTGTTCAACGGGCGGACAATGACGTATCTGGCAACGCACATCAGTAAGGACTTGCGCTCGGTTACCTACCGGGCAATCGAGTTCTTGAATATGAAGTACTTCGATCGAAAGCCGGTCGGGGCGATCGCGAGCCGGGTTACTCAAGACACTGACCGTATCTGGCACTTCCTCGTGGACGGATTCCCGTTCTTTATTACGAACTCGCTCATGGCATTGGGCGTAATGACGTTCTTGTTCCTGACGAACTGGGTGATTGCGCTTGCGATCCTCACCCCGATTCCGTTTGTTCTCCTCATCAGCGTGAAGTACTGGAAGCCAATCAGCAACCTGTTCTTCAAGGTGAGTCAACGGATGGCCAGACTGCATATGCAACTCAATGAGAGTCTGAGTGGCATTCGGGTGGTGAAGGCGTTCACGCGAGAAGACCACGAGTTTGCCCGATTCACGAATCGCAATAACGCGTGGCAGCAAGCCGCCATGGACGCGGACCAGCGATGGTACACGGCTTACGGCATGATGACTTTCTGCGCGTCGCTCGGTGCGCTGATCAACTGGACACTAGGGGGCATCTTCGTGGTACAGGGCAAATTGACTTTAGGCGAGTTCGTCATGATCAACTCGCTACTTGTCATGGTCTACGGCCCTCTTCAGTGGTTTGCGCAGGTGAACAACTGGTTCAGCCGCGCGATGGCCGGTGCCGAACGCGTCTTCGAGGTCATGGATATGACGCCCGAGTTCCCGATCGAGCAAGGTGCGCCGCATATGATCGTCGGCAACGTTGAGTTCCGAAACGTTCGGTTTGGATACGACAAATCAAATCCAGTCTTGAAGAACATTTCGTTTGAGGCCAAAGCCGGCGAGATGATTGGATTAGTTGGACGAAGTGGTGCGGGCAAGAGCAGCACGATCAACCTGATCTGTCGCTTTTACGAACCTGATGGTGGAGAGATTCGAATTGACGGCGTGCCGATAAACGATCTCGCAATGTCCGATTATCGTCAGCAGATCGGAATCGTTCTTCAGGATCCATTCCTCTTTGGGGGAACGGTGGCGGAAAACATTGCCTATGGCAAGCCGGGCGCGACGATGGAAGAGATCATCACGGCCGCCCGAGCCGCGAACGCGCATGATTTCGTGGTCGGCAAGCAGGATGGTTACGACACCATAGTTGGTGAGCGAGGCGTCCATTTGTCCGGGGGTGAGAAGCAACGAATCAGCATCGCCCGCGCGATCCTCCATAACCCCAGAATTCTGATCCTCGACGAAGCGACGAGTAGCGTTGACGTAGAGACCGAGAAGCAAATCCAAGAGGCGATCAACCGATTGGTGGAAGGTCGCACTGTGTTCGCTATTGCGCACCGATTGAGCACTCTCCGAAACGCCGATCGCTTGATCGTCTTAGAGAGGGGAGAGATCGCCGAGATCGGCTCTCACGAAGAGTTGATGGAAAAGAAGGGCGTGTTCTACAACCTTGTCGAAACGCAACGTAAGGTTACTGAGATCATTGAGGTGGGTGAATGAAACTGTTCTATGCACCCGAGGGCAGACTAAGGCTCACGCTCGAAGATCAAAGTTATCTTGAAGTCGTGCCGCGATGGGCTTCTCCGCGAACCTATCCTGACAAGTATCTCAGCCTACTTGATGGAAAAGGACACGAGATTCTGCTGCTGGAAAGCGTTGAAGCGGCGGGCGAAGAGAACGCGAAGGTGCTTCACGAGGAGTTACAGCGACGTTACTTGTACACCCGTGTCCGTGCAGTCGAGGAGATCAGGATGGAGTTCGGAGCGACTTATTGGACGGTGCAAACCGACCGAGGTCGCCGTGACTTTGTGACTCAGAGCCTGCAAGAGAACGCGAACTGGATCAGTCCGGAGTTCTTGCTTCTGATTGATGTGGAGGGCAACCACTACCATGTTCGTCCGGTGAGTGGGATGGACGAGCGTAGCCAGCGGTTGTTGC
>JAHBTC010000151.1 GCA_019638835.1 Fimbriimonadaceae bacterium
TTGGACCGTCTTGCATCGTGACTTGGCGGCTCGCCGCATCGTAAGCCATCGTCACTGGGAGGCTGCCCTCGTGATGCTTCAGCGTTTGATTGCTAACTCCGTCATACGCAAACGTGGCCCTCGACCCCGAAACTTGCTGTCCGGTTAGCCGACTGGCGTTATCGTAAGCGTAAAGGGTGGTCACTGCATCTGCTGTCTGACTGACCTTGCGACCGGCGCTGTCGTACCCGTCAACCACCGTGGAGATTGGCGTGGATGCGTTGTACTCGACCATCGTGATTGGGCGACTTAGTGCGTCGTAGGTGGTTCTCTGCGACCCCGTTCCGTACAGCAATGTGGTGACGTTGCCATCGGCGTCGTGCTGCGACGTATAGATTTCGCCGCTCGGCACAATCTGAGCCGAAAGCCGGTTGACCGCATCATAGCTGTAACTCGTAACGCCACCGTCCGGGTCAATCATTTGTGAGCGATTCCCAACTGAGTCATAGCTGTACGAGATCGCAAGGCTTCCCGGCATCACAACTTTGGTCAGTTCATTCCTGGCCGAATATGTGTAGGCGTAGGTTCCGGAGGGATCCTGCATCGTCGTGCGATTGCCAACAGCGTCATAGGCTTGGGTAACTGCTCCGTCACCGTAGATGGCTGCAGTTTCTCGCCCGACCGCATCATGGGTGTACGTCCTGACCCAGCCATTCGCGTCGAGGATCGTCGTCGGTCGGCCTACGACGTCGTAGCTCGTTGTGGTGGCAAAGTTCAGCTCATTGCGAATCGCAATCTGCCGCCCGGCGAGATCGTAGGCGAAGGAGATTCGGTTGCCCCGCGCGTCTTGTCGTTCTGTTTGCTGCCCCGCGAGATCGTAGACGTACGAAGTGTGGTTACCGAGCGGATCAATGGTCGCCGCCAAGCGGTTGGAGTTCGCCGAGTAGACCGACGTCGTCACGAAACCAAGCGGATTGGTCACCGATGTTTGGTTGCCGCCATTATCGTAGGCGTAGCTCGTGCGGTTGCCCAAAGCGTCAACGCTGGCCGTCACTTGACTGGCCAGATCGTAGACCGTGCTAGAAACATAGCCGAGCGGCGTCTTCACTTCGGTTTGCCGGTTCACCGAATCGTAGGTATACGAAGTTCGATTGCCTATGGCATCCACGCGGGCGATGAGGTTTCGGGCGTTATAAACGCTCGTCGTGACGTTGCCCCTGGCATCCTTGACGGTCTCCGGCCTGCCGGAGTTGTCGTAGCTGTACGAAGTGCGGTTGCCGAGCGCGTCCACATCCGCAATCTTCTGCTTGGCGGCGTTGTAGATCGTGCTCGTGATCCGCCCCAAGGCGTCCGTCATCGTGGTCGGATAGCCCATGTTGTCGTACTCGTAAGATGTGACGTATCCAAGGGCATCCTTAACCGTCGTTCGCCGGTCAAAGCGACCGTAGGTGTAACTAGTCCGCTCGTTGAGCGGATTGACGACGGCCTGAACGAGGCATGACTCATAGATCGTGGTCGTGACTTCGTTCAGCGGGTTGCGCACGGAGACGACGTGGTCGGCAGCGTCATAGGCGTATGTCGTGGTTCGGCCCAGTGGGTCGGTGGTGCTCTCCAGCCGGCTTAAGGAGTCGTAGGCGTTGGTAACGATCCCGCCATCGGAAAGCGCGATGGTGACGACGTTGCCGAAGGTGTCCCGGCTGTACGTGGTTCGCAAGCCTCTCGGGTCGGTGACGACATGGAGTTGCCCGTCGCCGTCGTAGGAGTAGCTCGTGACCCGGCCCAGGGGATCCGTCATCCGGATTCGGCGTCGAGTACTGCCATCGCCATCGTAGCCAAACGTGGTAACCGCGCCATTGGCCTGCGTGAGAGTGGTGAGGTTGGCGTACCCGTCGTACTGCATCGTCGTCCGGTTACCAAGCGGATCATCGGAAAGCGATATCTGGAACTGGCTGTTGTAAGTGACGCTGAGCATCGTTCCGGAGGGTGTCACTTCCTTGGTCTTCAGCCGGCTCGTATCGTAGGTGTAGGAGATCGTGTAGCCTTCGGGTCGCTGAGTTGCCGATACGTTCCCATCGGAATCAATGGAGTACGTAACTCGCGCTCCGGATGGCCAAGTTTCTACCGTCTGACCATTAGAGTAGGCATAGGTCCAGACTGCGCTCCCCGCGGCCATAGAGACCACCTTCTGGAGCGTGTTGTACATGTACGTCGTGACGTAGCCCCTTGGGTCTTCAATGGCGTGAACCATCGAGTATCCGGACCCTGCGCCAGCGGTGGAATAGGCGTACTTAGTTGTGCACCCAAGTGGAGTGGTAAGCGTCGTCAGGCTACCGACTGAGTCGTACTGCATGGTCCAGCGACGACCGCCCCAATCCTCAATGTTGCTCACGAGCGAGACGGTCGGGCCAGGAACATAGGAGACGGTGAGAACTCGGTCGCCTGGAACGACAATCGTTTTGACGAGCCCAGATTCAACGGTCGTGCCGTAGGTGTAGGTGTGGCCGACACCGCTCGCGTTCTGGATCCGGTCAATCTCGTACTTCGTCCCGCCAACGACATGCTTCTTGTACGTGATAGTCAGGCCGTCATTGAAGTACTCGGTATAGGCATCCGTGGAAGAGTCATAAGAAAGAGTGGTGAGATTCTTGGTGTTAATCGAAGACTGGTAGGTGGTGACCGTTCCCGACGTGCCAAGGCGTTTGTACTGCTGGTAGGTGAAGTCGCCCCGGTAGATACTGGCAATGTTGCTCTGCTCAATGATATAGGTGCGAATAGAAGCCGAGCGGCCTTTGCCGTACTCGCTCATTTCCTGGGTGCGGGAGGAATAGTAAAGGCTAACGGTGAGATCAAGGCCTTTCGCCCGGAGAGCGATTTCGGGGTCAATGAGGAGATCGCCGGTTGCGGGACTGGGAAGCGGGCGGTGAGGATGTTCACGAGCCGTGGGCGGCGTAGTGCCTTGGAGCTGCGCGCTTGGTTGCGGTGTTACGGGAGGCTCAGGAATGTTCAACGAATGGCTCCCTTATTCAAATGCAATCTGACAGACCAGTTCATTGAACGCCCCTTGGCGGTTAGCGTAACAAGAAGGTCCGGGAGTGCCGCCCGGCTTTGGTAGCTGTCCTGGCGTTCCCGGGACGCAACCCTCTCCGTTGCAGG
>JAHBTC010000152.1 GCA_019638835.1 Fimbriimonadaceae bacterium
GTCGTTGACACCCAGAACAAGTGTGACGTCCTCGTTCTTGCCCGGCGCGCTGATGATCACTTTCTTGACGGACCCGCCGAGGTGGGCTTTCGCTGCGTTGGCGTCCGTGAACCGACCGGTCGATTCAATCACGATGTCGCAACCAACGCTATTCCAGTCAATGTTGGCCGGGTCGGGCTCTTTGAACACCTTGACGTCGTATCCACCCACCTGAATACTGTCCTCGTCATGGGTTACCTGTCCGTCAAAGTTGCCGTAGCACGTGTCGTACTGGAAGAGATAAGCGTTGGTGCCGACGTCCGTGAGGTCGTTAAGCGCGACGACTTCGATATCTCCGCCATGTCGTTCGATGATCGTGCGAAGCGAAAGGCGACCGATACGCCCAAAACCGTTGATTCCAACCCGGACTGGCATGAGCGGAAGGTTACTCCGGGCCGGAGCATTGAGGCATGACTGTCCCCGCCAAGCGAATTCCGGGACTCAATTCGTCAAGATTCATAGCACCACTTCAATTAGGGTGGACATGCCCCCCCCGACGAACTGATACATATCCAACGTGAATTCGCGATCTGAAACTAGCCGCCAATCGTCACCGGCATCACGAACTTCAGCGCCAGCCGACGCTGGAACGACCGCGCATTCGGGTCGCCCACGATAAAGAACAACTCGTTCCCTCGCCGCCCGGAGAGTCGGTAGGAAGCCGACCAATTGTAATCGTTGTCTCTGCGGATGAGGCGCATGGAGATCCCTTCAAACTTGCTGAGGTCGTGGGACACCGCGAATATCTGTTGCGTCTCGTGACCCCGGTAGGCAACAAACTCGGAAGAGATGGCGACTTGGGTGCGCGGCGTGGGTCGCAGCCGTAACCGAATTTCCCACTGATCACGATCGTCACCGGCGAAGTAGCCCCGCGAATAACTAATCTGAACGTTGCGATACGGATCGTTGAATGGATATCCTGCGCCGATCCCGAAGGATCGATCGTTGTTCTGCAGGAATTCAGACCAGTTCGCCCCTACTTCAAACCCTAGTCCATTCCTGAGTTTGACCTCATACGATCCACTGAGCCCCTCGCGATAGTCGTCTCCGTTGATGCGCCAAGCCCGATTCGCGCTGATCCTTGTCTCCGTTTCGAGAATCGGACCGCCCTGATACTGTTGCTGAACTTCGCCGTACAGATAAACGCTTCGGAAGTTTCGGTCGCGTGAGAACCCAACGCGCGGGAAGAAGTTCGGCGTGACTTCGTCGTATCCCGCACCAAACTGCAGGCCGCCATCCTGATGGTTGAAGCCCGCACTCAACCTTGTCCCGGTGTCCCGAACCGAGTCCCGGGTGAACTGTGTATTGAAGTAGTAGCCCGTTCCGCCCAACTGCTGGTTGAGATTCAGCATAAACCCGTCGTTGCTCGCTCCGGTTTCGTCATAGCGAACGTAGCCAAAGTCATATCGCTGACGTTCATTCAATCGCTGACTCACGGAAAACACCTGTGCCGATCGATCGCCGAAGTCGGCAACCGAAAGTACGCCGAGTTGCGTCCGCTGGTCGGTATCTCCATACACTTTGATTCCGGCCGTCACTTCGGGCATCCGTTGGCTCGCGAATAATCGCGCGTCAAATCCAGTACGGATGTAACGGTTACCTTCTAAGAAGAACGGCCGCACCTCGTCCGGCAGCCGTTCAAAGTAGCTGAAATCTAACCCAAGAACGTCGGCTTCGATGTTTACGTCGTCGGGGTTGATGGTGCCAATCAGGTTCAAACCACCCGGCAAGTTGTACTTGAGATCAACACCCGCGCGGCTGATGAAGTCGCCGTTATCATTCACGCCGCCGAAAGCGTAGGGAAGCAGGCTTACACCGCGCTGACCTCGGATCACCGGGACATTCACTCCCTCCCACACCGGATCGCGCGACGCGTTGCGCTGAGTGTAGTAGTGAACATAGGTATTCCCCTTATTGCTGCGATACCAAAGGAAGTTGAATCGGGCGTTGCGCTGGCCCTGAGGCACCGGAGTAACGATCTGCCACGGGATCCTGGCTTCAACCTGCCAACCGGTTTCGGTGCGTCGCCCCTGGGCGTCGAACTCGCCAACCCACTCCACCTTTGCCGCGCGACCGCCGCTCAGGTTGATGCTTGTCGCACCTTGGGCATTGACGCCGAACGAGTCTTGGCTCGTGCCGTTGCCACCGAGATCAAGCAGCAGGGTGAAGTTGTCGTTGCCCCGCAGACCGACGTTTGGGCGGTACTCGTCGGCGACAATCTTGTTGGGGTCGGTGTAGACGCGTCCGGCAAAATAAATGAATTCACCATCATAGGCGAGCCACCACTCAGCTCGCTCATCGCTCGCGAGATTCGTGTCCGCGTCACTGAACCCCTCGCCGTGGGCCGCGCTGGCCCATTCGCTGGACTGGATGTCTCCGTCAATCGTCGGAGGCGTCGAGAGGGGCGTGGCTGGATAAACGGGGGTCGTCCCCTGGCCCACAACTACTGCCACCACACAAGTGGACAAAAACGTCAACAATCCCCGCACCGCAGGAAACTACGCTATCTCGGACTCAGGGAGTGTCTTACGGGGGCCTTACGATGCACTTGTAGCATGTGAGTTGAACCTAGCCAGAGTAGGACCGCCTGCGAGGCCGGGAGTGACGAGCCCGTTCCAAACGTCCATAATGGGAGTATCCGATCGCGATGCGTATTTGGTGGCCTATCCTGATCTTGCTTCTCGCCCAAGGCGGTGCCTTGGGGGATGGGTCGCGCGTGACGGCGCTTGGCAAGAATTTATTGGTCGTCGCACTCACGGAGTCTGCTCCCACCGCCGCGCACCAACTCCCCGTACAAACTGCATCCGCATCCACCCCTCGTCGTAACCTCACGATTGCGATGCGATCGGTTTCCCTACCCGCCCCCGACGAGGCCCTGGTCGGGTCGGTGGTGCCCCGCGCCGGTCCC
>JAHBTC010000153.1 GCA_019638835.1 Fimbriimonadaceae bacterium
ACATCGGTGTTCAGAACAGCTCCAAGGACTCGGCGGTCAAGACGGACCTCGCAAACGCGAAGATCGCGGTCATCGCATACGGCACTGATATTCCGTCCGCGACAGCAGTTCCGACGCTTGACGTAGCGACGCTTGGCAAGTATGGCTTCACGAAGAGTGAATTCACAACCAGCTTCACCGCTGGTGCCGCTGCAACCTACGCTTGGCCCAGTTTCTGTATTCAGGCGCCAAAGGCAAGTGATAGCACAAAGAACTTCAAAGTCACCGATGCGGGTGGTGTCGTGGACGGCGACTGCTAACTCGGATAGCTCAATTCAACACTGGGTGGGGCGCCCCGAAGAGGGTGCGCCCCACTTTAGTTCATTAAGTGAAATTATTGACCCGCTCAGCAGACAGTAGTTCAATATTTCTAAGGGATTTGGGGGGAAGGCAAGTGAAGTTCATTCGAAGGCGACTTGCTACCCGCGTTAGTGATGCCGGATTCGGCATTATCGAAATCATCGTGGCGATGTTGGTCTTCGCAATCATCGCAACCGGAATCGCCTACACGATGGTCGCCTCCCTCGACTTGACCCGGGACTCAACAGCCCGTGAACAGGCCGCGAATCTCGCCGCCCAGGAGATTGACCTCGCAAGATCGATTGACAACTTGTTCAATCTGCAATCAAAGACCACGACCACCACAATCAACGGGACCACTTTCACCATCACCCGTACCGCAAAGTGGGTGTCCGACCCGAACGTAGACCAGCGCTGCGGAATCGGTGGCGGCATCCTTCGGTACAAGCGAGTGAATGTTACCGTCGGCTGGGTAGGCATGACGAGTCTGCTTCCCCCGGTCCACGCAGATACCCTCATTGACCCGGGTGTTCGGATTAACGATCCGGATCTTGGAACTGTTCTCATTTCAGTGACTGACTCCAGTGGGAATGGTGTTTCAGGAGTCTCGGTCCAGGTCACGCCGAGCACGCCGGCAAATGGTGCCACTTCGCTAGATGCACAACCAGACGCCACTGACTCTGAAGGTTGCACCTATGCGCTGAAAGTTCAGCCGGGCAATTACGACGTAACCGTATCCAAGTCTGGCTATGTCGACGTAAACCAAAACGCCTCACCCTCGGCCGTGGTAAGCGTTGAGAAGAGTGCTTCTTCCGCAGCGATGCTGAGTCTGGATTTGGGCTCGACCTTCCCAATTGATTACCAGACCAATTACCCTGGTTACACGGTTCAGGTCCCGAGCAATCTGGACGTGAGCTTCTTGAGTACCTACGGGACCAGTATCGCCGAAGACGCTCCTGGAAGCGTCGTCCGCTACCCATTCCCCGCTGGCTACACGGTGCTCGCAGGCATGTACAACGATCCTGAAACTCCTGCCAATTTCTGCAAGGCAGTTGACCCGCAGGAGTGGTTAGCGGGTACGACCGACGGCGTGGATTACGACAATGGGATTAGGCCCGCGCCGGTGGCAGCCTTGCCCGGGGATACTGCCGACACTTCGAATCTGGGGATGGGAGTGGTCGGGTTCACCGTTCCGAATCGTTCAGGCGGGACGTATTGGTATGTGCTCGCCGTGTCTCAGGGAACACCGCCGCCAGGTAGCGGGGACCCGGGTTGCGGAATTTCCATTACTTATAATCTGGGTCAGTTCCGGGAGGGTACTTCGACTCTGGACTTCACCGTGCCATACGGCTCCTGGAAGTTCTATTCCGCATCAAATGCGGGCGGATCCAGCTCGCAATTGATCCCGACCGCGAGCATGCACTTCCACACGACCGCTCATGTTTCCGGTGATGTAGTCACTTTCGACCCTCGACCGGTGATCCCATGAGAAAAAACGATCCAGCACTTGTCGAAACGGACTCGAAGATTTCGAGAGACGAAATGGGTCTTACCCTGACAGAATTGCTTGTCTCGATGCTCGTCCTTTCGATCATTATGGTGATCGCGACCGGTGTATTCATCAATACGGGTCGCGCGGCGGGGATTGGAAACTCTGTCAATACCAGCACGAAAGCCGCATCGCTGGGGCTAAACGAGTTGGCGAGCGCTATTCGGTTTGCGGCCAGCAATCCTGTTTCCGGGCAGGCGATAGATGACCCGGCACTAGTTGTGGCCAAAGACGACCTCCTAACCGTGATTTCATATCTGGATGTTGATGCTTCCTCCCCACAGCCTGTAAAGATCGCTTTCACAATCGACGCTCAAGGCCGCCTCATCGAGGTAAGGTACGACTCGTATGAATTGAGCAAGGGTTTCTGGGGATTCAAGACCACTCCAGCATCAACGCAGATACTAACCGGTGCCCTTGTTGAACCGGAGACCGGGGAAGCCGAGCTCTTTACCTACCTAAACTCAGACAATGAGGCTCTAACAGTGCCTACCAGCGGGCTTTCTCTGGCTCAGCGACAATCAGTTGCCGCCGTAAAGATTTCAATCAAGTTGAAGTCTGACGATGCTTCGGCCGGAAGTCCGGTGAAGTTCGAGAGCATAGTGGGTATCCCGAATCTGGGCATTAACAGGACGGGGCAGTGAGGTGTTGAAACTACTACGAGCCCGTTTGGGAGACACCGAGCGCGGGGTCGCAATTATTGTCGTAATGGGCATCGGAATGGTACTTCTGATTCTTGCAACTGTTGCGGCGACTGCGGCAATTAGCGGGACCATGAAGGCCCGGCAAGATCAGGCTTGGGGTGCGGCGCTTTCTGCCGCATATGCGGGTATCGACGAGTATCAGAGTCGGTTGTCCAATGACAGCTTCTATGTTCAATACGGGAATCCTGACGCCGAGTTCAG
>JAHBTC010000154.1 GCA_019638835.1 Fimbriimonadaceae bacterium
AGAGGGGTAGAAGTCTGCTTCCGACCTTGACTGTGACGTGATGCTCTTGATTTCGTCAAAGAAGTCTTTCGACACCAGCACGTAAAAGCCGATAACCGCCGCGCCAAAGAGCAGGACGAGAGGCACCACCCACCACCAATAGGATGTCTTCTTTGCCGAGGGCTCTTGCGGAAAGCCCGGTGGTGGCACGTACGACACAGTACGTCTATTCTAGCCAGCGGTTCGCAAAAAGAGTGGCAAGTTCGATTAAAAACTGTTCATCTTCGGGGGCAAATCGGTTCGGAGTGTGGCTGTCAATATCGATCTGCCCCAGAATGGTGTCACCGTCCCGTATCAGAACCACAATTTCGCTCCTTGTACTGACACTACAAGCAAGATAGTTACTCAGTTCACGAACATCGGCCACCACTTGGTTGGAGTTTTCTGCGACCGCGGTTCCGCAAACTCCTCTTCCCACAGGAATCTCTCGGTGGTCAGTTGGCTCACCCACATACATGTCCAAGTGGAGCATGTCATCACGCAGAACATATATGCCACTCCAATCGTAGCCGTCAAGCGTGTTCAGCCAGTTCATAGCGTCAAGCCGTAATCCCGCTCCGCGTCGATCAGAGTCGGTCAGTTTTTTCAAGATTCCGGCGTAGTTCAAACATTGCCTCCGTGTGATTTACTCCACCATGCTCTCAGGGCTGAATTTGGATTACTATCCGTATCAGGTGAAAGGCCCCAAATGACGCGATCCGTGCCCAGCGGACGATCAGCACCGCCCGGAACGACTGAGAAAGAGTTCCCTTTCTCGCCGATTTGGACACCGATCTCAAGTTGTGCTCCTTTCCAGATGGTGAGCGCAACCCCGGCAAGAAAGTGCTCGGCGATCGGCACATTGTCTTCGTCAATTCCGCGAATCTCAACTTCGGGGTGACCAATCTTCGCAAGTCCCGAAGTCACCACGAGCCAATCATTGCCCAATGGCATCGCATGTGTTGCTACGACGTTTTGTATGGCAAGCGGCTGGTCCGGCGGCGTCTCCGCGCGCACTTGTTGAGCAGACCGATAAACCATACTGACGGTATCCGCAACCGTGCCATCTGTGAGTTCAGCCAATCGCTGTGCGACACGCAAGAGAAAGTCAACCGCCGGATACGCTGCGGGATCGTACGACTCAAAGGTGAGTTGAAGGAGAGTCCAAGTCCCGGCGATTCTCGACCGTATCTCGGGGTCAAGATTCTCGGTAAAGGGGTTGCTGAGAACGTGACTAGGATCATAGCCAGCCTCTTCTTTGCTTACCACAGTCAGCCGGATCACGGTCTTCTGATCGGGAGAAGCAATGGCGTACGCACCACGCTCTAACGGTTGACTGAGCCGCTCCTTCTCGACTTTTTCTCCAAGGGGGGCAATGAAACCCTCAACGGCACCTCCTTCACCTTTCGGATTCAGGATCACGAGAGGAGCGGGAAGAGGCAGTTTTGCTGCGAGCACCGTCAGGAAGAAGTCGCGACTGAGTTGAACCGGCCCTTTCTCCGGCTTTTTGAACCACAAGTCTCGTAATCGCCTACGCATTCTCGGCCACCTCCGCCGATACCTTATCCTTACTTCTGAACCGCCGATTGAACCAAGCAACGATGGACGGCCACTCCTCGCTTTCGATGAAGGAAAGGTACGTGCCAATCATGATGAACGCAAAAAGAGGGATATTCATGCGGTACTCGATTCCAAGGTGAAGCAAGACACCACCGATGAGCACGTAGTTGCGTGCGGGCTTCCAAAAAACCAGCGTTCCCAGAGCCAACTCCAGAACGAGCGTGCCATACGTCATGATCGGCACCATCGGCCGCTGATCCATGAACGCCGGCATCGGAAATCGATCGAACTCGTTGAGCTGGGCAGTGAACCATGTTGCGCTGCCGTCACGCCAACGGATTCCTTGCCATTTATGCCATGCCGTCGTGAAGTAGACAATCGCCACTTGAATCTGCATCAAGCGTTGCGGCCACAAAGACACCTCGGACATAGTTGCGTTCGGATCTCGTCGCACCTTCCACCAACGATCGATGCTGAAAGCCGCTCCGCTCGGGGCAACCGCCATATAAAGCGCGAAGGCGCGCATCATCGTGTCCCCGCTGTGCAATATGTCTGCCGTCCTATGGTGGAGACCGGTGATCCCGATCAAGAGGATGATCGTGGAGACCCTGCTGAACAACCCGAGAGCAGTTGTAAGAGCGGCCAACGTTGTGACGGCAAAAAACAGTAGCGTTACCCGCGCATCGGTGACGAAGGCAAGGGGGCTGAAGCGTGGCATTTCCCCGAGGGCCATCGGTATGAAAGAAATGGGGACGAATCCCTTTTCCGTGAACCATGCTTCAAAATCAATCGAGATCATCAGGAGATTGATGAGAATCACCGTCCCCATTACCGCCCGAACAACCCCCATTGTGAGCGGCGATCCGAAGCCAAACATCCACTTCTGGAAAGACCTTAGGGCCTCTACCATCCCTTCCACTCCCGCAGTTCGGATACGTTCACCGCGTGACGGTAAAAAGTGACTTCCTTATAGTCGCTACCGTCATCAACGTATGGTTGCACCCACTCTTTGAAGTGGCGGCGCAAGTTGACTTGTTCGGGTGGATTGTCGGGATCGGTCCACGCAAGGTAAGCCATTCGTTGGGCGAAGTGCGGCCACTTCGCCCGGAAATCGTCTCCATTCAACCGTTCGGTGAACTTACGATAACGCTCCTTGAGATACTTTTCACCGATCGAAAGATCGTACATGCGG
>JAHBTC010000155.1 GCA_019638835.1 Fimbriimonadaceae bacterium
CTTCTCGTCTCTTGAACCCGACCATTCTGCGAGCGCAACACGTGCGTCGGCTGTCTCTGTCGGTATGAACTCGGGTAATGATCGCGTGTTGTATGAAGCGGTCTGCTCAACTGCGATAAGATTCTGGGCGGCGCGCACAATCTCGTCTCGAACTCTTGATTCGAGCGCAACTTCCAGTATGTCGTGCAATGTCGTCAGGTTGTATGGATCAAGGGAGAGGGCTTTCACCAATGTTGATGTAGCCGCGCCTTGTCGCGACTCTTCAGCGACCTCAGGGTTTATTCTTTGAGCATTGGCTAGAGCCCGCAAATTCCGTGTGCTCGGAAGCAATCTGACCGAATCGCGCAACAGGGCTACTTGTGACTCACCGGGAGGTGATATGCGACCAGCATAGTAAAGCATGTCGCCATCGAGGGTGCCTCGCCCAACCGATTCAAACTGAGCGGCTAGACTTGGAGTTGGGCGGGACATCAACTGGGTGTACAGCCCGTTACGGGTCATCTCCGATTGTCCGAGTAAAAGTGCCAAAACTAGCGGCAAAAAGGCAACGGCGACGGCAGTGCCGACGCGAAACGACGCGGGAGCCTGTTCGGGTGCGAGTCCGTCGGCGGAAACACACAAGCCGAGGGCCATTAAAGTTACCATAAGCCAAAGCGGGCCCAAGGAAGCAACATTTGATTCTGTCATTCCTTGGGCCGCGAGTGCCGCGACCGCACTGACGATGGCGACGAGCCTCACTTTTCTTTCGGCCCCAAGCTCGCGCGCTCCCCGAAGAACGTCCATCAACCATAGAACTGCGATGATGACAAAAAGGATCAGAGCGATCACTCCTGCTTCAGCGGCGAGTTGAAGAAAAGACTGGTGGGCGTGGACTGTTTGCGTGACGAGACCTGGTTTTCCCGACTCATAGCGGAAAGAACCCAGTCCGTTCCCAAGTGGCTCCTCTCTTGCGAGAGCAATCGCCGACTTCCACAAGTTGATCCGAAATCCAGACGATTGCTCCGCTGTGCTTTGTACATCGCCGATTCGGTTTGCGACTGCGCCGCTATTCACATCACTCCGCTGACTCAAGGAGAACATGAATGTGCCTGCAACCAATATTGGGAGCAACCACAACGCAGATTTCTTCCCCTCGCGCCAGCTAAAAAGAAGGACGATCCCCACGATGAGAGCAACTGCAAGCGCTAAGAAACCGCCTCGCGATTGTGTCAGCGCCAAAGCCACAACCATCGGAATACTGGCCGCACCGCAAAGCAGATTGATCGGTCGTTCAAGACTTTGAGCCAATCCAAGGGCAAGCGGTATGCCGGCCGCCAGAACACCGGCGACTGCATTTGGATTCTGATAGCCAGCAAAAATACGCCAACTTGAATCTAGGGCCCTCATCTCTCCGTATTCGAGAATGCCGCGCATGGCAACCACCACGATCGCCGCAACTAATGCGCCGAGAATGTATGTCGGTCGCTTGCCTCGGCCCACTAAGCCCACCGTCGCTACGAGTCCGGCAAGAGGCACCATCCACTGCACAAAAGAAACAAGGGCCGGAAATCGGTATGGGGACGATACGGTCGAGCCCAGGAGTACCAGGCCGAAGAGTCCGACTGTTCCGATGAGTCGAACGCTAGGGATGGTGATGACTCGGTTTGTCAATAGAAGAAGGGCGTACGGAACAAGGACAAGGATTGCGACAATCGCCCTCGTCATCTGTGGCAACTCGCCGGGACCAAAAAAGATGGCAAAGAAACTGGACTCTGGCAAAAGGGAAGGGTCAGTCGGAATGAATCCACCGGCCATAATCGCCACGACCCCGGCGGCCAAAACGCCGATCCATCCGTATGAGGAACTTAAATCACGAGTCATCGCGACATCCGACGCTTTAGAGCGTCACGCGCATTTTGCGCCAGAAAAACCCCGGCGCGCAGGCTGAGGGCACTTCCGGCAAAGAGAAGACTGAGCCAACGAGTCAAGAAGAACCTGGGGGCAATGTGCTTCGCGTAGTAACGGAACATTGAACGGTGGAATCGCACAATCATCTTGTTTGCGACCTTATCGGTGCTTCGTCCGATCGCGTGAGTGATCACTGCATCGGGGAGATAAGTGACTCGCCAACCCGCCGCCCAGGTTCGCTTGCAAATGTCCACATCTTCGCAATACATAAAAAAATGGGGGTCGAGGCCACCGATCTCCTCGTAGACCTCCCCTCGCATAAAGAGCGCGGCGCCGCTTACCCAGTCCACGTCTCTTACGGAGGAGTGATCCCAGTCTTGCATCAGGTAATCGGTGACCGCCTTGTTTTGTGGGAACAGTCGACCAAGGAATGTGTTTCTGAATGCGGCCGCAACGGGGTTAGGAAACTGACGACATGAGTATTGAAGCGATCCGTCGGGGTTGAGCAACTTGGGGCCCACAACCCCTACTTCAGGATTCTCACGCATGAACCGAATCAAAGTCTCAATCGCGCCTTTGTGGACGATCGTATCCGAGTTAAGTAGCGCGGAGTGAAAGCCGTTCTTCTCGGCAAGGGCCAAGTTATGTCCGCCGGTGAAGCCAAGGTTTGCCCCGGGAAGTAGGAGTCGAACCCAGGGAAACTCATTCGCGATCATCTCCGCTGATCCGTCAGCACTGTCATTCTCAACCACGATCACCTCAAAT
>JAHBTC010000156.1 GCA_019638835.1 Fimbriimonadaceae bacterium
CCAAATCATATCCTTAAATTATATCTTCGAGTTGCTGTTGGCTCCGTCCAGGTCGGTCCACCCCTAGCCAGTGAAAGTATGCAGAATCGGCAATTTTGGCGACAGAGTCGACACTTCCAAGGAATTTATGCAGTGTGTCGTCGTCATGCAAAGACACGACGATCTCGGACAAACATTGCAAATACCCTCGTATAGTCTTTTCTCTGTCGGGAACAGTAGAGTTGCTACTTGGTGTCATTGATCTGATGTACTCTTTTGAATTGAGGCGATCAAGTGTGATCATTACGATTTCGATGCACGCATTTGCACGTAGCTCGCCGCTTGATTCAAGAAATCTGATATCATTGATATAGACTCTCAACTCATATGACTGCTGTTGCCGAAGGTATTCACGGAGTAAAGTAACATGAAAATGTCTTGATTGCAGAGTCCAAGATGACTTGGACTCTCTTGCGAATGAGTACTCACAGGCTACCTTATCGATAAGGGCGTCAAACTCGGAGGTTGATATGCACATATTTTATGCCTCAGCCCTCTCAGGGTTGAGGCAACCCCGACTCATATTGTAACCTCCATCGAGTGAGGCAACGACATTTCCGAAACTACAGGGCGGCGGGCCAAGCCGTTTTCGTGACCAACACTTGCCTGGACTTCGTGCCCCTGTTTGCCTCCGAACGCCGTAAGGTCATGATGGCGAGATCGCTCACGGACGACCTGCTTCACTACGGTTCTGCGCTTCACGCCTTCGTGGGTCGCTCCGTGAACGCCGGGGCTCGCCAGACCCGGTTCACCTGCATCTGCAGATTCTTGCCCGCTTCGCTAAAGAGTGGGAACGAGATCGCCAGAGACTGCGAACCTATGGCAAAGGCTCCGATAAGGAGCAACGTTCGGCTCAAGAGCGAATTCATCGCGATCCTCGCAAAACTGCGTAATCTCAGTGTAGCGCAGGTTTTCCAGAAACTTTCTGTGGTCTTCGAAAACCAAGCGGTTTGAGTCCGAAAACCAGTTAGGCAAGCTTCCTGACCAGCTGTCACGACGAGTATCGTCGCTCCGATATCGAAAAATCTAGTAGGGGCCATGCCCCCCAACGCCAAGTTTCCCGGCGAGTTCAAATCAACTCAGTAAACTCAAACGAACCGATGAGCGAAGAACGCACCCCGTTCGAACTCCGCACCGAGAAACTGCAACGGCTCCGTGAACTTGGCGCAGACCCCTACCTGGTCGAGCGCTTTGATATCACCCTGTCCGCCAAAGAGATGAAATCCCGGTTCGAATCGCTCGAAGGGCAGTCGGTCTCGTTTGCGGGCCGGATCATTAGTCTGCGAGAGGCAGGCAAGGCAACGTTTGCTCATCTAAGCGACGGCGATGGCTCGTTCCAGATCTATCTGAAGCGCGACGACGTCGGCGATACGGCTTGGGAGATCACCCAACTTTTAGATCTCGGAGATCATGTGGGCGTTACCGGAGAGTTGTTCACCACACGTACCGGTGAACCGACGATTCATGTTCGTACCCTTACCCCATTGAGCAAGTGCATGCATATCTTGCCGATCGCGAAGGAGCGCGAGGGCCAGACGTGGTACGGGCTGACGGATGTCGAGCAACGTTATCGCCATCGCCACCTCGACCTGATCACGAACAAAGAGGCACGCGAGATGCTTTTGGCGCGCGCGCGGATTGTTTCGGCCGTCCGTCGCGTTTTCGAGTCTTGGGGCTATCTCGAAGTGGAGACCCCGATGTTACAGGTTGAAGCCGGTGGGGCCGCCGCCCGCGCATTCAATACCCATTACAACGCCTATGACATGGACGTCAAGCTAAGGATATCGCTGGAGTTGTATCTCAAGCGGATTATCTGCGGCGATGTTCCGCGAGTGTTCGAAGTCGGTCGGGTCTTCCGAAACGAGGGCGTGAGCAACCGCCATAGCCCCGAGTTCACGCTCTTGGAATTCTACGAGGCATACACCGACCTTGAAGGCATGATGAAGCGGGTCGAAGACCTGTTTGCACGGGTCGCTCACGACGTGTTCGGTACGACTGAGATTGAACTGGTGAAGGGTGGCGAGTCGGAGGGCGAGCCAATTGTGGTGGACTTTGCGAAGCCGTGGGCGCGGGTGGACTTGCTCACCGAAATCGGCAATGCGACCGGCCTTACACCCGACGATCTGTCTTCGCTGGACAAGGCGAAGGCCGCACTCGGGAATCGAGAGGTCATCAATCCGATTACCGGCAAGCGGATCAATGCAGACACGGAAGCCCACCTCGGCGGGTTGATCGAAAAGTTGCTGGAAGTCTTCGTGGAGCCACATTTGCAACAGCCGACCTTCGTTGTCGGTTACCCCTTGGAAACTTCCCCTCTTGCCAAGAAGGATCCGCAACGTCCGGGGTTCACTCGTCGTTTTGAGGGCTACATGCTCGGCCGCGAGATTTGCAACGCGTTCAGCGAGATCAACGACCCAGCGGATCAGCGCGAGCGATTTGAGGCCCAAGTGCGTGAGCGGGCCCGAGGAGATGACGAGGCGCACCCGATGGATGAAGAGTTCTTGTATGCGCTCGAATGCGGGATGCCGCCGACCGGCGGCTGCGGGATTGGAATGGATCGAATGGCGATGT
>JAHBTC010000157.1 GCA_019638835.1 Fimbriimonadaceae bacterium
TAGGACATCGACTGTCCAGGCGTGAACTTTCCGTGCTTCTGGTCTTTGGGCGAGAGCTTCACCTTCGGCTTCGCTCCGTGCATCTGAACTGTCACGCCGACTCCGTGGGATGACGTGAGTTGCATTGGCTTGTCTGGGTTTGCGACCCACATCGAGGAGATGACGGTCGGGTCGCAAACCGGAATCGGACTGCCGTGAATGTCGTGGTTCCGAACCTCCTCGATGAGCGCGGCGAACGGGAGGTCGGCGACCGCCTTTATCAGTTTCTCACCGTTTCCCGGTTCCTTGTCCGCCAACCGTTGAAGCGCTTCCCGAAGCGACTGGCAGGCGTGAACGCAAAACGCGGTCAGCATTGCGCGGATGCGAGGCTCAGCTTCTGGATTGCAGGCGTTGTTAAACGTGAAGACCGCTCGCTCGAAATAGCTATTGACTGCATCCTGCTCGACGGATATCGGATTGCCGCTGAGGTCGAACATCTCTCAAGCCTGACTAATGAAGTTCAAGAAGCTCCGCCCGAATCCGGTCAATCGTCCTTCTAGCTGGCGAGCGCCGTGCTCAGTCATCATTGTCTTCAAGGTGTTCTTGACCCCAGCCGTAATTCCCATCTGGTCAAGGTCAAAGATGCAACTCTCAATTTGAGATTCTGCGAGGTCGGGCAGTAGCCATTTCAATGTCTGGCTGAGGGAGTTCGACATTCGATTCGGTTCCTTCGCCATCTGTGCCTCATTGCGGTGGTCGCTCACGAATGCTGAAAGCACTCGAAGATGCAACGGCGTCAGTTGCTCGACCAAGTACAGGTAGCGCTCCTGAATCGACGCATCGACTTCGACCCGAAGGGCGTTGACCAGGATGTTCCGATAGGCTACGAGCTTCTCCTGCTGGTAATCACGGGTCACGTCTTGATAGACCCGCGTGAAAAGGTAGGCGAACTCGTCGGTCTTCACGTAGTTCGCATCGAGCGAGTCACCGAGTCGCTCCATCTCATCGGCGAGGTTCTTTGAGAACTCCTCGATTCGCTTTTGGCGGCTCTCTGGAATGTAGTCGTCGATGAGCGAAGCAATCGAGCCACCCACAAACGGGACGACGTTAAGCGTCGCCTTGACGATGTTCGCAATGTGGTCTGACGCCTTGGATTTCCCAAGCTCCTGGGCTTGCTTTGCAAGTTCTGACTTGTCGTCACTCATAGATTCCTCCGCTTGACAGCCGCCTGAGGAGGAAGCTGGAAAGGACAGCAGCGGCTCCGACCGCCATCTCGACTTCTGCGGTGTCCAGACGCCTGCCTTCTTTAGCATGTCGGGCATTTTCGGAAGCAAAGCCCCAGAACTTCTCTGCCGCCGATTTCAGCGGTTCCGGTAGAAGATTCGGATGCCATTTCAAGATGTCGCCGAACGTGCCCTTGGTTTCGTTGGTGCAGTGCTTTGCAATGCTCTCAAGGGATGCATAGGCGTGTGTAACTGCACCTGAAAGGTCTGGTTCAGGGCGTCTTGAAAGGTCTGCAATCGCTTCCTTCATCTCGCTAGTCGCGACGGTCAAACCGGACTCGGCAATTTGCGTGAGCGAACGGTCTTGAATCGCTTGGACAGCCTCGTCGCCTCGAACTTCGAACCGGGCGTTCACCATCCGCCATCCGACGGAACACTCCTCAAGCGTCCGGTTCAGTTCTTCTTCGTAGAGGGCATATTCATCGACCATGTGTCGTCTCAGAATCTCATCGGCGATAGCTTCAGCCCCATCATAGACCTGATACCACTCCGCATCCTGGATGAGCGAGTGGACTTCGCTGACGATGTTGTCCTTGCTCCAGTTCTGGGAGTCTGGGAGCTTCTTCAACCCTCGGCATAGGGCTTCACGAGTCCCCTTGGCGTAGATGCCTTCGAGAGTCAATGGAAGTGCCACGACCACAGCACGAAACGGTTCTGGCGCAACATTCCTCTCCAAGGGGCGACCATCAGGGGCAATCGTGAACTGGGCGCTGAATCGGTTTCTCACTTTCTCGTCTCCTCAAAGCCCAACCCTGATTCCGTGCCTTCCAAAAATTGCAGTCACTTCGGAGTCGTTGATGTTTCTGTTCGCCTCAAGCACTTTCGCTATTTCCTCGATGACAGTCCAGTGTCCCTCGGCAGTGCATGTCTTCGCCGCCCACTCAAGGTAAAGCTCAACATAGTCGTCCTCAGACTTCGAGTCCCCTGGTTGACTGGATTGGAGCTTGGCGGAGTTCCTCGCTATGAACTCATCATCGCTTTCTCCACCGTAGAGGCTCGGTGGAAACATCGTTGGGGCTGGCTGACCTTTGCACAATGCTTCGGCACATACCCCAGCGGAGGCAGTTATTCCTTCCACCAGTGTGGAACTGTTGTCTGCAAGCCAATTCGTCTCAGCCCGACCTGTAAGCTGCTCTGGACGAATCTCAGCCGAGATGAACGTCTTTCCTAGCTTCTTACCCGCAAAGATGTGACCTGCCTCATGAAAGGCGACCTCTCTTGCACTCGGTTGGTTTGGAAGTGAACTCATGACAAAAGCGTACCTACGACGACTTGCGAGGC
>JAHBTC010000158.1 GCA_019638835.1 Fimbriimonadaceae bacterium
CGTCGAGCTGGACGTACAAACCGCGACGGGTGTGAAGCGGCGCGAGGAGACGGTGCAGGATGGGGATGACCTACAGCAGACAACGAAGCGTGCCGTATACGCGGACTGTCGAGTTGGAGAGATTCGTGTTGAGCGTGACAACGAGTATGTGGAGCTCCGAATACCTGGCGGTGAGCAGGCGCTGAGACCCGGCCAAGCATGGTGCGACGTCGACGCCCTCGCAGTTCAACGTGAGATGATCCGTCGAACGATTCGCGAGCACCTAGACAAGGAGCGGCGCCTTCGACCGCAGGGCATCAAGGTGCTCTCCCTTTTCTTCATCGACGAAGTGTCAAAATACCGGCAGTACGATACGGATGGCAGATCGGTAAAGGGCGAGTACGCGCGCATCTTCGAGGATGAATATCGACGCGCAGCCAAGCTCCCCGCGTACAACACGTTGTTCGCCGAGGTCGACCTCAACCGCGCCGCTGAAGACGTACACGACGGCTACTTCTCCATCGACAAGAAGGGTGAGCGCTGGAGTGATACCTCAGAGGGCAATCAGATCGGCCGTGACAGTGCGGAGCGTGCGTACAACCTGATCATGAAGCACAAAGAGCGACTACTTTCGTTCGAGACGCCGCTCAAGTTCATCTTCTCGCACTCGGCGCTGAAGGAAGGTTGGGACAACCCCAATGTCTTCCAGATTTGCTCGCTGCGTGACATCCAGAGCGAGCCTGAGCGTCGACAGACCATTGGTCGTGGCCTTCGTCTATGCGTGAATCAGGACGGTGAGCGTGTACGTGGGTTCGAAGTGAATACGCTCACGGTGATTGCGATGGAGAGCTACGAATCGTTCGCAGAGAACCTACAGAAAGAGATCGAACAGGAAACGGGTATCCGCTTTGGTATCGTCGAGCCACACCAATTTGCCGCCGTGTCCGTGTTGGGTCCCGATGGCGCGAGTACCCCTTTGGGTTTCGAACAGTCAAAGGTTCTTTGGGAGTACCTCAAGGATGCTGGGCATCTTGACCACAAGGGTAAAGTGCAGGATTCGCTAAAGGTCGCGCTCGTCGACGGCACGCTTGCGCTGCCCGCCGAGTTCGATGCGCAGCGCGGCCAGATCGCCGAGGTATTGCGCAGAGTGTCTGGTCGCCTGGAGATCAAGAACGCTGATGATCGTAGACAGATCCCGCTTCGCAAGGACTCGGGCGGGAAGGCGATCTATCTCAGCGACAAGTTCAAGGCTTTGTGGGATCGAATCAAGCACCAGACAACGTATCGCGTGCAATTCGACAACGCCAAGCTGGTTACGGATTGTATCGAGGCCTTGCAGCGCGCTGAGCCGATCAAGAAGGCGCGATTGCAGTGGCGGAAGGCGAACGTCTCCATCGGCAAAGCCGGAGTCGAGGCCACGGAGAAGGCCGGCGCCTCGACGGTGGTGTTCGATGAGTCGGACGTCGAGCTTCCGGACATTCTCACCGACATGCAAGACCGTACACAGCTCACACGCCGATCCATCACTGCAATCCTGATCGGGAGTGGTCGTCTCGACGACTTCAAGCGCAATCCGCAGCAGTTCATTGAGATCGCATCAGAGACGATCAATCGCTGCAAGCGCATGGCGCTCGTCGATGGCATAAAGTACCAGCGGCTCGGCGACACACAGTTCTACGCGCAGGAGCTGTTCCAGCAGGACGAGCTGACCGGGTACCTCAAGAACATGCTGTCCGGGGCCACCAAGTCCATCTACGAGTCTGTGGTTTGTGACTCCGAGACAGAGCGTTCATTCGCGGACCAGTTGGAGAAGAACGACGCGATCAAGTTGTACGCCAAGTTGCCCGGCTGGTTCAAGGTTCCAACCCCCCTCGGCAGCTACAATCCCGACTGGGCCATTCTGGTGGAGATCGACGGTGAACAGCGGCTGTACTTCGCCGTCGAGACGAAGAGTAGCCTCTTTACGGACGATCTTCGGGACAAGGAGAGCGCGAAGATCGCGTGCGGAAGGGAGCATTTCCGAGCATTAGCTGTTGGAGAGTCTCCGGCGCGGTACATCGTGGCTCGCAACGTGGATGACGTGTTGGCGGAGGCGGCTGGCTAGTGGGAAATTAGGCAAGAGTTGGGCAAAAAATGCGAATGCGGCAACGTACGGTTGCCGCATTCGCATTGCGAGTACGTATAACAATTGAGGACTTTACTACTGTCCAAACAGAATTGTATGGTTCACGACTGGCTGCACTTGCTTTGACGACTTTGTCGGGTACTGCACGCGATGTTTAATTCTCAGCAAGTAATTGCATAGTGAATGTGATAACGCGCACTTGCACAGCAAGGCTCCGCAAGTCCGATCCTGCGTTCCGCATTGCACCAATGTCAACACACCGGTTTCAGGTGGCCGAATTGGTCCGGAATGCCTGGCCGAATTGATCCGGAACAGGTGGCCGAATTGAATCGGAACAGGTGGCCGCTTTGACCGGAATACGCATTCGGCAGCGAGCAGGTCCCT
>JAHBTC010000159.1 GCA_019638835.1 Fimbriimonadaceae bacterium
CCTAGAGAAGGAAGAGGGCAAGCCGGCTCTCATTATCGTGGACTATTTGCAGTTGATGCGATCCGGCCGTAATCTTGACAATCGCGTAAACGAAGTGAGCGAAATTGCCCGCGGCCTCAAAACGATGGCCAAGGAGATGAAAGTGCCGGTCATCGCACTGAGCCAGCTGAGCCGAGAAGTGGAGAAACGGCCCAACAAACGCCCGATGCTGAGCGACCTTCGTGAGTCCGGCTCGATTGAAGCAGAAGCGGACATGGTCACGTTCATCTATCGCGACAAATACTACGAAGACAAGACTCTCGGAGAGAATGAGGTGAATCCGATGGACACGGAAGTTGCCGAGGTCATCATTTCAAAACACCGGAACGGTCCTACCGGGACCGTGCTTCTCGGTTTCCAACCGGCGTTTACAAAGTTTACGCTCCTTGATGAGTTTTCGAAAACAGACTATCTGCGGACGAAGCGGCGGAGCGGGGCAGAAGAATGAGCGAAACCCTGATCCACCGATATGTTGCCGAGGCCGAAGATGGTTCACTTCCCCGAGCAATTGCGAAGATGGCGAGCGGATGGCTATGCCTTGGGGATCCACAAGTTCAGGAAGGCTATTGCGTCCTTTATCCTGACCCGGTGGTTCCGCATCTCAACGCTCTTGAAGAAGGGGCACGCGCCCAGTTTCTCTCGGACATGGCACTGGCCGGGGACGTCGTGCTGGAAGTTACGAATGCGGTTCGAATCAATTATGAGATTCTTGGCAACCAAGAACCAGCGCTTCACGCCCACATCATCCCTCGGTTTGATGACGAGGACCCCTCGCTGAGATCGAAGCCAATCTGGTCCTATGACTGGGGGAAGGCACCGAGCTTTGGTATGGAGCGTCATGCCGAACTGCGCATCGCGATCGCGGACGCTCTACGCCGGCATCTAAAGACGGACGAGCCTGGCTAGGGCCCAGTGCATCCACTCCTGCGCCACAAGCGTCTTAGGAACCGTGAAGGCGGCGAAAGCGTTTTCAATCGTTCTTGTTCTCGGCTTGTTAGGGTACGGCGCATTTGTGTTCCTCAACCCTGCGTCTCGCCCATCTGCGCTGGACGGACTTGTAAAGGCCATGCCAGCCGCTCGCAAAGTTGAGCTGGTCGCAGGGAAAAAACTGGACCTCGTTCTCCTCACCGCCTTGGAGTCGGGTGGCAGCAAGGTCGGTGAGGCGGTAGATCTTGTTGTGGCGACCGATGTACTCACGGAGAAAGGCGAAGTCATCGTTGCGAAAGGGAGTATCGCGAGAGGGGAAGTTACGAAATCTCGGGCTGGGAGCACGGTAGGAACGCTCACAAACAATCCCGCTAGGCTCGAGATCACGCTCAAGGATGTCAAGGCAGCCGACGGCCAGTGGGTACCGATAAGCTACACGATCGCCGAAGACGTAAAAGTCGAACGGCGACCGGTGTATGAATTCTCTTTTGCGAACACAAGTGCCGAGTTTGTGGAGAGCGGCGTTAAAGACCTTTGGAGCGATCCTGAAGCTCAGCAGACCCTCAAGGAAGTTGCCACAGGCCTTACGCGAGGGGAATTGCCAGAAGGGGATGCCTGGAATCGAATAGCCGGACGCCTTGGTTTGGAAGACACGAAGTCTGCGATCGACGGAACTCAAAAGGCGGACCTGAAAAAGGCGGTTGACGGTCTTCACTCTGGGGACATTAGCGGTCTAAGCGGGATTGATTTACTCGTCGCGGCGAAAGCAATTGGTGAGATTGAGAATCTTGCCACCGGAGTGGATCGGCAGATACGAGGGATGCTGAAGGGAAGGAACATTGAGGCGCACATCGGAACTCCGGTTAAGGCGGTAGTAGCCGAGAAAAGGACCGTGACGGTCCGCCCTCCGTCAGCAAACAAAGGGTAAGGTCCGCCCCGACCTGTGAACGCTTGGCTCGTCCTCAACGATGGTAGCCGCTACCCTGGTCGCCCGTTGGGCGCCCCCGGTACGACGGTAGGCGAGTTAGTTTTTAACACGGGCATGACTGGTTATCAGGAGGTTTTGAGCGACCCCTCTTACGCCGGTCAGATTGTCCTCTT
Organism: Fimbriimonadaceae bacterium; assembly: GCA_019638835.1. GTDB lineage: Bacteria > Armatimonadota > Fimbriimonadia > Fimbriimonadales > Fimbriimonadaceae > JAHBTC01. The sequence goes on from JAHBTC010000159.1 coordinate 2,068, forward strand.
CACCTACCCACTGATCGGAAACTACGGCGTCAATCTTGACGATTTCGAATCGGTGCGAGTCCAGCCAGCAGGAATCGTGGTACGGCAGGCGTGCGAACGCCCAAGCAATTGGCGGAGCACCCATTCTTTATCCGAGTTCATGATTGAGAGGGGACTCACCGGAATTGAAGGCGTGGATACCCGTGCCGTCGCCCAACGCATTCGGAGTGCGGGAGTCACTATGGCTACGGTGACGCATGGCGATCCTGATGAGGCTCTGCAAGATTTGCAGAAAGCCGACGATTACGGATCAATAGATTTTGTTGCTTCGGTAAGCACACGCGCCCCCTATGCTTGGGGATATGCCGGAGAAGAACCCCTTGGCGACCCGCAAGCGGACTACAGGGCAACCATGGT
>JAHBTC010000016.1 GCA_019638835.1 Fimbriimonadaceae bacterium
CGATCCATGAGTCGGAGTCTTGAGGCCGCTCATAAGGTAGAGAAGGGACGACTTTCCGCTTCCACTAGGGCCGAGAATGCCGAGATACTCGCCGTCTTCCACATCAAGGTCAATGTCGCGGCAGGCATAGACAGGGCGGCCGTGATCTTGGTACACCAGCGATGCCGCACGAACGGAAATCATACGAGCCTCCTTTCGACTACGCCGACCGGATCAAACTTCTTGAAGCGGAGAATCATTGTAGAAACCGCAACGATGAAGATCATCACCGGAACAGGGATCGTATAGATGTAAGCTGATTGATCCCAAATGTCGAGGGCGAAGGCGTTTGGATCCATCAACCGAGCCTTGACGTAGTTGAGCATTCCATAGGCTGCCGCGAGGCCGCAGACCCAACCAACGAACACGACCAATACACTTTCGCCTAGCACTCGCCGGATGAGCGCATTCTTCGTGTATCCGAGCGCTTGCAACAAGCCGAACTCTTGGATTCTCTGGCTCAGGTAGATGTTGATCAGCATTCCCATCATCAGCGTGATCACGATGACCAGCGTGAAAATGACGACATTCAAAATCTTGTAGAGGATCTGGAACATCTCATTTGTCTCCTCTTCGAGAAGGAAGTAGGCGAACACACGCACTTGCTCCCCCTTCATGCGCTCGTCGATCCAGCGGTCCAGTCGGTCTTGGTCGGAGTCGTTCTGCGCGAATACCAAGAGCGCGTCGCTCGGTGGAAAGTGGAACTGCCGATGATATTCGATCGGTGCGAGCATCAACCAGTAGTCGGTTTGGGCGATCCCCACCACTTTCACTTCCATAGGCGAGTAGGAGTCGGGGTTTTCTGGGCCGAGGACGGTGTCACCGATCTTGACTTTGAGGTTACGAGCGACAGGTTCACTGATCAGAATCTCGGGCATCCCCGCTTTTGGAGTGCGACCCGTGATCGGCGGATCTCCCATTCGCTTCAAGTAGTAGGGGATGTCGGCTTGCTCCATCGCCAAGACGACAAACGGCCAGCCGCCTACGATGCTTCGGACTTGCGCTTGGCTCCCTCGAGCGCGAATGATCCGACCGAGGGGCACGGGAGCTTCCTTCTTTACGATCGCGAACATCTTGTCCGTCACTTCCGTGTTCGACCGCGAGGCGATTCCCGTGTACTTTGCGCTGTACTTGTAGATGGTTCTTATCGAATAGGGGATGGAGTTCATCAAGGCGACGATGCCAGTAATGAGCAGGATTGCCAAGACGATCACGCCGATCAATGGCAGCGTTCGAGCCGCATTGCGTATCAGATATGTGCGAGGGGCGAGGGGGTTCCGCGTCATTCCTCGCCTCGCCTCCTTCGGTACCTCAGGAATAGTTCGCTCTCATGCTGATGGAGCGATTGCAGTTCAAACTCGTTCATCATGCGCCCCGGCAAAGGGTCGCCGCCGGCAACGGTAGCCAAGTCTCGGCCCAAACGAATCTTTGGCGCTAGAGTCAGAAACACTTCATCAACTACGTCTGCCGCAAGAAAGATCGCGTTGATCTCGCTACCGCCTTCCACAAGGAGTGACTTCACGCCGAACTTGTTCTTGAGAGTCCGCAGCAATGTCGCGAGCCAAATCTTTTTGTTCTCCGTACGCAGAACGGGCAATGCTTGGGGAGTTGGTTGCCCTTCCCTGACGAGTGCGAATGTGCGACCTTCTGGACCTCGCTGAAAGAAATCGTGACCGGGGTCCAATTGGCCATAGCGCGAGAGAACGAGTCGCATGGCTGTCGAGGGCCAGTTGAACCGGGGAGTTGCGCGCAATGTCCCTGCTCCGACTAAGATAGCGTCCGCGTGCTCTTCCAGTTCGTGCATCACCGACTGGTCCATTTTTGAACCTAGTCCAACCACGGGCGTTCCCCGCTCCACTTCGGTTTTTCCGTCAAGAGTGCTCACCATATTCATGAACACCCACGGACGATCGTCGGGGGCAGGAGGGAAGACTAAGTCGTGGTAGAGGCGGCTAACGGTTTGACTCCTAATGCACCGGCGACGGCACGCTCTAATGTAACGTACGGCTGTTCGGCATATCTACGATTCCCAATCCAAAAGGTCGGCACGTTATAGACGCCGCCGGCATATGCTTCTTCATCGAAACCCACAATCCGGTCCGAATACTTACGTGCAAGGAGAGCCTCTTCCAACCCTTTGGTTGAGAGTTCGTTTGCCTCAGCGAGCCCGTGCAACACGGGGATCTCACCAATTGCCTCGCCGCGCAACCAATATGCGTCGTAAAGGGCCTCCACCCAATCCTGCATCGGTTCTCCGGCATCGCGCATAAACTCGACGGACTGCAACGCATGGTGGATCCGCATCCGCCTTGGCTTCTGTACGGCAGGCAACTTGATCCCTTCGGCGGCCAATGCGAGTTCGAATCGTGACGGCGTGGGAGGGCGATTTGCCGGCATCTCTTCTCGGGGCGACGGTTCCGGCCAAGGAAGTGATTCGGGATAGAGTTCGTATCCAAGCCAGTCGAACTCGACATCAAACTGGTCGCGTAAACGCCGAACCTGGGAAATTGCAATCCAGCACCAGGGGCAAGTTGGGTCGTGGGCGACCGGAATCACGAGGCTCATACCAATGAGTATGTCGTTGGGGACAGAGGTTGTCTCAGGGGCCCGGGGCGACGATAGACCATCGCCCCAGTTCCGAGAGGTCTATGCGGCGCGTCGAGAAGGATCGACGGCCGCATTTTGTAGGCCGACTTCGCGAGCGGATCGCAAAAGCTCCTTCAGACTACGCCCATCGTCGGGAGCGACTGCATGTACGACCGACACCTTGACGGGAGTTTGAGGACCAAGTCGTCGAGCAGCCCAAGACTCGAAGCGGGTCACGAGGCGTTCGCGAACGACAGCGACACTTGGGCCGGTTGCGGGCAAAATGATCCCGAAGCCGTCCTTTCCATACCGGCACACGATATCTAGAGCGCGAGTCTGTCCCTTGATCAGGTCTGCGGCATCGGCGAGGATGTCATCAACGCTTTGGGCGCCGAAGAATCCGGCCAAACGATCGAGCCCCTCAAAGCGAATGAACATTGCCGAGACTACGCCACCATTCGCAACTGCGCGGTGGATCTCCTCGGTAAGTCGGCGTCGGAAGTATCGGTCTCCATAGACGCCCGTGACTTCGCATGATGTTTCGGGATCGTCACCCGTTCGCAACCTCATTGCGGCTTCCTCTGCTTGTTGCCGCGTTAGAATCCTTCGTAGTTTGCTCAGGGATTGCCGAAGAATGTGGGACACGTAGTTGCACGAGATGCCAAGTTGGTTCGCAATTTCCGTTTGGTTCAGCGACTCAAAGTGAAAGAGCATCAGCACATCCCTTTCAAGGTCTCGGAGTTCTGACATCGCGTGCTCAAGCATCAGTCGGTCTTCGACACTGAGTTGATCTACCGAGAAGTCGGCTGCGTCGAGGCGGTCAACGTCGCTCTCGCCTTCCTCATCGGCCGTCGGAGTGGCATCAAGGGACGCCACGCGGAGCAGATCATGCGTTTGAAGAACGTCGGTCACCGTATCTTCATCGAGCCCAAGATGCTCAGCGATTTCGCGTGCCGTCGGCACCCGGCTCAGTTCGGCTTGAAGCGCAGTTGCTCCGCGATTGATGCGCGTACGCAATTCTTGTAGCCACGCTGGTGTGCGGATCGTCTGCGATTTGTCTCGCAAATAGTGCTTGATTTCGCCTGCCACAAGATGCGTTGCGTACGTATTGAAACGAACGCCTGCATCCGGGTCGAACTTACTGAGAGCGTTGAGCAAACCGATGTAGCCGACTTGCGTCAGATCATCGACAGGCTCAAGGCCCGCGAACTTGCGAGCCGTGCGCTCGACGAGCGATGCGTAGTGAACGATAATCAGGTCTTTGAGATCGGCGCGCGGGTTGCGCACGTAATCAGCGACCAAGTTTTCGCCTTCGTTACCACTTTGACCGAGGTTTTCCGTCATTTTCCTTCCAATGGATTGCAGAGTTGGTTCAACTTCCTGTCGAACCGAGTATTGAGTTGTAAGTCGTGGGGGCGGAATCCCGCCCCAAAGCGTGTTTACTCTTGGACTGCGTTGACCATCTTGAAGATGGGCGACATGACCGAGATTGCGATGAAGCCGACAACGACGCCGAGGAAGATGATGAGCGCGGGCTCGATCATCGAGGTCAATCCTTTGACCGTCGATTCCACTTCGCTGTCATAAAAGTCGCCAACTTTGACGAGCATTTCGGATAGACGACCGGTTTCCTCACCGACGTCAATCATTTGGGTGACCATCATCGGGAATAGCCCCGAATCGGCAAGGGGTTGACTCAATTTGTTACCTTCACGGATGCTGAGTCGAGTCTTGTCAATCGCGCCGATAAGCACCGCGTTTCCGAGCGTTTCGCCTACGATTTCAAGGCTACGCATCATAGGGACACCCGAATTGATCAATGTCCCAAAGGTGCGGCAGAACCGAGCCACGCTCATCTTGAGCGCAAGCTCGCCAACGATCGGAATCTTGAGGCGGATGAAATCCAGTTGATAGCGGCCTTGCGGGGTCTTTCCGTAGACCTTCATGCCGAAGATGAACCCACCGATCAGCATGAGGATGACCCACCAGAACTTTTGCATGAAGTCGCCCATCGCAAACAGAGCGGCTGTGATGGGAGGCAAGTCCACAGACATGCCGTCAAAAATTGCCTTGAAGCGGGGAAGCACAAAGGAAAACAGTGCGAACAACATGACCTGGGAGAAGATCAATACCAAGACCGGGTACATCATCGCGCCCTTGATCTTTGCCTTCACGTCAGCTTCGTATTCCAAGAACCCGGAGAGGCGGTCCAAGATGAGATCAAGAATTCCCCCTAGTTCTGCCGCGCGAATCATGTTCACGTATAGCTTGTTGAACACGTGCGGGTGCTTTGCCATCGCTTCATTGAGGGTCAATCCACCCTTAACGTCCACCGTGATTTGGCGCACCGCCTCCTTGAGCGGAATGTCTTTGGTTTGTTCGGCAAGGATCTCCAGGCACCGTAGAATCGGAATGCCCGCATCAATCATCGTGGCGAACTGACGAGAGAAGATGACCAGCGCTTTCGGCTTCATCTTCTTTTGGAACATGGAGTTCTTCGTGGCCTTCTTGGTTTCCTTGATCTCAAGGACCTGAAGGTTTTGATCGCGAAGTTTGCCAAGGACCAAGGCTTCGTTATCGGCTTCGACAAACGACTTGATTTGGCGTCCCGTCGAGTCGAGGGCCGTGTAGGCGAAATACGGCATGAGTTCTGGCTTCTCCAGGCACCCCTATCAAGGAGGCCCAAAGAGATTGTCGGAGCACCGAGCCCCGATCCTCTAGGGTGCAAGTACCGTGTTTCTCGCAGTCCTGGGCCGCTCACTCTGCCAGGTTCGTCTCTTCCTCGCCATAATGCCGGTTATGGTGCTCCAGGGCAAGAAGGGCCTCGTCCTCAACGTCACGAACAAAAATAGTATTGGGTGGGCCGTCGCAGAAGCCGCAGTTGCGCAGGGAGCACTGGTTGGCGTTGGCGCCCAAACGGAAAGATTCGCCGAAAAAGTCGGGGAAATGGCCGGTGAGCACCCGAATATGAGCGTCTTGACGGTGGATTTTAGCGAGGAGGCGCAGTTGGAAGCCCTCGCCGAAACGGTCAAGGAGCGGTACGGAAAAATTGACTTCCTCGTCCACAGTGCGGCTTTCGCGAAGCGAGAAGACCTTTCGGGGCGCTTTATTGACACGAGCCGAGATGGGTTTGCAACGGCTTTAGACATCAGCGCATATTCGCTTGTCGCTTGTTGCAAAGCCCTTGAAGATTGCTTCAACGAAGATGCCAGCGTCGTAACGATGAGCTACCTCGGCTCCACCCGTGCGGTCGGCAACTATAACGTGATGGGTGTCGCGAAGGCCGCTCTGGAGGCCGCCGTCCGGTATCTCGCGATTGACCTTGGTCCAAAAGGAATCCGAGTGAACACGGTAAGCCCTGGGCCGATCAATACGGTGGCAGCACGTGGCGTAAAAGGACTGACCGAGATGATTCACTACGTCCACGACCGCGCGCCCCTCAAACGGGAGTTCGGCCAAACGGAAGTCGCCGGGACGACCGTTTATCTTCTCAGCGATTTGAGCCGGGGTGTCTCCGGTCAAATCATTTTTGTGGACAACGGCTACAACACGGTCGGAATGTAACGAAAGGTGAGCGAAGAAGATCCCGGACAGGTTTTGACGGTCCCGAACTGGTCGTTCGGACGAGATCGTCGTCTGCTCGCGGCCGTTCAAGAATTGCTTGTCTCCGCTCCGGTTAACCTCCATTTTGCGGAGAGTGACCCAGACCATAACCGCACCGTGACGGCATTCTCAGGGCGGCGCGAGGATGTAGGGAAGGCGTTGCTTGACCTTTGCGCATTGATTTTGCCTGCGGTAGACCTCAATCGGCACATGGGGGTGCATCCACGGATTGGAGCGCTCGATGTATGCCCTTTTGTGCCGCTTTGGCAGCCTGTATCTCCGGGGGAAGCGGCTGACCTGAACCTTTGGATCCGTGGTTTCGGTCGCACTTTCGCTGAGCAGTTTGAAGTACCCGTTTTCCTATACGAGCATAGTGAAACAGGAAATCACGCTTCCGACCTCCCTTCTCTCCGTCGGCTTGGATTTGGCGGGCTAATGGATCAAACTCTGGCGCCCGATTTTGGCCCAGATTGCATCCACCCGTTCTGCGGTGCAACCGTGATGGGGCACAGAGACTTTCTTCTTGCCGTCAACGTCAACTTGCAGAACCCGGACGCATCGGCGGCCCAGACGGTTGCCTCGGTGATTAGGCGAAAGCGTCGGCTTGGCGACCCTCTGTTTACCGGGGTCAGAGCGCTGGGTCTTGCCCTTGGGATTCAAGGGATCAGCCAGGTGAGCATGAACATTACGAAGCCTGACCTCATTCAGTTAGATCCCCTTTTGGAGTGGGTGAGTGGGGAATGTGATCGGCGTGGCGCAACCACGGCATTCTATGAACTAATTGGGGTGATTCGGGACCGGGATATGGAGCACACCACCCGCCTCCACCCTCACCCTGAGCAGATAGTCAGGATCGAAACTCATCATGAAGTCTGAACCAATGTCTTTTGATTTGGGATTCGTTGGCGGAGGTCAACTCGCCCGTATGAGCATCATGGCGGCCCAACGGATGGGATTACGTTGCCTCTCACTGGATCCAGGACGAGATACTCCTGCCTCGCAGATTGCCGCCTCAATTGAAGGCGATCTAGGAGATGTTGAGAGACTTGCTGTCCTGATGAGACGCTGTCGCAGAATCACTTTGGAGAACGAATTCGTTCCCGCAGAAGCGCTGGAATCGGCTTTGCTTGAGTCGGGCCGAGAGCCCGATTGCCTCATCCCAGGATTCGATTGCCTCGCGGTGGTTCAAGACAAATTGCGTCAGCGAGAAGCGTATGCGAGGGCTGGAGTGCCATCCCCGTGTGCGGTTCCCGCCGATCGTGCCAACGAATTGCCACTGCCCCGCGTTTACAAGGCGCGCTTTGGAGGCTACGACGGCAAGGGCACCCGCACGGCTCGTACACATTCCGAAGTAGATGAGATCAACCAGAAGGTTGACTTGTCACTGTGGCTGGCGGAAGAGTTTGTGCCGTTTCATCGAGAGTTAGCCGTAATGGTGTATCGAACGCCCGTAATCACAGGATGCTTTCCGACGATGGAAACGATCCAGGTAAACCACGTTTGCGATCTGGTGTTTCCCGCGGAAACCGATGCAAGTGGGATTGCGATCGCGGCAGTAGAGGCGGTCAACGGCTTTGGGCTTTTCGGAGTGGAGTTGTTTGAGAGTGCGGACGGCTCTTTGAGCGTCAATGAGATCGCCCCTCGGCCCCATAATACGGGCCACTACACCTTGGATTGGGGCGGCATTAGTCAGTTTGAACAGCACGTGCGGGTCGCAACCCATTTGTCACCCATGGTGCCCGCCGGTTCTCCGACCGCGATGGCAAACTTGTTGGGACAACACGGTGCTGTAGATTGGCGAAAAGGCCTTCGCAATGCGCTGTCCGTTGAACCTCGTGCCCACGTTCACTGGTATGGCAAGTCCGAGTCTCGGCCCGGCCGCAAGATGGGCCACATCAACGCGGTTGGTAACAATGCTCGTGAGATGGTCGAAAGGGCCCGCTCTGCATTCTATGAAGCGTGGGTCTCTCCGGACTCAGATTGAAGCCGAAAGGTACAATCACCTTCCCGTAACGCCGACTGGTGACCGTGAATTGGGTCACAAAGGACGGAAGGAAGTTTTACTATGCCGACCCTGCAAGCCACTATTCGCGAGACCAATTCGAGCGCAGAAGTGAATCGTCTCCGCAAGTCGGGCCACATGCCCATGGCTTTGATTACGCCCGAGAAAGAAACACGTCTTCTTCAGGCCAACACTCGAGAGATTCGCGACGTTATGAGATCCATTACCGGTGTGCCGTTATTCGATCTTTCGCTTGATGGAGGTAAATGCAAGGTGGTGGTAAAGGACGTACAACGAGATGCGTTGAGCAAGTACGTCACGCACATCACGCTCCAGCAGATTCGAGACACCGATAAGATTCGCGTCCAGTTGCCGATCCACGTTCACGGAACGCCGGTGGCCGTAGACAAGAACGAAAGCACTCTCGCCACGTCGCTTACTTCGATTGAAGTCCAGTGCATCGTAAACAAGATGCCTGACTCGGTTGAACTTGACATCAGCCATCTCGGTGAGTCGGACAAGATCACCGTGGGTGACCTAGAGTTGCCGGAAGGGGTTGAGCCGATGGTGAGTGCGGAAGCGGTCATCGTAACTACGATTCCGATTCGACGACAAGCGGAAGAAGAGACCGCAGTCGAAGGCGAAGAAGAGGGCGTCGAGGGCGAAGCCACCGAGTCCGAAGAGTCGACCGAAGAGTCTGAGTAAAAAGCGAGAATCGCCCCGCTTCCCGATTTGGGAAGCGGGGCGATTTCATGTCTTCCATGTCTCGTTACGAGCGACGCGCGAGTTGGATCAGTGCATCCGCGACGCCCTTTCCCCGTGGTTCACTCGCCATGACATAGTCATTTCGGATCGAGCCGGGGTCAAGACAAAGTCCGGTTTCCCAGTCATCAGGTGTCAGCACCGCTCCAGTTCCTTCTCCAACGCTTAGGGCCATGCGTTGGGTGTAGCGGTCGCCAGCCCAAGAGATCACCGGAGTTCCCATCCAAAGCGCTTCTGCAGTCGTCGTGGCTCCTCCGTAGGGGAATGGATCCAGGGCGAAGTCAATGTCGTTGTAGGCGGCCAGGTGTTCGTCGAATCCCTTGTTGCCCCAGAACGCCACTCGACTCTCATTGAGTCCCGATCCACCGAGGGCCTCCAGAACACGGTTACGGAAGCCTTCGCTTTGAGCCGCGAAGTTCTTCAGAATCAATCGGGCACCGGGAATAGGTGCGACGAACTCACCCCATTCCCGAAGGCACAGGTTGTTGAGCTTTGCGGGGTTGACGAACGCACCAAAAGTGATGTGCCCGGTCTCGTTTCGCGGTGGCGCGGCAAGCGAAACGTCAGGAAGTTCCAAAAGTGGGTAGACCGATTGGTCAGCGCGGACAACCCGTTCTGTAAAGTGGGCGTCGTCCTTGGCCGCGATTACGTCGGCAAGAAAAGCGTCCATCGTCGGGATTCCCGTTGTGCCGCTGAATCCCAGATAACTGACTTGCACCGGAGCGATTCGCGCGGCGAAGAGGTCTAGGCGGTGCCCGGAGGTGTAACCGTTGAGGTCGACCGCAAGGTCAAAGTTTTGCTGACGAAGCCACTCCGTCTGCGATTCTGGGCTACCACCCGGCAATATCTCAAAAGAGGTTGCGCCCGATCTCAATCGTTCGGTCCAAGAGTCGCGGCGTTCGGACAACGAAATGAGATGTACCGTGGCATCTTCGGGCCACGCTTCCAAAACGCCCCGCAGAAACTGCCCAACGGGGTGCCAGCGCAGATCGGACGAGAGAATGGCAATCTTCGGCTTAGCGCTAGATTGGCCCCACTCAAACTCTGTCTCTGCTCCTTGACTCGTCGCGGCAATGATTGCGTCATTTTTCAGATCATCAGCAGAAACCATGGGACCATACTGCCGAGCCATCATCCGGTTGCTGACGTAAACGGATTCACTTGGATTGAGCGTAATCGCCGTGTCGAAGGCATCAACGGAGTCTTCGGGTTGACCGGCTCCCATCAATACGTTTCCGAATCCGGCCCATGCTTCGGGAAGCATCGGATTTCGCTCCAAAACCGCATTGAGTAGATTCGCGGCCCCATCCATGTCGCCCACGGCTCGCAAGGAGTTGCTCAAGTTGACCTGCGCCTTCTCGTGATCAGGGGCGATTTCGAGTACGGTTCGGTAGCACTTCTGCGCCTCATGTGGCTTGTCCAAGGCGTCGAGAGTGACCCCCTTGGTGTTCAAAGCCGGAGTCAAGTTTGAATCAAGGAGAAGCGCCCGCTCTGATGCTTCCAAGGCGGAGTCGTATAGATGGAGTCCAAAGTAAACGTCCGCAAGATTTCCCCATGCGGGGGCGAAATCAGGCTGAAACTTGATCGCGTTCTCATAGGCTGAGACGGCGTCCATCGGTTCTCCTTGAGTCCGTAATGCGTTGCCGAGATTGAACCAGTTCATGGCGTTTGTGGGGTCTGACTTCAACCCCTCGCGGCAGGCTGCGGCCGCTTTGTCCACCCAACCGCAATCCATGCAGGCAGTCGCTAAGTTCCCCCATGTAGGTGCATGGTCGGGATCCACGCGCAACGCCTCTGTAAAGAACTTGAGCGACTCTTGAGCTCGACCCTCTTGCAGCAGTGTCACTCCCGTGAGTTGGAGGGCATCGAAATGCTCCGGCTGTTGCATCAAAGCGTTTGCATAGCTGTCTCTGGCGGTCTCAAGATCGCCTTGCTGATGCGCGATGAGCCCTGTTTGCACCCACTGATCACTTGATTGGATCGGCGCAGTGTTGTTCTGGGCGAATTGTCTCGTTGCTTTCCTCAACGCGCTCATGGGGCTACCTCCAGCGCATGGAGAAATGCATCGACAAACCCAGATGCATCAAAAATGTGACTGCTCTCGACATCTGGAATCAATTGACGGCGGATTTCGGTGAGCGCATCGGGGTCGCGCACGAGTGACTCGGCGATGCGCACGAAGTCTGTCTCTGACTCGGCTACCCATTCGGAGTGTCCAATGGCATCCAAGAAGGAAGCACTCATTCTCGAGGCGTATCGGTCACCGCACAGGGTTACAACAGGAATGCCTGCTTTGAGCAAATCAAGGGTCGTGGTCGCGCCCGAGTACGGATAGGGATCGAGAGCAATATCCACCTTTCCGTAGTCTGATTCTCGTCCCGCCGAGTCTGTCCAACCCTGGAATAGGATCCGCGCCGGTTCAATTCCGAATTCTCCCCAAACTTTCGTCCAGTGGGCACGCGTCTCTTCATCGTCAAAGACCCGGTACTTCATACGAAGTCTGCTTTCCGGTACGGAGTGCAAAACAGATGCCCAGAGTGCGCGGGTTCGGGGACCGATCTTTGCCGGGTTGTTGAAGCTTCCGAATGTGATCGGTGCGCCAGAGGCGGATGGGGCTGGGCTCGCGACTGCGTTACCAGCAAGATCCGCTAAGAAGAGCCCGTCGAGGGTAAGCGTTGGCTCAAGCCCGGCGTTCTCGGCTGAACGCGTCGGTACCATGTTTGATCCCACAATCCATCCGTCTATCGCGGGAATGCCGGTAGGGGCACTGTAGCCAAGCCACGTGTATTGTCGAGGTGCAACCCTTTCCGCGAATAAATCGAGTCGGTGATGGGAGGAGTGACCGCTAAGGTCAATCGCCACGTCAAGACAAAGCGCGCTTACCGAGTCAAACGCTTCATCGGTCGATTTGCCCCAGACGTCAATGACAGCGAACGCGTGTGACTCCAACAACTTAGTGATCTCATCGTCTGCTGGCTGATTCTTGATCAATGCAACCTGAACGCCTCGCAAAGCCAGTTCCGGGAGAATCGCGCCGACAAATCGACCGACAGGGTGTCCCCGAAAGTCACCAGATACAAAACCGATTCGCTGGACCTTCTCAGACTTTTCAATGGCAATTGACTCTGGCTGCGCCCGCCCCCAGGCGGCTCCCAATCCCGCAAGTACCTCGGGCGAAAGCGAGTCTACATACTGCGCAGTGAACAGTACATTGCTCCAACACTCCGGGTGTTCTGGTTGTAAGTGAAGCGCGTTATAGAAGGCCGAAAGCGCGGCATCTGATTCGCCCAGGTCTAAGCGTGACGCACCCAGATTTCGCCACGCTTCGGCATTGTTTCGGTCGAGTTCGGTAGCGCGTTCGGCGGCAGTCACGGCGTCTCCAATCCGGCCAACGGCGCGGAGACATGCCGCCCAATTTGACCACGCATTGGAGTTCTCATTCGCTCGAAGCACAGCCTGCTGGCCGGTAGCGACGCCATCTTCAAATCGCTCCGCGATCCGTAAAGCGTTGGTCAGATTCACCCAAGCGTCTGCGTTCGTGGGCTCCAATTCGGTGACTCGCTCAAGATAAGGGAGACCCACGGCGAACTTGCCCAATTGGACGGCTATGATTCCCAGACCCATGAGGGCGTTGGGTTCGTCGGGCCACGACCGCAACACCGCCTCATAGGCGGACTGGGCGGCATCTAGCCGTCCCGCCTGGTGGTGTTCGACGGCTTTCTTTAGGCTCGTTTCGGGGGCAAAGGCTCCAGCGCGCATGAACTCTGCCGAATATTGTCGGTATGGCGGCCCCGCAAAAACACTGGGATGCGACTGACGATGCAACAATTGCTCAACTTGAATCGACAATTCAGGGTCATCCCTTTTGGTATCACAAGATCCAACTCCCAGGTGGTGTCGTCACTCCTGGCTGGGCACCGATTGCTCCGGAGGCGTATCGAATCCCCGACGACCTTTCGGGAAAGAGAGTGCTTGACGTTGGCGCGTGGGACGGGTACTGGACCTTTGAGGCCCTTCGGCGAGGAGCATCGCAAGTCGTCGCGATTGACGACTTCAGCGACTATTTAGGGTTACTCGAAAACCAGGATCGAAGCGCATGGGCGACCTTTGATCTCTGCCGAGAAGCGCTAGGGTACAGCGACGAGCAGTGCCAGCGAATCGAGATGTCGGTCTACAACGTCAACCCTGATCAACTGGGCAAGTTTGATTGCGTTTTCTTCTTCGGCACTCTCTACCACTTGCGGTACCCATTACTTGCTCTGGACATGCTCTCAAGTGTTTGCGATGGCGACATCTTCATTGAGACGGCGGTTTGTGATGATTTCAGTCCGTACCAAGGTGGCTTCGGTCACGGATACCCTGGGGGCCAAGCCGTGATGGAGTTCTATCCGACAACCGAGTACGGCAATAACACCACCAATTGGTGGGCGCCAACGACGGCATGTCTCGGACTGATGACGATGGCGGCGGGTTGGCCCGACACCGACGTTTGGAAGCTTATGGATAACCCACCTGAACTGCCATATTGTCGGGGCTTCGCCCACGGCCGCCGCTAATCAGCACTAGACTCAGAGACCGTTTCCGGTTCGGAATTGGGTTCGGGTGACATTGTTAGCCATTCCAAGAGTCTCTTCTTGAGTTGTTTTCGGGCAAGCGCGTTGAGGAACTGGATTGAGTTGGGTCGCGGCTCAATTTGGAGGCGAATCGGCTTTCCATCTCGGTGGCCTTCGACACTGACCCAACCGCCCAGACCGAGCAGACTATGAATGTTGGGTCGTTTGCGCACTACCTTTGCATGTTCTCGCATAAGCGATACATGATTGGCCTCGCCAAAAAACTCCAGCCGATCGGGATGGAGGATCAGATATCCGACGTCGTCGTGCGGGTCGAACAGACCTTTCGTGTTGGGAGGAGCGAACCCCACAAAGTACTTCTCGGTGTTATCAAAGCCTCGGTCGTGATGAAGTGCCTCACCCACGCCATCTTTGAGGTAGTCGTTTCCGATTGCGCCGAATAGCCCGGTGGTGAACCAACCGATAACCGCGAACGCACCGAGCAGCAAGAACAGTTTTCCAGTCGGACCATGTTCGGCCGCCTCACTCGCGGCGAGAACCAGCAAAGGCACGGAAAAGACAAGCGGGAGCAGATTGCCCGCAAACTTCCGGGTCGTAGACCACCTTCGACCTGCCACGCAGTTATTCTACGGCGTTTCTTCGTACCGGGGATAAACTCGGGACATGGCGAAGCGGGGACTGCAAGTCGTAGGGGTACGCCCGTCGGCTTCCGAGACCGCGACCTTCCTCGCCAATCATCTCAAATCGGATTGGATTGTTACGGCCTTTGATGACGCCCGCCTGCGTGTCGCTCGCGACTTGATTCCCGAGCAGTTGTTCGATGAGGTCGAAGTTGCTCCGCTTGGTGACCTTGCTGGACGAGTTCTGATGATGCACGGAGTGCCGGCCCCGCGCATCGCGACCCGGGGCCAAATGCGAGCCGCATTCGCCAAGGTGCTTGGCGAATTGCCTGACGACAACCCATTCTCTGCAAGCGCACAACTGCCTGGACTTGCTGAGCAACTCGCGGAAGAATGGCCGAAGTGGTGCCATTTCGGTCTAACCCCAGAGTCATTGCGCTCTGCCTCGATTGCACTAGCGGGTCAAGAACGACCGTTCTTGGCGGAGCACGCGGCGAGCCTCGCCGAGATCATTGATGCCGCCGAGAAGGAACTGGGTGAAAAGGGACGATCCGCTGCGACCCAGCGCATATTGTCAGGATTGAACCGTGAGCCCGACGCAAACCTAACGTTCGCGGGACTTGTTGTGCTTGGCGGGGCGACGGAGCACCCAGTTGCGGAGAGGTGGTGCCAATGGGTCGCTGATCACGGTCTCCCCGTGGTGCTGGCGCTTGACCAACTTGCGAGTCCGTCGAAGTTGTTCGGGACAGGAGACCGGATCGCGAGCCGACTTGGTAAAGAGGTTTCGGCCCCCCCAGGCGATAACTGGTTGGACGCTTTGTTCACGGAGGAGGTTGGGAGCAACCCACCATCAGTTGCTTTGGAGCCCGCCTTCGATGCATTGGCCGAATGTGAGTGGGCGTTGCGGGGTGCGCTCGCCAAGATGAAGGAAGGTGCGAGTCCGAGCGAGTGCGCGATTATTGTTCCCAGCGGAGTCGAGTACGCACCTCTCGCAAGCGCCGCGGCTCAGAGATTGGGTGTGCCGCTTGTCGCGCCTCTCACGGTGCCACTTTTGACGAACGGCTTTGCCAGATTCATACAAGACGTCATGCGGGCCATTGTGGGAGACGATGTTCGTGACTGGGGGCGAGTTGCCAAGAGGAGTTACATCGGTCATCAGCCGCTGATGTGGACAGCCCTTGACCAAGCGATACGAAGTGCTTTCGCCCAAGACGGGCAAGCGTATGAGGCTCTCGCCGAGTGGGTTACCGAGCGTCCGCAACCATACGGTTGGCTCGGCACATGTCTCCAATGGCGTGAAGACCATCGACTGACATCAATGGAACTCAGTGAGTGGATCAATCAGTTCCGTAACTTGATTGGTGACGCTGGGCTTGCGGAGGTCGCCGGTAAAGGCGAAGGCACGGCCGCCGATCGCGACCGAAACGCGATGACGGCACTTCAGCGGCCACTTGCTGACGAGGCCACGCTGTACGGGAATCGCCTTGTCACATTAGAGCAGTTCGTAAGCCTTGCGCTTACCCGTTGGGAGCAAGAGACGGTAACGATCCCGGCGCGAACGGATGGCGGCGTAAGTCTAGTCCAGATGAATGCGGCCCTTTCTTCTTGGAAGTACGTGTGGGTCTTGGGGATGCTTGAGGGAACCATCCCTTCCCGCCGTCGCGAGAATGCGTTGATGTCGGATAGGCTCATCCATCAACTTAATGCACAGGGGATTGCATTACCTGACAGCCATGAAAGTGCCCGTGAAGAGCGTGATCGCTTGGCGCGGATTTGCGCCTCGGCGGAAGTCCAACTGACGCTGTCCTATCCCTTGGAAAACGACGACCGAGACACGGTGCCGACCGCCTACATTGACGAAGTGCACCGCACCGCTGGGGTGGAGAGACACCCTCGAATCTACGATCGGAGCTACACCCTCCCCCCGCTCTCCGATTGCTTAGCGCTCAGTGACTTTCAACAACGTGAGGCGAGGCAAGGAACGACCGTTCACCTCCCGATCCCGAGACTCAACCACCCAGATGCGATGGACGCTGTGCGTCCGAAACCAAAGGATGGCATTGCAATCGAAGTCCTTGATGACGCTGCTGAATGCATCTTTCGGGCCACGACTCGCCATCTCCTCGGGCTCTATCCGACGAGGGCGTTACGGCACGATTCCGTGTTCCGTGGCTTACCGAAGAAAGCCGAACTTCATGCCGCGCCGGATCAACGGATCGCGAGAGAGCGACTTCAAGAATATCTGGAGTCCAGACTTACAGAAGTGATGCCCGATGTAGAACCCGCAGAGGCCAGCCTGATGAGGAGACGGGGGCGCCGGGCGATCACAGACTGGATCGATCGCGAGTTCACTGCCCGGGACATGTTTCAGCGTGGCCCCGCTTCGATTCCAGAAATTGCCCTTGGGTCACCTTCTCTTGGTCTGACCCTAGACACGCGGGCGGGGGAAGTGAACCTGACGGGAAAGGTGGCGATCGTTGCGCATGATGCAAAGCGAATCGAATTGGTCACGTACGTGCCATCGGTTGAGCGATTTAGGGGTGTGCGCAACGGAAAGTGGGAAAAGAAAAAGAATGACGGATCTGAACCGCCGCTTCATTTCAATCTCCTAGTGTTGCTTGCTGGGGCTGCCTACTTGCCGACTCGGGAAGAAATTCTGATTGAACTAATCGGCCCGCGTGGACAACACATGCGAGTACGTGTTGCGCAGTCTGGACCAACCAAACGGTTCTATCAAGAAGATTTGTATCAAGACTGGACTCTTATTGCGTCCCCGCTCAGTATCCGATCAGCAGCCCTGCGATACGGAACCCGCGCCTACAATTCACTCCTCGATGCGACAATGGAGGCACGCCCTGGCGAACATTGCCGCCGATGCCCGTATGCGGACTTATGTCGTAGCGCCACCGACATTGGTGATCTCGGAGGAAGTGATTAGTGTCGTTGATCTTCAGTGATGAACAACGGGCGATCATTGATTCGCGAGTGCCGAAGTTGCTCGTCCGTGCGGGTGCCGGAGCAGGAAAGACAACTGTTCTAACGGAACGCTATTTCAGTCTGGTGACGGATCGCGGGATGCGCCCCGATCAAGTCCTCACGATCACTTTTACGCGGAAAGCCGCTGCGGAAATGAAGGGCCGCATCGTCAATCGCCTGAAGGACACGGGACATTCCGAAATCGCCCAAATGGCGGAAACCGGACCGATTCAAACAATTGACTCGTTCTGCGAACGTGTATTGCGAGAAAACGCCCTTGCGGCCGGACTTGACCCAGGATTCGAGGTGTTGACTGGCCAACTCGAAAGCATCCGTCGTCGCACTCTCCTTCAGCAGATAGTCGATGAGCAGATTGACGCAGACGAGATGGTCGAGGCGTTTGTCGACCGGAATCTAGACCTTCGTAAGTTTGAGGGTGGTCGAATGCGAGAGTACTTCTTCTCCATGCTGCTTGATCTTATGAATGCGATTCGATCGAGTGCTCTGCCCCGGTCGTTCTATCGTGACCTGATCAAAGACAAGACCGTGATTCGGGCTTCTTGGCAAAAAGAGTGGGAGCGAAGTCATCCCCGTGAACTGGAGGTCTTCGATCAATTGATGACCAGCGATGCGGGTGAAGATGCGGCGATCTCAACACTTTCGGCGCTTCGGATCGCGATAGAAGCCGCCGATCGATATGACGCTGACCTGAAGAATTCGCAGGAGTTGGATTTCGCCCTCATGGCGTCTTGGGCGGTGCAGCTGATCCGTGAACGACCGGATGTAGAGGAGAGATTGGCCGATCAGTACCGGGTCGCAATGGTCGACGAGGCGCAGGATCTGAGTCCAATTCAGCACTCACTCGTTGACGCTCTGCCCGTTGAAGAGATGCTCTACGTGGGCGATGCTCAGCAAAGCATTTTTGGTTTTCGGGGAGCTATTTCCGAACGGTTCGTCGAGTTAGAGTCCAGTTGTATGACTTTGCCTCTAAGTAGGAACTACCGCTCCACGCCGGATCTTCAGCGTTTCTTCGATCGGCTGTTTGCTTCGAAATGGGGAGAGCGTTACCTCCCGATGAACCCGGATCGGGCACCTTCCGACGACCCGTTCGCGCTTGGTAGTGTGAGTGGTCTCGAACTGTGGGAAGTCGGAAAGAACGAGTCCCTAGAGGACTCGATCGCTCAAGGCATTGAACAACTGGGTGAAGACGGCATCAAGTGGGGTGACATGATCGTGCTTGCACCCAACGCTTGGGACATTGAAGCAATCGGCGTCGCGTTGGCGAAACGCAACATTCCTCACCGACGGTCGCGCGGCACCAAGTTCTATCTTCGACAAGAAGTGCGAGATGTCGCCAATCTTTTGGCAGCAGCAGCGGAGCCACGCAACGACTTCGCAATGCTGGCGATGCTGAGATCTCCGTTTGTGGACCTCACGCTCGACTCGATCGCGATACTCGCGGCCGCCGGCGATGTTCTCGCCCTGCTAGACAGCTGGGAAGCCCCATACGAGCACGACCGAGCGCGAATTGAGTTACTACAGACTTGGTGGCCAGAGTTAGTTTCGCGAGCCGATCGCTTGACTGCCTGGGAAGTACTCGCCGAAGCGTTTGCGAAGTCACCGTACTTGGTAAATATCGCATCTCGACCCCGCGCCGAAGAGATCCTGGCAAATGTGAGAAAGCTTCAAATGCGGGCCGCCGAAGACCCCGTGATGGATGCTGGACGATTCGCCGAACTTATCAACCAAACGGAGGACTTCGCGATCAAAGAGAAGGACGCCGACACGCTGGACGCCGAAGCCGACGCTGTAACGGTTATGACGTTCCACCATGCGAAAGGACTTGGTGCAAAGTGCGTCATTACCGTGTTGCCGAAGAATCGCACCTCACTTGACGTACTCTATGTGAGCCAAGACGGAAGCGTGATTGTTGTGGATACGAATAAATCGGACGTGATCAAGCGTCTTCGCACCCGACAAAATCAACTTGACGAAGCCGAGAAGGAGAGACTCGTATACGTCGCTCTCACCCGGGCGAAGGAGAGACTAGCCATCGTCCATTCGGAGAAAGATGCCAATCGCGTGTGGGCAAACGAAGTGAGGTTCAGCCTTCAGGGGCTCGAAGGCTTGAAAGTCCGGACATTCAAGCCCGTACCAGATGCGGGCCCCTCGGTACACTGATCCCTGATGGCATCTCCCGCCCAACCGTGGACGCTTGGAGTCGCTCAATTTGCACCCAAAAAGGGTGATGTCCCCGCGAACCTTGATCGAATTGCGGCGTTATGCCGTCAAGCGGCAAGGGAAGATGCTCGACTCCTCGTGATGCCCGAGTCAGCGGTTTCGGGCTACTTCTTAGAGGGCGCAGCGCACCTTCATTCGCTATCTGGGCCGGAACTTGGTTCCATGTTGACAGCAAGACTTGGTGAGCTAACCAACCCGGTTGACCTTTTGGTTGGCTTCTACGAAAAGAACGAAGGTAGGCCGTACAACAGCGTTGCCTATCTTCGGCTTGACGAAGGGAAAGCCGAACTTGGTGGGGTGTACCGAAAGATTTTCTTGCCGACTTACGGAGTGTTTGATGAGGCTCGCTTCCACGCTCCCGGTAACGAGTTGGGCTTATTCGAAACCCGCGTGGGCAAAGTTGGGTGTTTGATTTGCGAAGACGTTTGGCACTCGATCATGGGTTCGCTCCTCGCCCTTCGAGGGGCCGAAGTGATCGCTGTACCGAGTGCGTCCCCGGCAAGGGGATTCGCTCACGAGAAGCCGGGCAATCTTCTTCGGTATGAACGAATGTTAAAGGGGCTAGCCGACGAGCACGGAGTCTATGCCGTCGCCTCGATGCTCTGTGGATTCGAAGGTGGGAAGGGATTCACCGGTGGTTCGTTCGCCTACGGGCCGGACGGGGAGATGCTCGATCAAGCACCTCTCCACGAAGAGGCTCTGATTCTTGTCCCAATTCACCCAGGGGCGATTGAGACCGAGCGTCGCCAGACTCCACTGCTGGAAGACCTCAAAGAGATTTGGCCACTTATCAAAGACTGGATCGCGGCTGAATAGGCGGAAGCTCAGTTTGACCACCTATTTGAGTGGTGCAAATGAAGGAAATTCGTTGATGATATCCTTAAATTTAGAAGTGTCAGTTTCGCCCTGAACTGAGAGATTGGATCCTGAACGTCGCAACACTACATCTTTGAACTTGCTGAAAAAGGACACTGAGTTATCGACTGTTGGCTTGTCAATGTTCCCAATCACAATACGAAGGTCTCTGTTAATCTCCCGCTGTGTCAGGGCCATCCGAAGCAAAGACCGGAGGCCCAAATCAGTTTCTGAGAGCGAGCATCCAAAAATACAAATCGCATCGCATGTTCGTAATGCTTCGAATGCAACGTTGTAGAGAAACTGAAATGTACGATTTGCATCATACTGCTTCATTGCTATCAAATCCTGAAGCATAGGATTCATGTCCGACCCGCACGCGGAACAGAATAGCTCATGACAATTGAGAACACTTTCCTCGTGATGTACTGAAACTGTTTCTGGAATGTCTGGTCGCGAATAAGTTAAGAACGGGACATGATGCTGGGGACAGTAAGAATTATAGCAATGCATCCAGTGAATTGATCCATGCAGCTTCAATAGTCTTTTCTCGCCAAACATACTAAATCGAGAGGCCGGTGCACTCGCTCCAGTAAGTTTTTGAGTGTAGTGGGTAGTTGGCACTAATTGCTCGAACCAGCCCCTGCAATGCATCCCAACATTGTTGCATGCAATATGTTCAAACAGGGTATCCCAATTCAATGAAATCGCTAGCGACTCTTGATCTAGGGAAAGCAGAAAGTGATAAACCGATTCCTCATTCAATGGAACGCTAATAGGTTCAGTAAAGGCCCGATGACCTTGTAACTTGATCAGTCGCATGCGAACTGCTCTCTTGACCTCGGACTCAACTTGCCTCGCAAAGTGCCTTGCCGAAGCATGATCTTTCATACTTCGAATCTGCGACATTAGGAGCTCAATGTTAAATCCAGTACCCTTATAATCTGGAAACAAATCTTCGAGATGTCGGGTACGGAACCACTCAACTTGGTCTGACTCAACCAGGCTGATACCATCGGGGAAGAGGTTGCTCACGCCGGGCATCTCCGGACGCGCATCAATGCTTGCGCCAGCCCCTAACAGAAAAACTATCACTCTAAAACTCCGCCTGGCCCGCCGCGCGGTGGAACGGGATCACATCCCGCACGTTTTTCATTCCCGTCAGATACATCAAGAGTCGCTCAAATCCCAAACCGAATCCGCTATGCGGCGCGCTACCGAATCGACGTAAGTCGAGATACCACCAGTACGCGGCCTCGTCCAAGCCACTTTCAAGGATGCGCGCCTTCAGCACATCAAGTCGCTCTTCGCGTTGACTGCCGCCGATGATCTCGCCGATCCGAGGCACCAAGATGTCCATCGCGCGTACTGTTTTCCCGTCCTCGTTTTGCCGCATATAGAACGCTTTGATCTCCTTGGGATAGTCGGTGAGGATAATTGGTCGGCCAACGTGCACTTCCGTCAGCCATCGTTCGTGCTCGCTTTGCAGGTCTGTTCCCCAAGCGACCGGGAACTCAAATGTCTCTCCACTTTTCCCTAGTGCCGAGACCGCATCGGTGTATGTCATTCGCTCGAATCCGCTGTTCACCACATGGTTGAGTGTTTCAAGCAGGGTCGGTTCAACGCGCTTGTTGAAGAACTCCAGATCAGATTCACAATGGTTCATCACGTCACCGATAATCGCTTTGATGAACTCCTCGGCGAGATTGGCATTCCCCTCAAGGTCACAGAAGGCCATTTCTGGCTCAATCATCCAGAATTCGGCAAGGTGTCGGACGCTATGACTATTCTCCGCGCGGAAGGTTGGGCCGAACGTGTATACGTTCGTCAATCCCATCGCATAGGTTTCGACATTGAGTTGACCACTCACGGTCAGGTACGCCGGCTTACCAAAGAAGTCATCTTTGGCTTCCTTCGACTTGAGTACGAACTGTGACTCAGGGCCGTGACCTTGCGCTTCCATCAGCGTGGTTACCGCAAACATGGCGCCCGCACCTTCGCAGTCGCTGGCCGTGATGATGGGGGTGTGGATCCATTGGAAACCACGGGACTGGAAGAAATCGTTGACCGCCCATGCCGCCCGGTTTCGGACTCGTGAAACGGCACCAAAAGTGTTGCCGCGAACTCTTAGGTGCGCGATTTCTCGAAGAAACTCCATCGTAGCGCCTTTCTTTTGGAGCGGATAACTCGTCGCATCTGCTTCGCCGTAGACTTCGACTCCTGATGCTTTGAGTTCTACGGATTGGCCCGAACCAGGGCTCTCGACGAGAACTCCATCAAACCGGACGCAGGCGCCGGTAGTGATCCGCTTGAGTTCGCTGTCCGGAATGGTTCCGGCGTCAATTACGACCTGGAAGTCGGCCATGCAGGATCCGTCATTCAACTGGACAAAGGAGACCTCCTTACTGTCGCGTCGCGTCTTGACCCAACCGAAAACGGAGGTTTCTGCTCCGGGAGACGCCGCAAAAAGGTCGCGAATGTAGGAACGACGGTAGTCCATTGTTTTGGGAAGTGTACCGATGGGTCCGCAACCTGATATCTCCATCTGGGCTATGACAGAGTGATGTACCGAACGGTCGCAATTGCGTCGCTTCTCTCCGTTCTTTCATTGATTGGATGTCAACCCGGTCTTACGGAGAAGGACATTGTCGGCACATGGAATGGTCAACTCTCGGCTGCTGACATCGCCCCTGCCGACGTGCCCCAGCAATTCAAAACCATGCTTGCCGGACAAACGCTTGCGTACAACGTGACTTTCAACGAAGACAAAACGTGGTCGGTGCCTATCTCATTGGGTCAGTTCTTCAACACCACCGTCTCGGGAACGTGGTCGCTTAAGGAAGGCAAAGTCGAAACGGTTACGACTACGGCTGGGGGTGAAACAACGCTCTGGACGGTCGCACCCGATAAAAAGTCGATTACAGGGATGATTCGGAACGCAAGCGTCACTCTTGCCAAGTCACCCTAGACTCCAGCCGGGGCGACGCCGTATTTCTGAATGATCCGTTCGTACTCACCGCTCAGGTGCCACTTCTCTAGTTCCTGGGTGCGATGAACGGGCATTGGGTGCGTCGTCCACATGCTGTAAAGGAATGCAATTAGCAGTTTTCCAAACGCGTCTGCCGTGTTCATGTCTTGATAAGCCCGACTCTGGTCAAGGAATGCGTCCGGATTTGCTTCGTGACTGAGGCGATTGGGCCCTCCACACAAGTGTAGGTTGGCGGCAAGACTCGTGTCGAAGTTCTGAGCCACCAAGAGTCCGGCGCGGTCGGCACTGACTTCCGCGTTCCGGCTCCACTCCATGAAGGCCGCCACCAATGCTAACTGGGCTGCATCACCTAATCCAAGGGTACGGCGACCAATCATCTCTAGGAGTGGCATGAGAATGCGCGCCACGGAAAAATAAAGGACGTGCCCGCACTTGATGTGGCCGAGTTCATGACCGATGAGGTGATACAACTGTTCATCGTCAAGGGTGTCGATGATGCTGGATCGCAACGTAATGTAAGGGCGCTCCACTCCGCCCGCGGAGGCGTTCGGGAATGGGTTGCTTGTGAGATAAAGTTCCGGCTCGGGTACGTCAAGAGTCCGGCAACTTTCTTCTAGAATCCGATGAAGAGTGGGGTACTGGTTTGGCCCGACGCGAACGCTGACCGCCATGTTCCAGCAGTAAAGCCACCGATCGGCCCCAATCTCATAAAATTTTCGCACAAGTTGAGGCAACAACGGCAATTTTTTGAGGCCGTCCAAGGCTTTCCTGTCCAAGTCCGATTGGAAGTCTATCGTCTGCAATCCCGTGAGGCGTACGCGATCCATGATGTGATTCTGATTACGCACAAGGAGACAACTCGTTGCACGTTCAAAAACATTATCGGCCCGTTTCTGAGAATTGAACCGTTTTCATCCTTCTGCCTAACTGGGTTAGCTTGCGAGTCGCGTACCGTCTCGGCTTGCTTGGGTCGTGATTCGTCTATAGAAATTGCCTTCAACATGCTCTAGGTTCAGTTCGATGGGATCGGAGATGATCTCGGTGCGACCGAGAAAAAGCACTCCGCCTGGCCGGAGAGCGAGCGCAAGCCGCCGGTACACGTCGCGTTGGACGTCGGCCGAAAAGTAGATCGCGACATTACGGCATGCGACCAAGTCAAATTCGCTTTGCCGAAATGGGCTAAGTACGTCTAGTTTGCAAAAAGTGACCGTAGATCGAATCAAAGGGGACACCGACCATCGCTCTTTCTCGCGGCGAAGGTAGTTACGGCGATATTCGTCTGGGATCTTTGCGGCTACTGAGTCAATGAGCCAGCCATCCTTTGCGCGCTTGAGCGACCCACTGTGGATATCTGTAGCAAGAATCTGGTGGGCACCTTCGAACGAGTAGTCCAGCATCATCGCGAGCGAGAATGCCTCTGCCCCATGACTACACCCTGCACTCCATACTCGCAGAAACCTGTTCTGTGCAACCAGTGAGGGAAAAATTCTTGACTTCAAGATGCCCCACTCTTGCGTGTCCCGGAACATCTCGGTGGAGGCCACAAGAAGCAGGTCCGCTACTTCGGCGGGCCGAGCGGGATTGCCCGATAACCATTTGGTAAGTTCGGCAATGGTCTTGCAGTGAGTTTGCTTCAGCACCCGCGCAATACGGGGCTGAAGCAATCGTTGGTCGTACCCCAGAAGGTCAAGACCGAGTTGTTTGCTGAGTTCTGAGAGAATAGAGTCTGGTTCAGCGGAACTAGGCAACCATCTCTCCGACGGATTGGGTTTGCGCCCAGAACTCGCGCTCTAACTCGTCGGCAACGTAGTCCAGATCTTCAGGAGTAAGCCCGAGGCGTAAGAGCGCGCTATCGCAGAGCGCGTACTTCAGTCCATCCACGCCAAGGCCAAATCCCAGTGCCATCGTGAGGTAGTTCCCCACGTGGACCGCGTCCGCAACAAGTGAGGGTGTCTCCGCTCGGTCAGGTTCATGATGGAACCGTGCTGAATCGACCATCTCTTGCGGAAGGTTCCATTTTTCCGCAAGGTGTCCCCCAACTTGTCCGTGATCGAAACCGAGCACGGTTCTTTCGGCTTCAACAAACGTCCATCCGTTGAGGTCGGCCAATCGGGCGAGTGCATCCGCCTTGCGATCAAGTGACGCATTGAGAGCGAGTTTGCCAATGTCATGGAGCAACCCTCCCGTGAATGCAACGTCAGGATTCAGTCGACCGCTCTTCTGTGCGACGTACTGGGATCCAAGTGCCGTGCTGTGAGAGTGTTGCCACAACATGAGCGGGGCGAGCCCATACCCTTCGAGAGGCTTGCTCAACCACGGATAAGTCGCTGCGACCATCGCCAGGTTACGGACGCACCGTAAACCGAGAATGACGACGGCATCTTGGATCGTGTTCACTTTACGACTCAGTCCGTAGTACGCGCTATTGGAAAGCCGAAGCACGCGGGACGAGAGTGCCGGGTCTTGCCCTAGCCAGTGGCTCAACCGAG
The DNA here is from genome assembly GCA_019638835.1 of Fimbriimonadaceae bacterium. Classification (GTDB taxonomy): domain Bacteria; phylum Armatimonadota; class Fimbriimonadia; order Fimbriimonadales; family Fimbriimonadaceae; genus JAHBTC01. The sequence goes on from JAHBTC010000016.1 coordinate 25,737, forward strand.
CCGCCGTCGTATTTGAGTTGTCTGCCTCTCTCATCACACGCAAGGCGACCGACGACATCACCGGGAGGTCGGACGTCTGCTGAATAATGTCTTCAATCGTAATCTGCGTGGGCATCTTTAACCAGCCTTGGCGACCTTTTCGCCGAATGTGCAAAGGACACTGGTGCCCTCCGCGAGCCGAGTGACCTTGATCGTGCCGGCTGGCAAGTCAAGGGTAAGACTCCGCCCCTTAGTTCCCCCTAAGTCGTGGGCTTCGGGTCTCAAGCCCAACTTTGCCAGTTCTTGAATCACCGCCTCCCCGTTGCGGCGACCAAAATCCGGCCCTGAACCAGATCGGAAACTAAAGATCTGGGCTCCCCCAACCAGTGCGATCCGGATTTCGTCTCGTGAAGCGCCAAGTTCTTCAACCTGTCGGAGGAGTTCTGGCACTCCCGTCGTTGCGTACTTGCCGGGACGGTCATCGTCGCGTTCCGTGAACTTCGCGGGCAACATGATATGGGCGACACCAGCGACCCTAGCGATTGGGTCGCACGCGATCAAAACGACGCAACTGCCGACACTCTTACATCGAAAAGTGCCCGGACCGTGCATCGTCTTGATTTCGCCGACTTCCACATCATAGGTTCTCATGGATAACCCTCCGCTGGGAGCGATCCACAACCGTGTCGGCAGCCGAACACAAGAAAAATGTGTTCAGAAGTCCATCCTTGAACCCGCCAACTTCGCCGTGAAGCACTCGATTGCCCCAGACATCGGGTTCTCACCCGAACGTCTACTAGGGTTTTCCATGTCAAGCAAGCAAGTGGCCCCCGTAAAGGAACTAGGTTCGACCCTTTGGTAACATAGCGTCATGGACGGCCTTGACCCCTCAGCAATCCGGGATGTTCTTGAAACGGCAAGTCAAGGCGGATTTCGCTTTGTCCGCGTACGTCAGGGTAAGGACGAGTTTGAAGCGGTCATTGCTCCGAGCATCACGGTTGCAGATGAGGAGGAAGAGTTTGACGACGTGGAATCGACAAACGGTGTTGCCGAGGCGAAGACGAAATTAGTCAATAGCGGTCATGTCGGGCAACTCAAGTGGGTGGACGGCATCGAGCCCGGCGTCAGCGTCCATGAAGGCGACCGACTTGGCGAGATTACTGCCCTTGGGATCAGCAACGAAATCGTCAGCGCAATGAGTGGTCAGATCGCTACTGTATTCGAACCAAATGGAGCGACGGTTGACTTTGGTCGCGTGCTCTTAGAGGTGACCGTCGAATGAGAAGAAATCACGGGCGCGGCATGGTCGAAGTGCTGATCGTTATGGTGATTATTGTCGTGGGGGTCATCGTATGGTCCAACGGCGGACTCCCGGGGATGGGTGGCACATCCAAACCGCGCGCGGACGGAGTTGGGGAAACCGTGGTGGGACGCAGCATGGCAGCGGCCAAGGATGACAAGTGCATTTCCAATCTCAAGCAGGTGCGCATGGCCATTTCAATGCAAACTGACCCCGTAGATGAGATACATCCCACGAGCCTCACGGAACTAAAGTTAGGAAGCGACTTTGAGAAGTGTCCGTTGGGCGGTGAGCCCTACACCTATGACCCGGCGACCGGTACCGTCAAGTGCCCGCACTTGGGTCACGAGAACTACTAAGTTATGTTTGAACGAGTCTTGGTCGCTAATCGCGGCGAAATCGCCTGCCGCATCATCCGGGCTTGTCACGACCTCGGAGTGGAGGCCGTGGCGATCTACTCGCAAGCAGATAAAGACAGTCTGCATGTTTCGATGGCTGACCAAGCGATCTGCGTGGGGCAAGCGACGAACACCGAAAGTTATCTCAACCTTGCCGGAGTTCTTGCTGCTGCTGAAGTGACGGGAGTTGACGCGGTACATCCCGGATACGGTTACTTCTCAGAACGAGACCGCTTCGCGGAAGCGTTAGAGTCTCTCGGAATCACGTTCATCGGTCCGCCGGTGGAGGCGATTCGCGCGATGGGTGACAAGGCATCGGCAAAGCAAGCCGCGATCCGCGCGAACTGTCCGGTGGTGCCAGGATCGTCTGGCACGGTTGAGAATGAATCGGAAGCGCAAAAAGTAGCCGCAGAAATTGGATACCCCGTGCTGCTGAAGGCCGTTGCCGGCGGCGGAGGCAGGGGAATCCGGCGAGTCAATTCGGACGAGGATCTAGCACGGAACTGGAAGACCGCGCAGGCCGAATCGCTCGCGAGTTTTGGCAACGATGAGATGCTCGTCGAAAAGTGTGTCGTCGAGCCCCGTCACGTTGAGATTCAGGTGCTAGGCGATCAGCACGGAAATATGGTTTATCTCGGGGAGCGAGAGTGTTCAGTTCAAAACCTTCGCCACCAAAAGATCGTAGAGGAAGCCCCCTGTGTTGTGCTTTCGCCGGAGACGCGGCGCGAGATGGGTGAAGCGGCCGTTCGAGTTGCCCAACTGGTCGGCTACACGAATGCCGGGACAGTTGAGTTCCTGCTTGACAAGGATGGAAAGTTCTACTTCCTCGAAATGAACACTCGTATTCAGGTCGAGCACCCTGTGACTGAACAGATCACCGGACTCGACTTACTCCAATGGCAACTCAAGATTGCCTCGGGTGAAAAGCTGCCGTTCACTCAGGACGACATCACTCTCACCGGTCATGCGATCGAAGCCCGCATCACCGCGCAAGACCCGGATAACGATTTCGCTCCCTCGACGGGCCTGATCACCAAATGGTGTGCGCCGGGCTTTGGCGGTTGTCGGATGGACACTCACGTCTTCGCCGGGTTCACGATCTCGCCCTTCTACGACCCGATGATTGCGAAGTTGATCGTGACGGGGCGGGACCGAGACGAAGCTGTCCGGAAGCTCACGGTTGCCCTTGACGAGTTCCATGTCGAAGGAATCTGCACCAACATCCCGTTCTTGCGACGGCTAGTGAGGCATCCTCGCTACATCTCCGGCGACGTAAGCACGGCGTTCGTGCCAGAGTTTCTGAATGAGCAAACCGTCAGCGTCTGACCCTCCGCTGATCCGCTCTCGCCGTGCCGCGCGCGAGGCCGCATTCCAGGCACTGTACGCCATCTTTGTGGGTCATCAACCGGAAGAGCAAGTCCTTGCCGACCTGAAGGCAAGCACCCGTTTTCACCCTGATCTGTGGCCTTTTATCGAAAATTTGGTGGAAGCCGTTCGACGAGATCCAGAGGGCCACGACGAGCGTTTTTCATCGTTCTTAGCGAAAGGTTGGCCGCTCGCGCAAATTGCGATCGTGGATCGCATTATCCTTCGCCTCGCGGTGGAGGAGTTGTGGTCTCATGTGGACGTACCGCCAAAGGTGACCATCATCGAGTATGTGAATTTGGCAAACAAGTACGGTAGCAAAGATAGTCAGCGTTTTGTCCATGGAGTTCTGGGAAATGTCGTCGCCGTTAGCCCAAAGGCAAACTGGGTCGAACCTGAGACACCGAACTACGAAGAGATTGAGCCGGAGCTTACGTCGGGGGACGACGACGAAATTGAGGCACCGAAGCCGACGGCCCCGTGGGTTTTGCGTCCCACGGCCGAACCCGACGCCGACTAGACGCAAAGAGCCCCCCAGCCATCCATGGCCAAGGGGCTCGCGTGTCGTCCGTTGTTTAGGCGGCAAGCTTGAGCGGAGTCGGCTTCAGAAGTCGCTCGAAGGCGATCAACCGCATGGCTTCTTCCAACGTGGTCTGCCCCGCGAGTACTCGCTCTAGTGCATCCTCTTGAAGAGAACGGAATCCGTAGTCTTCGGCAGCAAGCTTGATTTGTTCAACGCCCGCACGATCAGCGATGAGGCTCGCCACCTCACTTGTCACTGGCAACACCTCGTGGACGGCCTGCCGTCCGGAATAACCGGTTCCGTAGCATTCGTTACAGCCATTGGCGCGCCATACGGAACTCACTCCTTCAGCGCCGAAGTAATGGCGCATCAGAATCTGTTCTTCGTCTGTCGGCTTATCTTCTCGCTTACAGTCCGGGCAGAGGTTTCGAAGCAATCGTTGAGCCGTGACACCGATGAGCGAAGAACTCAACAGGTAGGGATCCACGCCTAAGTCGAGAAGGCGGGGCACAGCACTCGCCGCATCATTACAGTGCAACGTAGACAACACGAGGTGTCCGGTCATTGCGGCCCGGACGGCGGTTTCGGCCGTTTCTAGATCGCGAATCTCGCCCACCAGGATTACGTCCGGGTCTTGGCGGAGGATTGCTCGCAACTGCTTCGGGAACGAGACACCAATCGATTCGTTGATTTGCGACTGGTTGATACCGTCCAATCGATACTCAACCGGGTCCTCAACGGTCATCACGTTGTTCGCGGTGTCTTTGATCTCTTCTAGCGCCGCGTAAAGGCTCGTTGTCTTTCCGCTTCCGGTTGGTCCGGTCACCAGGAAGAGTCCGTAAGGTCGTCGGATGAGCGACTGGAACATCTGGAAGTTATGTAGCGTGAATCCGAGTTCTTCCATACCCTTCAGGCCGATGGCTTGGTCAAGAACTCGGAGAACGATCCGGGCGCCATGTACGTTCGGAACTACGCTTACGCGGACATCAACCGACTGGCCATCAAGATCAACCGTCATGCGACCATCTTGCGGGTGTCGTTGCTCAACGATGTCCAACTCGGCCATGATCTTGAGGCGCGTGGAAAGCATCGGCAACAGTTCATCTGGAAGGTCGCGTAGTTTGACAAGACGACCGTCAATGCGGTACCGAACATCGATCCGATCCATGCGTGGCTCAATGTGAATGTCACTGGCATGCATGCGGATGGCGTCGCTGATGATCTGGTTGACAAGATTGACAACGGGTCGCGATTCTTCGTCCGCGAGATTCGTATGCTCGTCTCGCTCCGGACCTCGATCCTTGATCTCGTACTCGGCCATGGCCTTTTTGACCACGTGATCCATGTTGGCGTTGACTTTGCGTCGATTTTGCGCCCACTGTCGGACTTGCGACATCATACGTGACTCATCCACCAGTACGGGCTCAACCCGCATCTTCACCAATTGGTGAATAAAGTCGAGCGCAGAAGTGTCAAGTGGATTGACCATTCCGAGCACCAGCAAGTCGCTTCGCTTTTGGATGGGCAAGACTTGGTATGACTCACAGACATCCATCGGGATGAGTTCTGCAAGTTCTTGCTTCGGCGGGTCGCGCCGTAAATCCCACGCCTGAACGCCAATCTGCGTAGCAAGAGCCGTGAGAAGTCGTGATTCATCAATCACACCCATGCGAACCAAAATGGATCCGATGGGTGCAAAATTTCGCTGTTGCGTCGCGATGGCACGTTCAAGTTGCTCATTCGTGACGAGTCGTTGTTCTAAGAGAATATCCCCGATTTGTTTTCGCCGCATAGCCGAAACCCCATGCGGATGTTCGGGCAGCACGTTCCTTACGCCAGACGCAAGATATACGGGGTTTTTCGGATTCGTTGTTGATTTGGCATGATCGCAGGGCCCTACCTGAACGTGCCGCCTCCGTGACTTTCAGGCTCGGTGCGACTGCAGATTGGCGTAGCATCAAGAGGCATGCAGCGCGTTGACACGACGATCATTGGAGGTGGACCGGCCGGATTGTTTGCCGCGTTCTATGCGGGCCTGCGTGGAATGTCGGTGCGGATTGTGGACAGCCTTCCCGATCTGGGGGGGCAACTCACTGCACTGTATCCCGAAAAGTACATTTACGATATGCCAGGATTCCCGGCAGTCTTGGCAAAGGATTTGGTTACCCAAATGGTCAAGCAGGGACTTCAGTTCTCGCCGGACCTCGTCCTCGGCGAGACGGCGGCCCATTTACACCGCGACGATGACGGATATAGCATTGAAACCGATCAGGGCAACTCGCTTCCCACCCGAACGGTGATCATCAGTGCAGGTGCAGGCGCGTTTTCTCCTACCAAACTTGGCATCGAAGGTGAGTCCGAATGGGAAGGTCGCGGGCTCGCGTACGGCGTGCGCAACCCCGCTGAATACCAGGGCAAGCAAGTGCTGGTGATTGGCGGTGGAGACAGCGCATTTGATTGGGCGATTGCCCTTCACGATCACGGTGCACAAGTGACACTCGTACATCGGCGCGATGTATTCCGCGCCCACGAAGAGACCGTGCGAAGCTTTCACGCGCGTGGAATCCAGATGCGACTGTGGGAGTCGGTCGTTGGGATTGGAGGCGACGATTGTGTTCGTTCGGCAACTCTAGAAAACAATCAGACAAAAACACGAGAGTTGGTGACCACGGATGCGGTCATCGTCAATATCGGATTCAAGTCATCTCTCGGTCCGATCAAAACATGGGGAGTTGAGATCGAAAAGAACCAAGTCAAAGTGGACCATCTCTACCAAACCAATCTGCCCGGAGTATTCGCTGTCGGTGATGTTTGCACTTTCGATGGGAAGATTAAGCTAATCGCAACAGGGGTCGGTGAAGCAGCCACGGCAGTTTGTGTGGCGAAGCAGTTGATTGACCCTAGCGCGCGGCTCTTTCCCGGTCACTCCAGTGACATGGATTTGCCCGTCAACGCTTAGTCACGTCCCCACTGATTGACGATCCACCAGCAACCTTGGTCATGCGGCATAAAGTTGGGGTGAGTCAGCACCTCCCAAGCCGGGCGATAGCCGAGGCTGAGATCGCCGTACTTGCGGACTCGCTGGATCACCGTCTCAACATGATCTTTGGCCCGGCGACATCGTTCGATGTCGGCCAGACTTCCTCCAATTCGTTCATGAGTGCGGCTTGCCTGAACCTCCAGCGATTCGAAAAGATATCGCATAGGCACGAGTGCCGCGACGGCTCGTTCGGTTTCTCCCGCCGCATATTGATGGCGGGCCGCTTCAGCCATTTCGACGAACTCAACCAGTGCGCGCAACAAAATTGGGGCGACCTTGAACTCCGGTTCGGTTGCCATTGCGAGCGACTCCTCGGCGAGGTGCTTTGCTTTTGCACCGGTCGGGCCGAGAAGCTCTGCAGCATGATGTCTCTGCACTAAGAAAGGATTCGCATAAAGTAAAAAACGCGAGCGGTGCTTGCTGCGGTGCTTCGAATGAGCGAAATCACCGCCAAGTTCGGTAACTCCCTTGCTCATCCGCGATACCCATTCATCGTCGTATCCAACCGAAAGGTGGGGAGATGTGCTAGGACTCTCCATAATCGGTGCTGCGCCCTTGATCGCAGGCAGGATCGAGTCATAGGGGCATAACATCGTGCTCTCCCACGTTGTGAGGCAGTGACCCGCCAACTCGAGACTCGCCACATCTTGGGCGAGGTTGCGGATGTTCTCGTCGCTCGCCTCGACATTCATCCATAGCGAATTGTACATGTGCAAAGTTGAGCAAGCCACGACTTCATTTCCGTTTCTAGCGAGCATCGGGGCAGATTCCTTGACCGAGCCGAAGTACTGCCAATCAAAGATCATTGCTTCGCGGGGCAGGACATTAAGTGCGTCGGGATGTTCGAGAAACATATCGCCCCACAATGCAGGTCGACGGCCCGTGTCAACCACTTGGTGAATGAGCGGCGCGAAGTGGGTGGCGTAAATCTGTGCTTTTCCGTCGCCCGGGGCGGAACTCACTCTCTGGGCGCAGGTCGCGCATACGCCGAGTTGATTTGTTTCGTCTCCTCCCAGGTGGACAAGTTCGTCATCAAACGCCTCCAGCGTGTCCTGGACAATCCGTCCGCAGAACTCGACGAACCCTCGGTGCGACGGGCATGCTTGGAGTCCACGCATGGTTTCTTCGCGGAACGCCTTGCCCTCCTCCGTATACAAGAAGCCTTCAACATGGCCTAGCAGATTAATGAACGGAATGATGCGCAGGCTAGGGAACTCCCGGCGAACATCACGGACTGTTTCGGGAGTGAGAACGCCTACTCCATGCGACCATGGGGTACTCGGATACGCGAAGCGATGCTCAAGATAGAGCCCGAGCGCGTCGTATCCGGCGTCAAGGCTCTCCGATGCGTACCGAAAGAGATGCTCCCGAGTGACGCATTGCTCGCGGGCAACATCAAGGGTCCACATCCGTAGCGGCATGGCTTGAGTTTAGGCGAGATGAGTGGCCACTTCCGAGCAGAAGTGCCGACCCGCAGGAGTGAGACGCAGACGGCCGTTCTCGTTCGTGATCCAGTTTCGCTTAAGGCACGTGGCGATTCCCGTTTGATCCAAAGTAACTTTGTCTGTGGGCAGACCTTCCTTTAGCCGGATTCCTAACATGATCCGTTCGAGGCGCACAGCATCTTCGTCCAGCCATTCTTCTTCACAAATCAAGTTCAAACCGGACTCAATCGACTCGCAATATCGCTCGGGATGCTTCATTTTCGTGGTCCGATGCCGCTTTCCTTTCTCTGACACACATCCGACGGCCCCTGGGCCATATCCGAGATACTCCTCGCCCCGCCAATAACAGAGGTTGTGCTGACTTTGGTGACCCGGTTGAGCGAAGTTACTAATCTCGTAAAGGGGGTAGCCCGCCTCCTCCATCCGCGCAACCGCGTTGTCATACATCGCTACTTGCATGTCTTCTCCCGGTTGATCGAGGGTGCCTCGCAGAAAGTGTCGATAGAAGCGCGTATTCGGTTCGATCGTCAGGCAGTAAAGACTCAGATGATCTGGTTTCAATGCAAGCGCGAGGTCCAAGTTCGCATTCCAACCTCGAAGGTTTTGACCTGGGAGAGCAAACATCAAGTCCAGATTGAGGTTTTCAAAGCCGGCAGAGCGGGCCGCACCAACCGCTCGGGCAACATCTGACGCTTCGTGAACTCGCCCCAATCGCAAGAGGTCATCCGATTGAAATGACTGTGCCCCAAGGCTGATCCGATTAAAACCGGCTTCTCTCATGGCGGCGAACTTCGGCCAGTCAACCGTGCCGGGGTTGCCTTCGCTCGTGATTTCCGCTCCTTCAATGGGCGGGTGAACCTCTATTACGGTTTTGAGAAGCAATGTGATCTGCTCGGCGGCCAGAAATGTAGGTGTGCCACCGCCAAAAAAGATTGTCTTCGCAGAGCGACCTGCATGCGGACTGGATTTGAGTTCGGCAACCATTGCCCGAACGGTTCGCCCATGAATGTTGCCGGTCATCGCATAGCTATTGAAGTCGCAGTAGCCGCACTTGCTGGGGCAGAACGGTACGTGGACATAAACCGCGATGGGCGAAGAACTCACTATTCAAAATGATAGCGGCAACCGAACGCTGTCCGGTTGCCGCATCAGGGAAAGGTCCGATTAATTCTCGGACGTTGGCGCGCCGATAACGGGGCTACCATCTTCGGACTGGGGCGGCGTAGTGCTTGGCTTGGAGTCCGCGCCGGGAGGCGCTCCGTTATAGTCTTGGGAGTTGGCCGCATCGCCACCGCCCTCGGTCTTACCTCCCCGACATCCCACCAAAGGGATGGCAAGGAGCACTGCACCTAAGACGAGAACCAGTGAGAATCGATTCATGCCGAGATTAGAACCCAATGTTTCGGCTGTCGTAGAGTGGCGGACACACTCCGTTTGAGCCAACGCTCGGTCGGGTGAATGCGCCCACAAAGATTCCCGCGTACAGGTTGTTTGCTCCGTTGCCGAACTGCGGGTCCGGAGTTCGCGAGAATTTGGAGAACTTTGCGTGACTATCCGCATAGACGAAGTTGGCACCGCCGGAATAACCTCGATCCGGGAAGCCCCACCATTCGTAACCAATCTCCGGATTGCCGTTGCTCACGCTCCAAAGCATGTCCACCCGGCTTCCTTGCAAGCGGCACGATGAGTACGAATACCAGTTCTGGCTCGGCCCCATCAACACGGTTTCGGCCTGAAACTCGATTGAAGTGTCCGAAGCGACCGACGTGGCAAGCGGATCGTCATCGCTCTGCGAGATCAAGTGGTTGTATGTGTAGGTCACTCGGTAGATGCGAGCCGGATCAGTGTCAGTCGGGCTGTTCGCGCCGGGTCGCCAGTAACCGCCGTCTTGGAACAGCGCTTTTTGGTTGCTACCATCCGCAAAGATCTGCTTGTTCTTCACGTACGGTTGCAACCGGTCTGCCCAGTGGATGCCTGCCGCACCAGTGTTGCCACCGACATACGGGATCGCCATATGGGTGTCATCGTAGTCGCTCAAGTAAATCTTCGTGGCCGTACCCAGTTGTTTCATCTGGTTGAGGTCCGCCGTCTTCTTTGCGGCTTCCTTCGCCTTCGCAAAGACGGGGAAGAGGATTGCCGCGAGGATCGAGATGATCGCAATCACGACAAGAAGTTCGATCAGGGTAAAGGCAGTACGTCTCATTGGAACTCAAAAGGCGGCGCAAACCCGCCGCCCTGAATTGTTATGATGCC
>JAHBTC010000160.1 GCA_019638835.1 Fimbriimonadaceae bacterium
TATTGTGCTGACAGCCTCAAATTCATGTCCGGCATGGAATCGGATTCCGTCGACTTGGTGGTCACTTCCCCGCCGTATGCTCTCCATTTCAAGAAAGAGTACGGCAACGCTGACCAGCGGAAGTATGTCGAGTGGTTCCTTCCATTCGCCGAACAAATCAAGCGGATTCTGAAACCGGAAGGGTCGTTCGTCCTGAATATCGGAGGAAGTTGGACGCCCGGTGCTCCACTCCGTTCGCTGTATGTCTTTCGGCTCTTGCTCGCTCTCTGCGATGACGTTGGCTTCAATCTGTGCCAAGAATTCTTCTGGTACAACCCTGCGAAGATGCCCGCCCCCGCCGAATGGGTGAACGTCCGACGAATTCGGGTCAAGGATTCCGTGGAATACATCTTCTGGTTATCAGAATCGAAGTTCCCGACTGCTGACAATTCACAGGTCCTTCGCGAGTACAGCAAGGACATGGAACGCCTTATCAAACGGGGTATCAAGGGAACAAAACGACCATCAGGTCATAACATCACCCGAAAGTTCGCCAAGGACAAGGGAGGATCGATCCCCCCGAACCTGATCGAATGCGGGAACAACGAATCCAACAGCGAGTACATCCGCCAATCAAAGGCGGATGGACGAAAGATTCACCCGGCGCGATTCCCGGCAGAACTCCCGCGATTCTTCATCAAGTTCCTGACTCAGCCGGGTGACCTTGTCATCGATCCGTTCGCGGGGTCAAACACGACGGGAGCAGTCGCTGAAGAACTTGGCAGACGGTGGATTGCGATTGAGAAGAATCGAGAATACGCCCTTGATTCGGAACTCCGTTTCGGTGAGCCGTTGGAAGCGGAAAACGGCAACGGACAGCCGACATTGTTCTGAGCAGATTCCTGCGACCGGAACCAGTGCCAACTGATATCCGCCATTGCAGCGGTTGTCACTTGTCGCCTGAGTGCGTCGGTACACGCCCGACCGCTGTCGGCAAGACGGTTGCATTCCCAATGGTGGGAATGTATACCGACGAACACTAGCCCCATTTGGAGGATGACATGGCAGATGATGCCCAGATTGTTCGCTCGCTCAACGGCTATCTCCAGCGTGCGGGCCACACATGTGGTCGGAGTTATGTGGACGTCGGCGACGCCGTGAAGTCGATCGAAGCGAGTCTCCCCGGTGAGACAGCAACGACCTTGGAACCAAAGGTCAAGCGGCTGATTACCACGCCCGGTTATGGCTTCAAGACACGAAACAACAACAGGGAGGTTTCCGGGTCGGATGCGACGGACCCAAAGTGTGGTGGCAGTTAATCGCCCACAATGAATTTGAACCCCTCGATGTCTCGGCACCGACACTTGATGGCGTGACTGAGGGTGCAATTGGGATCGATTGTCAGCCCGTTAGGGAGCATCAGAACTCTTGCCTCGATTGTCGTCTTGGCGATGATCGTACTGGTGGTCAGATCGGACTCATCGAATTCAAAAGGAATATTGTCGGAGATGTCTGTCGGGACGCTACGAGCCGCGGAATAGATTACGGCTGAGTCGTCGTACAAGTTGACAGTCCGATCCTTGATTCGGGCAGCGACACAGAGTGACCATTTGCCAATTGTGGCCCGGTGCCGAACAATCTTGGCAGCGGATAGTTCCACTCCGAATTTTCGTGACTTAGTATCGAATCCCCACTCATCAGCTAAGGGGATGTCCAGCTTTCGGAACCCTTCATCTCTGATAGTATGACAGAAGTCACGAGTCACCGTAGTTATTGACGACAGTGATTTGACCGGATCGTGGTCGTCATATTGGAATCGCGGTGCATTTACGCCAGCGATGTCACTAGGGAGCCTAATATCAGCACCGGCCTCGACGAAAGCGAGAACTCGTTCTGGTCCGATCGCCGACAGAAACAGGCCGAATTCAAAAATGACGTTGTCGCGTGGGGCTTTCTGCTGTTTCTTGCGTATCGTCAAATCGTCATCTTGGGTCATTATGAAAATAGCGAAGTCGTAGTTGTTCGCGGCCGAACATAGCGCCCGCGACGTGGGGTTGCTACCTGATCTACTGAATTCTGGTACTTGAAACCAAGGAACACAGTTTGCGGTATCCCCCAGTGCCTGAAGGAACGTATCAACGATCTTTCGCTCTCGCGCTTCCTGCGATGATCCAATAAACAGGTACGGCTTCTCTTCCTTCATCTTTGCCCCTCAGACGATCGATGATGTTGGCGTGGAGTTTATCGGTTGAACCATCAATCGTAAACCATTGATGCGACAGCGCCCCAGATGATGTCGCGAACCGAGTGCACGAAGGCAGGTATGGAATTCCAGCACGATACGGCGCAAGTTTGTCTCAACGGGCATACGGTTTCCTCATCCGCAGGGAGCCAGCCGGGGAGACGGCAAGCCCATTGCATCAAATGTGGTGAGCCGACCCTGATGGAATGTCCGGCTTGCAAGGCGCGGATTCTTGGCA
>JAHBTC010000161.1 GCA_019638835.1 Fimbriimonadaceae bacterium
GCCAGATGGGTTTTGGCTTCGGTAAGTTCGGATTTACCTGTATCAAGACCGGCGGCTCGCGCCTTCAGGTCTATGAGGCCCGCATCAATCAGGTGAAGTTGATAGAGTGCCGCGAGCCCGTTTCCCGCCATAGGTGTTCAGGATACTCCGATGGGCCCGCGCATGCGGGGGCGGATTGCGGTGGTATCCTTCGTCGTCCATTGGGGAGTTGCCCGAGCGGCCAATGGGAACAGACTGTAAATCTGTCGGCTAACGCCTACGCAGGTTCGAATCCTGCACTCCCCACCACTCATTCCTCTGGGGATTCACCATGCCTTTTGAGCAGAGAGCGCGTCCTGCTCTCCTTGGGCACCCTAGTTACTCATGGTTACGGGACCGATGATGAAGCAAGGGTCACGCGGGTATCCTCGCGAGGCTTCACCGCCCTCGTAGCTCAGAGGTAGAGCACTTCTTTGGTAAAGAAGAGGTCACGGGTTCAATTCCCGTCGAGGGCTCCAGTTCCTCACTTCAGGATCGTGGTGCGCAAATGGCTTGCGCGAGATCTTCCGGAATCTGACTCCCCACCATCAAGTGACGGCCCGAAGTCATCAAAAGCTTGACCCCACGATTACCTCTGGCGTTCAGGGCCTGGACCGGGATGCCACGTATTCCCCATCCGCCGTAGTCGCGGATTGGATTGTAGGTGATCACTTCGGCCGACACAATTTCTGCCAGGGGAATCGTTCGCCGATAGAACGGGATCCAGCCAAACGTAACCCGAAGCGCGGTGTCGCTGACTTCGGTGACCATACGAAAGAAGCCGAGATAGACTAGGAGCATCACCGGAACCATGGTGAGCACATACACCGCATCCTTTTCGTCCTGAAGCAGAAAGAAGAGCGCTACGGGCATGACCACCCCCGCGCCGAGCATGAGTGCCTCAGCCCAGATCGCGAACCGTTGCGTCTCGCGGAAGTGCAGCATCAGGATAGATACGGAGGAGAGGGTGGAGTGGTTGAAGCAAGCCCATTTGGATTGGCGGTCATAATGAGTAAATGAACTCAATCTTTGTGATCAAGCCGTACCGTGCACTCGGGATGTGGGTTTTCGACGATGAATCGCGAGGACTCGTTCAAGAGCCATTTGTGGGAGGCGCGGATACGTTGATCGACTTAGCGACGAAGGACTTTGTTGAGCCAGAAAATGGCTTCGCAATGTTGTTTTCTGATCAAGAGTTTCCGGGGGTGACTTTTCGACTAGAGTGGGTCCGCGCCGAACTGAGCGGCAATGTGTACTTCTGTGAACTGCTAAATCAAGAAGGGTGGCTCTGTCCGGCTCTGTTGAGGTACTTCGTGTCGCCACCGAAAGTCATCTACGCCAAAGTCCAGCCCTTGGCGTAAAACCGCTGACCTATTCGATCGCAATCAGCGCATATCCGCAACCTGCACCGACGCCAAGAGGAACGCCCCCACCCCGTACGTATCTGTATCCGAGTACTTCACGGCGCGGGGATCCTGACCGACGGGTTGCACCCAGCCAAGACGACCGTTCGGGTCGATGGCCGCGCAGAGCGCTGCGTATCCTCGACGAACCACTGACTCATAGCGGGCCCGATCCAGCAAGCCCGCGTTGATCCCCCACGCCATCGCGTAGACGAAGAAGCCAGTACCACTTGTTTCGGGGTTAGGATACGATGAGGGATCGAGCAGGCTCGCGTGCCAGGTTCCGTCTGCGGTCTGTAAAGCCGCAATGCGGCCCGCCATCTCGCGGAACTGGGTCTCCAATCTGGCGCGTTCGGGATGTCCTTTCGGTATGTTTTGGAGAACGCGGGCGAGGCCCGCCAACACCCAACCGTTTCCGCGCGACCAGAAGACCTTTTCTCCGTTCGATTCGCGCGGTTCAAAGTAACGTGAATCTCGGAAGTAGAGATGTTCCTCCGGGTCATAGAGGTAATCGCTTGTCTTCCACCAAAGCTCAACCATCCGATTGAGATAACTCAGGTTGCCGGTGACTCGGGAAAGCATGGCCATCGCGGGCGGAGCCATGAAGAGGGCGTCGCACCATGCCATCTCCTCGTTATGAACGCCATCCTTCCACTCCAGACCCCGGGTGTGGGGCATCGCAACAAATCCGTCGAGCCATGATCGGACGCCAGCAATCTGGAGCGGATCTTGGTCAATTTCGTAAAGGCCGATGAACGCTTGCCCAACCGCGACATCGTCGGCCATCGCCCGGCGCGGCCCCATCCGGTAACCAATCGCTCGGCCTTGATCCCGAACCCACTCGGTGGCGGCTTCGTTTTTGGCCCAAAGTGAATACTCCAGCACCCCGGCGTAGAGTGGTGCAAGCATCCATTCGTGCTTGGAATACGAACTTGGGTTGCTTCGCACCCACCTCCAAACGGCGTCCGCCGTGCCGCGC
>JAHBTC010000162.1 GCA_019638835.1 Fimbriimonadaceae bacterium
TCGCCAAGTAGTACTCCGGGCGGCAACGATGTTTCGGTTCGTGCAGTTCTGTTCCAGAACGCTATCCAAGACATCACGATCCCGTTGAACACCAGCGACAGCAGTCTGGTCAACCTCCCGAGTCCGCCAGAAATCGTGGTCCCGGCCGGTTCGGCTACGGCTACGCTTGCGGTGGGAACGAACGGTGTCGTCGCCGACACGAACGTCACGATCAATGGAAACCTTCTCGGTGTCAACAAGACGGCAAGCGTCACGTTGACGCCGGCGGAACTCGCCGCGTTCATCTTCAACCCGAACCGAGTCAACGGTGGTGAAACCTCCATCGGTCGGATTGAACTGAACGGTAAGGCAGGTTCGGATCGAACGATCACGGTCAGCCAAGTTTCGGCTCTGGCTGGAGTGACGGTAAACGGTGCCGCGCCTCCGATTGACGTAACGATCCCTGCTCAAGAGCGATTCGTCGACGTCACGGTTGGAACTCCGCGAGTTGCCTCAACGACGAACCTAACGATGCGGGCAACCGAAGGCGCGACGAGCGTTGACGGAACCCTCGTCGTGGATGACATTGACATCCTTGAACTCGAAATCGTCCCGGCTACGGACGTGCTTGGTGGAACGATCCTCACAGGTCGAGTACGCCTTACCCGTGCCGCCGGTCCGAACGGTTTCGTGGTTGACCTCAGCAGCAGCAACACCAACGCGGTTGTTGTGGGTCAGAGCACGGTCACGGTGCCTGCCAATGGACTCGTCTCGCCCGACTTTGAAGTTCGCACCCTTGCGGTCAACTCCATCCAGACGGCAGACGTAACCGCAAGCAAGGCCGGTGGCTTCACTCCAAGAACGGTCACGATCACGGTCCGACCGCTCAACTTGACCTTGACGCTCAATCCAACGAGTGTGCTTGGTGGAGTAGAGACATCGCTGGCAACGGCGACGATCAGCGAGCCGGCTCCGGCGAGTGGTATTCCGTTGACCTTGACGTCAAGTGATCCGGCTGCCGCGCAACCTGCGGTTCCGAACATCACGATTCCGGCAGGCGCAACGTTCGTCAACTTCACGGTGAATACGTTCGCGGTGCAGTCGGATCGCAATGCAACCATCACGGCCACGGCTGGTCCGCTGGTCAGTGCCGACGCGGTGCTCGAAGTCCGCTCACCTGACATTCTCAGTCTGGAACTCAATCCGTCTGAGATCAACGGTGGCGATCCGGCTTCGGGAACGATCATCCTCGAAGGTCCGGCGCCAACGGGCGGCCTCACGGTCTCCCTGTCCGCCAACCCGACGGGCATCCTCACGTTCCCCGGAACGGTGACGATCCCGGCAGGTGCCGATCGCGCTACCTTTGCTATCACGTCCGTCTCCATCGCGGTGACGACCAATGTGACGGTATCGGCCCTCGTGAACGGGCAGACCGTAACGGATACGATCCTCGTTCGTGGACCTCAAGTGAACTCGATTGTGTTCTCGCCAGGTCGCGTGCGCGGTGGACGTCAAAGCGTGGGCACGATCTTGCTCTCGCAACCGGCACCTGCTGGTGGCTACACCGTCACGATCACGAGCCTGTCACCGCAACTGTCAGTGCCGGTGGGCGGTAACACGGTCACGATCCCGGCGGGTCAAACCACCGCGATCTTCCGCGTTGCCACGAACCGCGTATCTCGTTCGGTCGCAGTGAGGTTCCGCGCCTCCGGTCTCGATAGTGAGGCCAACGGCGTGCTCCTCCTGATCCCGTAACGGTACGGAACGGAACCCAATCGCCGGCCCTCGCTTCTCAAGCAGAAGCGGGGGCCGGTTCAATTTGAACCTCGCCCGGTAAAATGGAAGAAATGAAGGGATTGGTTTGGGTCGCTCTCGGTGCACTCATCGGGTTCGTCGCATGTGGCGCACTCTCGAAGGTGAAGGAGCGTAGAGAGCAGAATGAGATTGAAGACCTCTCGATCCGCATTCAAGACCGATTGGATCTACTCGAAGCGACCATGCAGTAATCCATGAAGCGGCGACGAGTTGCCGTTCTGGGTGCGGGAGTCGCTGGCCTAAGTGCCGCGATTCATCTCGCTCTTGATGGACACGATGTTTCCGTTTACGAGCAACGCGACGTGCCTGGGGGGAAGGCCGCTCCAATCGTACAAGGTCTATATCGGCTTGACCCCGGTCCGAGCATCATTATCCTCACGCAAATCTACGAAGACTTGTTTCGCCGTGCGGGGGTGAGCGATTACCTTCGGCTCCGGCGACTCGACCCTTGGAGCCGGATTTTTCAGGAAGGAAGAGAAGAGGCGATTGATCTGCCTGCTGACCGGGAAGCCTGCTTGCAAGTACTCAGTGAGGCCGAGCCGGGCGATGCACGCGGACTTCGGAAGTTGTTCAAGGCGATCGAGAAAGCAGCCCCGGAGATTGA
>JAHBTC010000163.1 GCA_019638835.1 Fimbriimonadaceae bacterium
GTTAGGAACGGTGCCTCCCAGTCCTTATCCAGTTCCATCGATCGGAGCAACGCATCGAAAACTGGGAGTGGATCAAAGTCACGAACGACCATGCCTTGCGCGCGTTCAATATAGTTCGTTGCATCAAATCCAGTGAGGAATTGAGAGAAAGCTTCGGGGCTATCAGTGCCGAAGAGGTCTTCGTTAGATGATGGGAGGTCTATCGACGAGCCGATTCGCGACGCGATCATTTCCATCAAGTTACGGATTCCGTCAAACAGGCTTTCGTCTGTCAGAGGGATGGACTCAAGCTCTGCGAGCCCCTCGCTTCCTTGGCGAATCGTTCGTACGGTGATCTCGCTTCCGATTTCACTTTCTTGCAACAAACCGTCCACCATGATTTCGGTTTCTGACTGCTGCATGAGTTGCTTGAGCATCTCGATGTCATTGAGTTCCTCGCTCGGATTGACGAGCGCATAGCGGGTGACGCCGTTGTCTTCCAACTGCGCCAAGTAGTTCACCTGTCCGATTTCTTGGCCGGTGGCATTTTTCACCATCTCGACGGCGTAATTCGGGATTTGGCGAGCCAACGCAGCACGGGCCCCGGGGCCCGCATTGAACGGCAAGACAGCGATCCTCATGACTCAGTCACTATACCGAGCGACCCCCTTTTGCACACCGGGCGGACCCTGGTTGGCGTACCTAGAGGCAGGTACAACGGCAAGCCATGACCCTACCGATCGAAGCGCTGACGCCTGCCCAAATTGTCGCGGAACTGGACCGCCACATTGTCGGCCAGGCGGCCGCCAAGCGTGCGGTTGCCGTCGCACTCCGAAATCGGTACCGTCGCCAGCAGATTCCGTTGCCGGATCGAAACGACATCTTGCCCAAGAACATCCTCATGATGGGGCCGACCGGCGTTGGCAAGACGGAGATCGCCCGTCGGCTCGCGCAGTTAGCGCGGGCTCCGTTCGTGAAGGTCGAAGCCACGAAATTCACAGAAGTGGGTTACGTCGGGCGCGACGTGGAATCGATGATTCGTGAATTGGTCGCGGCGGCCGTGAGACTCGTCGAACAAGAGAAGCGGGATGAGTTCCTCCCCAAAGCCGAACAAACGGCTTACGAGCGAGTGGCTGACCTATTGAATCCTCCTCCGGCATACACCGCAGCGTGGGAGCAACCTGCCGAAACCGAATCCGAAGATCCGCCGAGGCCAACTCGCGAAGAAGTCATCGCCGAAATCAAGGCTGGTAAACACGACACCGCTAAAGTCAGCATCGAAGTGGACGAGGCAGGCACCTCGTTCCTGCAGGTGTTCACCCCGCAAGGGATGGAGGAGATGGGGCTTGACCTTCCTGGAATGGGCGGCCCATTCAATCAGCGTCGGGGGTGGCGGGAAATGTCCGTTCCGGATGCGCTGTTTACGATTATTGAGCAAGAGATGAAATCGGCACTTGAGCGAGCCGGCATCCATAAGATTGCCGTTGAGCGAGCCGAGCAGACCGGCATCATCTTCTTGGACGAGATCGACAAGGTGGCGATGCCCAAGGAGCGGGCGGGGGCCGGTCCGGACGTCAGCCGTGAAGGAGTACAGCGCGACTTGCTTCCCATTATCGAGGGTTCGACGGTGCAGACAAAGTTTGGTCCGGTATCCACCGATCACATTCTCTTTATCGCTGCCGGCGCCTTCCACATGAGCCGACCGAGCGACTTGATTCCGGAACTACAGGGTCGACTCCCTATTCGAGTGGAACTGGAATCTCTCGGCGAAGACGACTTCCGTCGCATTCTCACCGAGCCGAAGAACGCCTTGACAAAGCAGTACACGGCACTTCTTGGCGTTGATGGTGTCCAATTGGAGTTTTCCAGCGAAGCCCTCGACGAACTCGCATACCTTGCACAGGAAGCAAATCAGAAGTTCGAGAATATTGGTGCCCGGCGACTTCACACCGTACTTGAGCGACTGCTGGAGAGCGAGTTGTTCCATGCTCCCGACTCCGTTTCCGGCAAAGTGACGATCGGAGTGACTGAAGTCAGGGATCGCATTGGGAAACTCATCCGGGGTGCCGATGACGCTCCGAATGTAGTGTAATGGAGCGAGCCCGTGGCCAAAGCCGCAAGCAACCCTAGTTCGGAACCCAAGCGAGTTCATCCCGTGGTCCAGTTTCTCGTGCTGGCTCACCTTTTTGTCGTGATCTCGTGGACGCTCCCACGCGTCCCTGCCGACATTCAGGACGGAACAGTGAAACCCGAGGGCGTGAATCTTGTGCGGCGCAGCGGCGACTGGTTGCTCCTCGGAAACGACCGATTCCGGCAGAATCCGGTGTCGTCGCGCTATATCCAATTTACTGGCTTCTGG
>JAHBTC010000164.1 GCA_019638835.1 Fimbriimonadaceae bacterium
CGGTTCCCAGTGCTGACGGAGCTGACTTTTGATTCGGTTGTAATACGAGTAGTAGAGAAACTCGCGTGTCGAAAGCATCGTATCTAGCCCCGAAGGCACGTCTTTCAAGTGGTCGTCGGTGGCCGAGATCTCGCGGCCGTCACCAGAAGTTTCATTCGGAGCCGCTGTCGGGTCTGGAACGACAGGAAGTTTTCGGAAAGACGGGTTGAAAGCGGCAAGCCCCGTCTTAGGCGCGACGGCGAGATCGCCACCTTGAAAGGTTTTGATGTCGGATTTCGTCGCCAATTTCTCGGAAGACTTCTCCGATTTTTCCTGCGGTTTCGGCTCGGCTTCGCGAGGAGTTTCGGTCTTGGCTTGAGCCGGAGCGGCCGCGGCTCCTTTGCCACTGGTGTTCGCAAATTTTCCGGACTTCAATGCACGAGTTTCGCGAACCACCTTTTGGTCGAATTGACTAAGGTACTTGGCGTTTGGATCTTTCTCGTCGTTGAGACGACGGTCATCCGAGGACACGATTTGCTGCGCTTTTGACTTTGCATCCGCCGCTTTTTTTAAGAAGGCTTGTAGCTCCTCGGGAGACATCAGCTCGACAGAGGTCTGGGTTGGTTTTTTCACGGGCTTTTGCGAAGGAGCAAAAACCAGCCCGCCCCCTAGCAAACTGTGGAAAAGAAGCGAGAGGACGAGGGCTGCCCAAAATCGCGTGCGTGGTGCCGACAATTTCATGAAACCTCCCTTATTTGCGTATCGGAATAATGGGAGATTTCTCGAGAGTCCTGGCCGTCGATATTGGCAGACCTAGACTGGACATCTGGAAACAGAGTTTTGTTAGCCTAAGGCGCGTTTCCTCTTTAAACTAAACACGTGGCATCTCGTGTTCGTGTCGTCTGTAAAACTGATGTTGGGTTGCGCCGTGAGCGCAACGAAGACTCCTTTCTCTACGATGAAGAGATCGGACTTTACTGCGTGGCAGACGGAATGGGTGGCCATCGCGGTGGCGAAGTCGCAAGTTCGATGGCGGTCAAAACGCTTTTGGAATTTGTACGAGGCGCGAAATCGCAAAGTCGCAAATACGGCGCCCGTGAACTTCTCGTTCGTGGCTACGAAGAGGCGAGCGCGAAGATCTTCGACAAGAGCCACGTTGAAAACCCAGAGCTTCATGGGATGGGAACGACGCTCGTTACCGCCTTTGTATGGGGCGAGAGTTTGTTTATCGGAAACGTAGGTGATTCAAGGGCTTATCTCTACTCGCAAGAGCAGCTGTGGCAATTGACGGAGGATCACTCCTTGGTCAACGAGCAGCTGCGAGCGGGTCTTATCAAGGAAGAGGATCTGCCCCGTTTGACCAACCGAAACGTTATCACCCGCAGTGTTGGCTTTGAACGAGAGGTTCAGGTCGACATCCTCGAGCGGTCGCTTGCGAAGGGCGACATGTACCTGATGTGTTCGGACGGGCTTTGTGGTCTGGTCGACGACGACCTGATCGATGCCACGATCCGCAAACATGGGACAGACAACCCTGAGGCGATCGTGACGGAGTGTATTGAGGAAGCCAAGAACGCAGGGGGCGACGACAACGTCACGGTCATGGTTTTGACCGTGTTATCTTGATTATATGAGATTTGAGGGCCGCCGACTCGGTGCGTTTTGACCCATTTCGACGTTGCGCGCTAACGAATCTCTTAAAAGGCTTAAGCCTCGAGTTTGGGGCGGATTGTTCCGATACGAGTCATGAGGCCCGGGCTGCTAAGGGCCGAACGGTTTTGGAGAGCGTTTTGTGAAAAACGAAGGTCAAACAACCAAAAGAGATGTGGGTGGAGCTGTCGTAGACCCGACCGCACGCAAGACGGTGACGTTCTTGATGCTCTCCAACCGCAAGGGTCGGACGATGAGTCTGACTTTGTCGGATGGCTGGCTGAAGGCCGTTTTGAGCTTCGTTTTGGTTCTCTCGGTTATTGGGGCTGCGGCTGTTGTCGATTACCTCAGTCTTCTTGGGGCCTCGGTTGAAAACCGCCGTCTGCGCGCTGAAAACTCGCTTCTTCGTGAACAGTTCCAAGTTGTCGAGGGAAAGCTCAATGCTCTTGAGGGGAACCTCGAGCGCGTTCGTGCTTTCGTGACCAAACTTAAGCTCATCACCAATATCGAAACCGAAGATCGTTCGTTGAAGCTGGCGTTAGGCCCGCTTCCTCGCCCGGGCCAACCAATTGGCGGGGCGGAGAGGGCCGCGCTCGGTCGTACACCGGCTGCGGCTCTCGGT
>JAHBTC010000165.1 GCA_019638835.1 Fimbriimonadaceae bacterium
ACACCCAACACCTGATTCGAGTCAGTTCTGATGACTGCCTTCCGCTGCGGAACCGGGATTCCCTCGTCGGTTTCGATTGGTTTGAGATCAACGTGGTAGTTCAGACCAGCTGCTTCGATTGCTTCGGCGGCGGTGGCGGGTTCATCGAGCTTCGTTCCGAGTCCGTGCCAGGGAGTTTCCCCGGCGTACATCATGGCCGTCTGGCCGTTCGTGGTCGCGAGATCGTGGGGCATGTTGATGTTCCTTGAGTTGTGGAGACTACACTTGTCTTACTACCCAAGGACTGACCATTTCTCTGCGAGTTATTGCTAGGTCTCACCCTCAGTTCTCAAGTCGTACTTCGGTCCGTTGACCGCCAATTCAAGACGTCGTCTCTCGTAGTCTGGCATTGCCCGTTCCAGTAGTCGCCAGAATTCCCTGGAGTGGTCGTCATGTTTCAGGTGACAGACCTCATGGGCGACCACATATTCCACGAGCCTCTTCGGTGCGAGGATGATCTTCCAGTTGTAGGCGATCCAACCTTTGTGGTTTGCACTTCCCCATCGACTTTTCATCTCTCGAACTCGCACAGACTCTACCTCGACTCCGAGATTTCGTGCGTAACGGTTTGTCAGGCTCTCCAGGCGACGTAGTGCCTTTTCTCGATACCAATCGATCAACATGGATCGGGTGAATGAAACCTGGCTTTCCTGATCTGCAGTGGCAGGAGTCCTAACCTCGATTTGGCCTCGAAACAATCTGACGGTCGGAGTCTCGTCGCTCGCGTCGTTGAGAACCATTAGCTTGTATTGACGCCCGAGGTAGAGAAACGATTCTCCGCTGACGAACCGTTTGGTCCGAGTCCTCATGAGGCGGCGAAAGTGTTCCTGCTGATTCAGAATCCACACTTGCTTGGCTTGGACTGCCTCTGCAATGTGTGTTTTCCTGCTCCCCTTCGGGGCATCGACAGTCACCGTTCCATCAGGATGAACGTTTACTGAGATGCTGCTCCTGTTCGGGGTACGGCGAATCTCGTAGGGAATTGTCGTGTTTCCGAACTGGATTTGACTTCCTTGTGCCTTTGTCATCCCAGTCTCACCCGTGCCAAGTCCATGATCGCGGTTGTGAGTTCCTCGATCTTGTCCGTTGGGCAATCTGCCAGACGCAACTGCCTCTTGACTTTCCGCTTCATCTCACGCTGGACGTCATCCTTACTTGTCCAGTCGATGACCGCTTCGGATTTCAGTGTCTCGAACACCACCGTTGCCAGGTCTTTCTGCTTTGCACTGTTCTCGTTCTCTTCACCAAGATGCTGGTTGAGCAACCCAAAGACAGCATAAGGTCCTGGCTCAAGCCCAACCGACTCTGCCGACTGCTTCTGACCCGAGACCAGATTGTTCCGTAACGTCGAGAGGAGTTGAAACTCTGCGACATCGTCGATTCGCTTCGCCTTCCAGTCTTCGATGATCCGATCGAGGCGATCTTGAAGTGATTCGTAGAATGCCGGATCTTCGTGCATCTTGATCGTGATCGTCCGTTTGACCGCGTGCTCCATCCGGCTGGCTCTGGCTCGTGCGGACTCGAGCTTGTCGACCTCCTGGCTGAAGTTGGCATCGAGCACGTTGACTGGTTGCAGGAGAACAGTCACATCTTCTGCTCGGACGTGTTGATTGATCAGTTCTCGGACCTTGGCACTGCAATCGGGAAGCTCGGTATCTTCCTCCTCCGCATAGTGGGTGAGCATTTCCTGTCGAACTCGCCGCAACCAGGCGAAGTCCCCCAGAAACTTGAGTGCTCGTTCGTCGGGCAGGAGTTGCTCCAGAGCCTTGTAGAACTCTCGATATCGTGCGAGGTAGATGGCTCGGATGTCTTCCTTGTCGAGAGCCAGAATCCAGGGTTCAATGTCATCTCGTGTCAGGTCTTCCTTGAACAGGGCAAAGACATCGGTCTTCCTCTGCTTCAATGTCTCGTAGGCCGTGTCATTGTCCCGTTTCGACAGTGCATCAGAGACCTGAAGATCTTCGGAGAATACTTCCAAAGCCTTGTCGAGGAATCCGGCAACGCCCCAGTAGTCGACGATCAGTCCCCAGGTTTTGTCCTTCTCCGGCATCGGGCGGTTGACGCGGGCGATGGCCTGCAACAGGTTGTGCTCTTTGAGTGGTTTGTCGAGGTACAGCACTCGTTCGACTGGAGCGTCGAACCCCGTCAGGTATTTGTCGACCACGACTATCATGGCCAGCCGATCCACCCCATCA
>JAHBTC010000166.1 GCA_019638835.1 Fimbriimonadaceae bacterium
TGGAAACCCCGCTGCTCGCCTTCACCGACCTGATCACGAAGGAAACTGATGTCCTCAAAGTGACGGAGTTCAAAACGTCGGGACGGTCCTACGGAGACTTTGAGGTCGAAGCGTCCCTGCAAGCGACCTGCTACGTGAACGCAGTCATCGAGACAACGGGGCTGATGCCGACGGTCGAGTATGCCGTGCTGGTGAAAACCAAGACACCGAAACTCCAGCGACTGAAGACTTCTCGAACCGAGGAAGATCTCGGACGACTGGGCGATCTGGTGCAGAACGTGGAACGAGCAGTTGCCAACGAGATTTTCTATCCGATCGAAACCCCACTGAACTGCTCGACTTGTTCGTACCGGCAAGAGTGTCGGGCGTGGAGACCAAAACCAACCCAATCAGAAGCAGCGATTGAACTTCACGAACTCAACGGAGCGGGAGCATGCTGACCGAACTCGGCGGCAAAGGAGGCTGCCTCTGCGAACCGGCTCGCAAGGGAGAGCTACGCTGTCCATTGATCGTACGACCGACCAGCGAGGACGTGGTGACCGGGCACCTGTTCGGAGTGCTGAAAGCAATCAATCCACGCTGGTGGCTGCCGGACTTGCTCAATCAGGCACTGGGTGAGGAACGATTCCGCCGACAGGTGTTTCGGGATCTGCGAATCGAGCTTTGGGAAAAACAGCGACGATACCCCCGGCAGCATCTGAACTGGTCCGAGGGGGCTACTGAAGTGGACGTCGTCATCACATGGGAAAACCCCAAGACGACCGTCTTCATCGAGATGAAATACGGTTCGCAACTCTCGGCGACCACCATCCACAACAACGGATCGACCGGATTCCCTTCTGATCAACTGATTCGGAACGCCCGCGTCGGACTCCGGGAGAACGGATGGTTTCAGGAGGATGTTCTCTTCAATGAAGAACATCGAGACTTCGTGTTGATCCTGCTTACGCCGACAACCGGGAATCCACTCGTGCAGAAGTACCGCGATTCGAGCCAACTCAAGGAGGCTATCCCGGACAGCGAACGGCTGAACGAACTGCCCAAACTCCCGTTTATCGGAGAACTGGGCTACCGGGATGTGATCAACATCCTGAAGCAACAACGTCGCTGGTTCTCGAAGCCGGAACGGACTCTGATCGACGACTTGGAACGTTACCTGCAATTGAAACTCAGTCAACTCGGAAAGACCAATGGAAATGGTCATTGAGTCACTGCAACTCCGGCAACAGAAGTTCCAGAACTGGGTGAGAACGGTCAGAGACCCTGCAAGGGAATCATCGGAAGGACTCCGGCGATTCGAAGCCAAGAACCAACGAGCCATCGCGGAATATGAGATCGCCAGAATCTCATCAGAGTCATGGGCAATCAGGATCAACCTGGCCTATCAATGTGGGGACTGCAGTGGCCATGGAGTTCCCTGGTCAACATTTTCCAGTAGAGAACTGTGCATTGACTTCTTCCTGAGTCTGGCACGACGTCACTTTCAGCCGCCACAACGCCCCTTCAGTTCAGACGCACAGCGAGTTGGCCAAAAGGAAATGAGCGAACTTCTTGAGGACGGCCTGTTCGGATTCAGTGAACCGGCTCCCATTGTTCGGGTATGAAGTGAAGTCTCACTTCACTCAACGAAAGGAACCTCACGATGCCCAAGCAAAAACAACAGCCCGTCCACGAAATCCGTCTGGGAGCCGTCAAGGCCGCGATCTGGGAGAACGAAACTTCGGTCGGTGTCCGTCACAATGTGACCGTCAGCCGACTCTACAAAGAGGGCGAAGAATGGCGAAACACAGACTCCTTCGGACGTGACGACCTGCCACTTGTGGCGAAGGTGGTGGACCAGGCTCATAGCTGGATTTTCGAGTCTGGCACTACAGGTTGACCCTCCTCTGGCACTGCTTACCCTCAGACTGGATGGAATCCTATTTTGAAAGACTCAGCAGCATGGCCAAGAAGAAAGTCTCACGAAGCAAACCACCGGGAAGAGATGTTCCGAGACGACCGGATCGGGATCGACGAGTTCGACAAAGCGAACGGATGGCACGCGTCCTCTC
>JAHBTC010000167.1 GCA_019638835.1 Fimbriimonadaceae bacterium
AGGACTCGTGCAAGGACGCTGCGGCGAAGACGGTCAGCGTGGTGGAAGCGTGGGCTTCAGGCTCTGCCCTCGACAGGGACGCCGCGAACAGGACGACGCTCAACAGCACCGGTCCAACATACCCGGGCCAGTTTTCCCCCAAGGCCCGACGCACCGCCACGGCCGGACAGCCTGGCGGCATTCAGACCATGTAACATTTGATCAACGGTCGTTGACTTTCTGTCGTGCCAAGCGACACTTCGCCCCCTTTTGCGGTGGAAATTGTAAGCGATCTTTGTCTTTGAGCCGTCTATTGGCGCAGAACCTGGCCAGAGTGGCACATAATATAGACGATCGTTGTCATTATGACTGCAAAGGACATCGGGGATAGGATTCGACACCGCCGTAAACTGCTGAAGAACACATCAGACAAGGCGACTCTACAAATGCTCGACACTCTCTGCGATCACATCGAACCTTAGATCAGTCGAGTACCCGAAATCGGTTTTGACCTCGCAACGACAGAAGCCTTGCAACGGGAGGTCACCAAACGCATTTCGCAATTACAGAAGTAAGTCAGTTCGATTCCCCATGTCCGTGGCTGGTCAATCGGACTGGGAGTGGGCTTGATTCTGAACGGGAACGGTGGTGGAGACTGGTAGACTCACTTAGAACCCGTTGAGGAAGGTTTCCTGTACAAGGCTTGTCGGACACTCTTTAAGCGTCACATGCGACTAGCTTTGTGAGATGGTGACTAGTTCGTATCCAACACTCCTGCCTCCTGCCCCGTCCGAACGAAGAATGGACTTCTCTACGAGATCCGTAAGGTCACGAGTAGCGGTGGCGTCCGAGCAGTCGCACAGCTTCGCGTACTTTTTGTTCGTCATCCGCCCTTCCCATCCCATGAGCATTCGCGAAATGACCTTCTTTTGCCGATCGTTAAGCTGGATATCTCTTATGTTTTGCCAGAATCGTGTTCGTTCGATAGCCTGACCCACCGCTTGGACGGCAGAATCCAGCGTATTCGATAAAATCCTTAGATACCATGCCAGCCACTCAGTGTAATCCAGAGTTCCTCTTTGGGTTGCTTCAAGGACATCGTAGTAAGCATTTCGATTCAAGTGGATTTGGCTCGCCAAACTGTACGGTCGATGGGGTTTCTGGTCCGCCCTTGCAAGAAGCATGTCCATGATGTTGCGACCAATTCGGCCGTTACCGTCATCCATAGGATGGATGGTCTCAAACCAGATATGGGCGATTCCGGCTTTCAGGATCGCGCTTTCTTCGTTTGTCCCTTCGACCCATTTCAGGAACTTGGTCATCTCGCCTGGAACCTGCTGAGCCGGCGGTGCTTCGTAGTGGACAACCTCACGGCCCTTTTTTTGTGAGGCTACGACCATCGGGCCTTTCTCGTCATTTCGCCATTTCCCTACGAGGACCTTTCCAAACGCGTTACGGCCTGTTGGAAATAGAGCCGCGTGCCAGTTAAAGATTCGCTCCGAGGTCAGAGGCAAGTCGTATCGTTGGGTGGCGTCAATGGCCATCTCAACTAGTCCCTCGATGTAGTGATCTGAGTTGGCTAGGCCGCCGCGATCTACCCCGAGACGGCGCGCCACAGAGTTCTTGACCGTTTCAAGGTCAAGTTTTTCTCCTTCGATCGCACTGGATTTGACTAGCTCCTCCGAGAGTGCTTCGACATCTTGCTCTCGCAGTCCATCGAATCCGATAGCTTCCAAGATGCCAAACAGTCGTCCGCGCCGCATGTTGACTTCTTCGAGGTCTGACAGCAAAGCAGCAGTGTCGTATGTGTAGACCGGCCACTGAACTAATTCGTGGATGTACGTTGGCACTGAGGCGATTATGGCAGGTATTCGCCTCAGATTGTGAGGCGAATACGGGTAGTTTTCGCCTCATCGCGTGTCGCCCAGGACAATCACGGGGTGGAGCAAGGTTCGAATCCCCCGACGAAATCGGGAATGTTTTGAACTTAGATTCGTAGTTGAAATCTTGGTGGAGATAAGGGGATTCGAACCCCTGGCCTCTTC
>JAHBTC010000168.1 GCA_019638835.1 Fimbriimonadaceae bacterium
CTTTCGGCTTCGTCCGAGATGATGCAGAGCCGTTCTTCACTTCGCAGCGAGATGCAAAGCTCAGATAGAGCGTCATCGTTGATTCCCGCCTTGAGTTGACGATTTAGCGTGTCGGTCGCGGATTGGCGCAGGGGATACCGATAGATATCCTCGATGACCCGGTGAAGCTCGTCGGTGGCAAGCAGGGTGCCCTTGACGTGCTCCGCATAGCCCTTTAGCCGTTCGTAGGTGCGGAACCGTGCCCCCGATGGTTTGCCGAGTTGCCCACCGATGCTCGACTCCTCTTCAACCATCCGCTCAACGCCCTTGCGAACGATTTCGTGATGGTTCTTGGCTTTGGTTCTTGCCGGTGTTCCGGGCTCGCACTCGGCTGCTCTGAGGACGGCAAGGGGCGATTCCGAAACTAGGTCGCCTTTCTCATCGACCCAGGCAAGAGCATCGTTGCCATCAGCGGCTCGCATATAAACCAGAGCGCCATGCGGCTTCTGAGGCTGGGGCTCGTACTCTTTCGCCGAGAACACCACGTCAGGCATGTCTTCGATAATCCCCTTGAGCGACGGGTCGGCGTCGGTCGCGTTCTTCCAAATCTGGAATGCGAGGGACGAGAGGTCAACTTCAGAATCGTCGTCGTTGTCGAGGATGCCTGCCTTCTCGTTGTATAGGTCGCGATACCGTTCATCGACCTTGAGGTCTTCGAAGAATTGCTCGTCGGCACCAACGACCTCGGCGTTTTCGGTTAGGCGCTGGCGAACTCTTCCACGAAGATTGATGATGCGGTCAACGCCATCCATCGGATAAAACGAGTAGCAGACGATTTCGGGGTGCTGCTGCCCGATTCGGTCAACACGACCGGCTCTTTGAATCAAGCGGATGATTGCCCAAGGGAGGTCGAAATTGACGACCACGAATGCATCCTGGAGGTTCTGTCCTTCGGAAAGAACGTCGGTTGCAACCAAGACTCTAAGCTCGTCTTCAGGCTTGACTGCATCGCGTTTGCCGTTGCTTACGGGACTGAATCGGTGCGCGAGCCTAGTGGGGTTTTCGCTTTGCCCAGTGACTCCCTCCACGTTCTTTACGCCACGTCGTTTCAACTCTTCGGATAGGTACTTCACCGTGTCAGCAAACTGAGTGAAGATAAGCACCTTGTCGTTTGCGTGAGTGGTGGTGAGGAGTTCAAAGAGCTTCGCGAGCTTTTTGTCGTCGCCCGGATTCCAAGTGCAGTGCTTCTCCAAGATGGTGCAGAGCGAGTCGCAGTCGGCTTGAAGGTCTGTCTCAAACCGCTCGACAAAGAGCCCCGGTCGGAGCCATTTGAATCGCTTCTTGTAGCTCGTCGAGTAGAGGTCATAGACTTCCTTTGCTCGCTTTCGGAACTCCGCTTCGGTGTACATCGGAACGTGAACCGAAGGGGCGTCAGAGTCGATGAAGTCCTCGTTTTCTTCGTCGAAGATGCTGCCCGTCACACCGGTGTCATCGGAGTCTTCGTCAAAGGAGTGGACATCGAGCATCGAGGGGTCGGTCGTTCCAATGGGTAAGGGGAGACCGTTCTCGATTGCGTGCAGGAAGATGTAGTTTCGAAGGATGTGGCGCTCGACCGACTGAATGAAGGCGAGTCCGCTGCTTTCCAGGCGCTTGAACAGGTTCGTTCGGCAGAATCCCATTAGGCGCTTTCCGGCTCGACCCAAGTCTTGCAACACCTTGGTTTCGGCTTGGGTTGGCGGCGTGTCTGGCTGGCTCGCAACGTAGTTTCCGAGCCCGTAGCGCGGCAGATTCAGCGCATTGACCTGGTTGACGATGGACTGGTTGAAGAGCCTCGCATAAGGGTCTTTGCCATCGGTCTCGTTGATTTCGAATTTGATGGTTCTCGGCGTCCGCTCGGGAAAGAAGGTGTTTGTGCCATCGGCGAGAACGAGGTATTTGCGCCCGGTGTCAGGGTCGGTTTGGGCGTAGTTCTCCTTGATGAATCCTCGGGTTCGACG
>JAHBTC010000169.1 GCA_019638835.1 Fimbriimonadaceae bacterium
GTTTCTGTTGAACACAATCTTGATCCCATCCGAAAAATCCTCAAGGAAACCTTTCCCCACGAAGACATTGCGATCAAGTCCGCTCGCGATTCTGTTACTCTGAACGGCACCGTCTCTGCTCAACCGGTTTCCGATCGCGCCGCCGCGCTGGTCGCCTCGCTAGCCAAAACGGTCGTCAACAATCTTCAAATTCGTCCCCTCGATGTCGAGAAGCAGATCCTGCTGCGCGTCAAGTTCGCTGAGGTGGATCGTAATTATTCCCAGCAGTTTGCGGTCAACTTGATCTCGACAGGGGCTCTTAATACTCCCGGAACCGTCGGAACCGGCCAGACCAGTGGCGCCAAACCGTCGAACATCAGCGGGGTGATAGGCGGGGGGGTAGCCGGAACCTCCAGCGAATTCTCGCTCAGTGATGCTCTGAATATCTTCGCCTTTCGGCCCGACCTGAACCTCGCCTCCACCATTCGTGCGTTACAGACCCGTGGAGCCCTTCAGATCTTAGCCGAACCGAACCTTGTAACTACGAACGGTAAGGAAGCAAGCTTTCTGGTAGGTGGTGAGTTTCCCGTCCCGATCCTCCAGGGTGGTTCAAACTCGGGTTCGGTAACAGTGCAGTTCCGTGAGTTCGGAATCCGGCTTTCGTTCAACCCTCTCCTCACGCCGAACAAGACCCTAAAGATGTATGTGAAACCTGAGGTCTCGTCTATTGATATTGCCAACGCAGTCACCATCAGCGGATTTCGAATCCCTGCGCTGTCGACACGACGCATCGAGTCAAACATCGAACTGGCGCCCGGCCAGAGCTTCGTCATTGGTGGCTTGATTGACAACCGGGCCGACGAAGCCTTCTCAAAAATTCCTGGCCTATCCTCGATTCCTCTTCTGGGCGTCATCTTTAAGAGCCGTATAGAGAATCGTTCCAAGACCGAACTGGTTGTCATGGTCACACCCGAAATCGTGGATCCACTCAGACCGGGTGATACCAGCCCGCTTCCTCCTATGCCGATGAAGTTCCTGGTGCCCAATGACAAGCCTGCTGCTAAGCCGGTCAAGTCTGGATCCAATTCCAAACAGTCCAAGAGCAGGGAATCTGCCAAAGCTGTCGTAGCGAAGCCGGGAGCCGCCGAAAGACCCTAACGAACCGGTTGAGAAGTGGTATGCACCCGAATCGTCAAGGTCGCGAACAGCCATTGACTGCGCTCCTCATTGCGCCCGACAGGCAACTCGCACAGCAGCTTGTGTCTGCCTTGCACGAAACCCGGTCTTTTCAATTACTTGCTGAACTGAAGGCATATCCCTCGCTGAACACGCTGGAGATACGTCTTCGGCAGTTAAAACCGGATGTCGTGCTCATCGATACGGCCAGCAACTTTGCTGCGGCTACGGAGCTTGTTCGCTTTGTCTGTAATTGGCGTCCCGTGACCCCAGTCATTGGTTTGCATCACTCCAATGACAGTGCAGCCGTTATTTCGGTGCTGAGGGCCGGGGCCAGCGAGTTTCTCTCGCCGCCTTTCGAATCAAGCTCGCAGCGAGACGCCGCCAATCGTGTCCGTCGGCTTCGCCAGCCGGATCAGGAGGTCTCGACCGAACTCGGCCATGTCGTAATGTTCTCGTCGGCCAAGCCTGGCTCGGGTAGCTCAACCATTGCCACCCACACTGCCCACGCGCTTCGTAAATCGACCGGTAACAAGGTGCTGTTGGTCGACTTTGACTTGCAGGGCGGAACAATCGGCTTTTACCTCAAATTGCAGGCCGCCTATTCGGTAGTGGATGCCCTTCAGCAGTCCGATCGCCTCGATCCCAATCTTTGGGCTGCGCTAACTATCCCCAGCGGAGGCATCGATGTGCTTCCGGCGCCCGAACTCCCGTTCAACGAGCCCATCGAACAGCCACGACTGAACGAGGTAATCGAGCACGCGCGTCGCCTATATGACTGGGTG
>JAHBTC010000017.1 GCA_019638835.1 Fimbriimonadaceae bacterium
CGCATCACCCGAGTGGACGAAAAGTGGCTCGTAAGCGGAGAAGATGTAAAGCAACTGCGTGATCTGATGGAGAAGTCCGATAAAGATCCGTCGGCGAAATCAGAGTTGGATTTGTTCCGAGCATTGATGCAGGACCGCGTGGATCATTCGATGGCTCCGGCCCGCGCGATGAAGAACCTGATGTCGGGCACCAGCGGCAAAGTCACCGTCCGCTGGAAGGTCAACGGTGGCGACGAGCAAGAGACCGTTCTCAATCGAGCCGACATTCAAGTTGCACCTGTGGAGCGGAGAGGTGCCACATTGGTGCTCCGGGCGCTCACCGGTGCTGGCGAAGCACTCAAACGAGAACTCTCGTCCGGAAGCATTTCGGAAATTGACTTGCGAAGCGGCATGGTCTATGACCCCGAGGAGATTCGCAACGTCCTCGGCGTGCTTGCCCAGAACGACATCGAGCTTTCATTGTCGAACGAAAAGGGGTTCCCGGTAAAGGAGATCTTCGCCAAAGGCGAATGGCAAGGCCCGACTCGCTTCACTCTCCTCGTGGACAAAAAGATGGCGGGTGGTTTGGCGATCATCGCGAAGGCATTGGCGGAACAAAGCGACGTGACCCTAAGCGGAGACCTGCCGAAGGAGCCATACAATTTCGTCCAAGCATTCCGGCTTGCGGACGGCACGGGGTACACGCTCGTAACCGGACTGTATCCTAAGCCTGAGACAAAAGAGGTCGCGCAAGCGGAGGCAAACAACGAATGACAACCGGACACCGAGTATTCGC
Source organism: Fimbriimonadaceae bacterium (assembly GCA_019638835.1). Lineage (GTDB taxonomy): Bacteria > Armatimonadota > Fimbriimonadia > Fimbriimonadales > Fimbriimonadaceae > JAHBTC01. The sequence continues at coordinate 776 of JAHBTC010000017.1, forward strand.
TCTCGCCGTGGGAGCGGTTGCCCTGTTCCTCGTCGGATTTTCTTGGACGGATATCTCCACCGGCGACGCTCCGAGCCCCACTGCTTTTCGGAAGCTAATTGTTCCGCAGACCCGCACGGCACCCTCGCCGACGGAAGTATTCCGCGAAAACTTTTCTCTCATCCGCAATCAATCCGCGCTGGACATTGATTCAGAACGCTTGCGATTCGGCGCGATGTCCGGAGTGATGGCGTCGCTTGGCGATCCCCATAACGTCTACTTAGAGCCCAAAGTCAACGAACAGTTTGGGATTGAAACGGCCGGCGATTTTGTGGGTATCGGTGCGCGTTTGAGCCCCGACCCCCTCGGCGCGCGCGTCGTTTCTGTCTTCCCGGGTGGGCCCGCGTTGAAAGTCGGAATCAAGCCCGGAGATGTGATCATTGCGGTGGACGGAGTCAAGTCGGCCGGCAAGGAAGTGGACGACATCGTTGTCAATATCAGAGGTGAAGCCGGAACCCCGGTCACGTTGACCGTCAACCGCGACGGAGAGTCGGGACCGCTCAGTTTCACTCTCAAGCGCGCCCAAGTTTTCATCCCCATTGTTGAGCACAAACTTCTCGCTAACGATCGCGTGGGTTACATCTCCGTAAGCCAGTTCAGCGAGACGGCACCACGCCAGTTCGATGAAGCGCTTATCCCCATGAGCAAAATGAACTTGGATGGGATTGTGATTGACCTGCGAGGCAATCCCGGTGGGTTGCTTGAAGCCGCTTCCTATATGCTTGGACGCTTCTTCGACGGCAAGGTCGTTGTGACAATGCGGAAGCGCGGTGGCGATGAAGAGGTGGTGCGTACTCCGATGGGACGTCGGCTCGACATGAGCACGCCCATCGTAATCCTGATGAACGAGGAGTCGGCAAGTGCGAGCGAGATCTTTGCCGGTGTAATGCACGACTACAAGCGAGCGACCATCATCGGCGAGCACTCGTACGGCAAGGCCAGTGTTCAGCAACTCTTCCAGTTGCGGGACGGTAGCGCGGCGAAGATTACGATTGCGGGCTATTACCTGCCCGTGAGTGAAGACATCAGCCGCAAAGTAGACGAGGACGGTATGTATTTGCGCGGCGGCATCCCAGCCGATATTGAAGTCAAACTTGACCTGTCGCCAACGACCATCGTGGGTGACGAAAAGAGTGACAACCAATTGCAAGAAGCAATCCGGTTCCTCATCGAGAGATCAAGTTAGGCCCGTACCTCAAAGCAAGGAACGCATCGCCTAGCAATCGTACGGGAATCCAAGATTCAGAATTGGATTCCCGTATTTTTATCAGAAGGACGGGCTCTTAGCGCTCCGACTTCGATAACGTGAGAGTGCGTAGCCGTAAACAGAAAGGTATCTCGCTCGTCGAGGTCGTATCGGCAACCGTCTGCGTCGGAGTCTTGGGCACCGCTACCGTTGCGGGCACCACGGCGGCGCGGGCGCGACTCGGAGAATCCGTCCTGACACGCCAGGCCGTGTCGGCCGCGCAGAACAAGATTGAAACCTTGCGCATGATGGGCCGCCAGGCAACCTTGGCTCCCGGGACAATGACGGAGTCCGTGCTCCTGAACGACACCGTCCAGGCCACCGTCGAAACCGTGGTGCAGGGCAAGGCCCTTCCCGACGGAGAACTTTTCTCTTTGGAAGGGCTTGACGGCGACCCGGCGTCCATCTCGACCCGGGATCGGGAACTGGGCGAACTGATGGCCCTCCGTGTTCTCGGCAACAACGACCTCTCGCAGTTTGTGTCCATGGAAGGTGCTCCCAACTTCTGGACAATGGAGATAGAGTTTGGTAGCACCCTCAAGGACAACTCGAATGGCGCGGACACCGCCCCTGAGTTGATTCTCCTGGAGCGCGGTGGTAATGGTGGTCTCCAGATTGAACCGATTGATCAGGACGGAAACTCCCTCGCCAAGGCATACGTGGTTTCACCCACTCAGGTCACGTTTTCGACCACGACGCCATCCTCCGGATTACCCAACAACCGCTCACGAGAAGAAGCACGAGTTGTTGGTCTTGATCTGTCGGCCATCTTTGGCCTGACGGAGTGCAAGCGATTCCGGATCTCGCATGCGTCGGGGCCGCAACCGAATTTCAAGTTCATTGGATTTGACACCACCGGTTGGCCGACCAACTCGCTTTCGCCGCAGTTCCGCGTCTCCGGCCCCGGAACCAACTCCTCCTACATCGGCCCGGTCATGCTGAACGGCATCGAGTCCGGCTCGTTCCAAAGTTCACGAATCGAAGTCGTCACCGGCGTGAAGAACTTCAGTTTCTCCGGAAATCTGAACCAATGCAAGTTCTACTCCCGCCCCTCAACCATTTGGGATGTGCAAGTGCGCGTCCTTTACCAAGCCACGTCTATGGTCGGCAAGCGTGACCGCGAGGTCACCGTCGACAGCGCTGTTTCCATCGGGACCCTTTACAACTAATGAAACATCTGCGACGCACCAAGCGAGGGTTCACCCTCCCCGAAACCGTTATCACCGCGAGCCTCTCGGCGGTGGTTGTCGGTGCATCCGCAACTCTCTTCGCGTTTAGCGTTCGAAGAGTGCAAAGCGAAACCGTTGAACTCAACGTCGTCAGCCAGGCCCACGCTCTTGCGGACGACATCGGCGAGACGATGAGCAACGCAATTTACGTCACGACCGATAACTCCAACGAAGCCCAAAAGGTTCTGATCATCAACGTGCCTTCGGAATCGATGGACTCGGATTTTGACGGCAGCGGCGACGTTCAGTCGCCCTCCATGATCGGCAATTCCGGTCGCGAAGTCTACGGATCAGATCGCATGTCCGGTTACGTTTGGGGTCCGTCCGCCGATGGAACCTACCAAACCGTGATGAAGCTTGACCGTCCGAACGGGTCTTCGCAGCCTTGGCTCATGACCGTAGACGAAGAGTGGAGCAAACAAGACGGCCAACCGCGCTGGAAGATGATCCGCTCGGTGGACTTCGTGAACGACCCGATTGCGCGCACCACCAAGGTGACGATCATTGCGGGGGCAAACCTGAGCACCGGAGACGCGCCGGATGCCGCGAATGACGGACGCTCAACCACTTACCGATTGGAACGCACCTACTGCTGGGGGACTTCGCTTTGAGAATCTCCCGTAAACGCCGCGGCGCAACCCTTCTTTACGTTGTGGTCACTGGTGCCGGCGTCGCGACCGTTCTTAGCGGTTTGACAGGATTTACCGCCGAGGTCTCCCGACGCGAAGGATTGAACGAGGAGAAAGCGACGGCGGTTGCCGCACTGGACGGCGTTCAGGAACTCATGCGATGGGAGATTCGCTCCATGGTCTACGGTGGCGTCGAGGTCAACGGCTATGACGAAGCCGTGGACACCAACACCGCAGCCGACACCGCCACATCTCTCCCCGCTGCAACGGCGGCAATCCGCGGGATGGCCGGATTCACGGGTTCGGTTTCCGAGAAGATTCCGACGAATATGGTCGTCCCCGCCGGGATGACGTATGCGGAAAGCACCGAGAACGTCAATGCCTTTGTTGAAGGATCGGGCGATCAAAGCAAACGATCCGAACGTAAGACGATGACGCTCGACACCCTCTATGGTGTGTTGTCTGGCGCAACCGTCGCCGAAATCGGTTCGGATGGACTTTCCTACAATTACAAGCGAAAGACCGTTATCGGTGTGCCGTGGACGAATACAACCAACGTGCCCCGGCTGAAGGCAACGTACTACTACATGAAGGGCGGACTCACCCCGCACCTTGATAGTGCGATCGGACTCAACGGGCCTGCTCTCGCCAGCAGCGGAATGGTGGAACTCGAATTGGGCGCGCATGGCTTCCCCGTCGCGACCGATTACGCGATCCAAAGTTCGCTCGCCCATATCAAACTGAACGGCACCGACCCGCAGTCCCGCGAAATCCAATGGTGGAATCCGGGTTATGCCGGGGGACGCACGATTGTCAAGGAGTTCGAAAGAACGGATACATTCCCCGTCAACTGGGAAAACCAAAAGGTGGGGGGCGCGACGCCTGTCGAACCTCGACTTCGGCTGATCCATTGGACCGGATCGTTCAACTTGGCGAAAGCCACCGACATCCAAGGGGCATCCATGCTCCTTACCACCAACGGGGATACCTGGGTTTACATCAACGGCAAACTTGCGATGGACCTCGGCGGCCTCAAAGGGTTAGTCACGTCGAACAGCATTGACCGACGGTGGATGCAAACCGGTGCCAACCGCATTGATATCTTCTATGCGAGCCGGCGCGGGGGCTACTACTTCGGGCTCAAGACGAACCTGATGTTCTCGCCAAACGAACCCGTGAAGATCTTGCGGGATTCCAAGTTCGACCAGGGATGGGCAACGCTCACCCCGAAACTCTCACCGATGTCGGGCGTGCAAATGCTCGATAGCAAAGGCACCACCGACCCGGACGACGTGGACCTCGGTATCGAGTCAAACCTTGTTGCCACCACACGCGGAGTGGCCTACAACGCTCCAACCGTGTCCGGTGATGTGGGTGCTCGGTTCACGCAAGCCACGGCGACCCTCCTGCTGTTCAACACCGCATGGGGACTCGATCTAAAGAATACGCTCAAGGTCTACCAGCGTGAGACGGCCACGGATTCCTGGCGATCGGTCAACTGGTTCGCCACGAACTCACTGGAAACCGGTTCTTACCGGCGAATCACAATTTCCACCGCGAAGGGTGAACTCAAAGAGAAGAACTTCTTGATCGCGTTTGACGGTGCGAAACTGCTCGGATTGGCAAGCGGTTCCGTACGAATTGCCGACGTTGCGATGGTGACAACGACATTGACGTCTTCGCCCACGCTCTTCCTTCCTCCGTACGAAGAAAAGGCTGATTCCTATGCGCTAGTCGCTGGATCAAAAATTGAAGTCGAACGCCAAACTGACGTAGATGGCTCCGTATGGGGAGGCGACGATCTCAAACTGTACAGTGCGCCAATGTCGATCTCGAAGGACTTGTTCCTTGTCGGCGAAGTCCGCAAGCAAGGATCACTACTCCTAACGGTGTTGAACATTCTGGGAATTTCTACAACTTCGAGCAGGCCTCCGGGATTTGTCCTTGATGCCGGGGCCTACGATAGTCGTGCCAATCTGCGTTGTTCCGGCGGCACCGTGAGTGCGCTCGCCGTACCTTCTGGTCACTCAGCCGTAAACCTGTATTCTGACAACAGCCTGACCCTATCTAACCTGTCGATCCCTAGTGGCGGAACTATCTACGCAAAAGGGAGCTTGACAATCTATGGTGGGATCACAATGGATGCAGGGAAGGAACTCTATCTGATCGCTGACGGTGGAGTCATCATTGATGCACCAGTCGCCACTTCAACGGCAGCAGACTATTCTCGCATCCATATCATTGCGTCGCAAGATGTCCAGTTCAAGCGACCGGTGAACTGGAACGGCACGGTCAGAACCAATGGCAAAATGCAGTTCAAGGCCAAAAGTACGATGCGATACGTCGCACCTTCCATGTCTCCGCCTGGGGTTGCAACTACCGGGTAGCCGCTCAGAACCGTCTTAGTTGGTCGCAGAAAACCCTCCGTGACCAACTAAAGAACGGTTGAAACTTGCCGATAAATCTACCAGGGGCTCCTTCGATGGAGTCTTTGGTGGATTGGTTTATGGACGTCATGGTCATCGGCGGAGCCGTTGTGGGGTTTGGCCTCATCGTCGGGCTCATAGTGACTTCTCTCCGGGTCGGAAAGAGTCAAAAAGCGGCGAACTTAGCCCGCCGGTCGTTGGACTCCTTCCTTACGTCCTCCCATACCTTCGCGGAGTTCAGCGCGGGGGGTGCCGCCCTCGCCGAAGCCGTTCGCGCGGCCGTCACGGCCACGGAAGCCGACTGCGGCTTCATCATGTTGTTCGACCGCGATCACCCCGGACGCCTGGTCACGGAGGCTGTGTATTCCGTAGACGACAACGACTCCTTCCCCACCGAAACTCTCCTGGGTGAGGGGCTTGCCGGCACGGTCGCGCACTCCGGGCAACTCGCGCACTGCGTCCGTAAGGATCAAGCAAATGACTCGTTCCGCGAACTGCCGGTCGGCACAAAGTCAGCCGTCTGCGTCCCCATCCGGAACCGACTGGTCAACGAGCAAGAGATTCGTACGAACGATGTCGCCGGCGTGATTCTGCTGGTAAGCAAGTCAAGCCATACCATTTTTCAGGGCAAGCACCTCGAATTGATCAGCGCGATGGGTGCCCTGATGAGCATGGCGGTCACCAGCCACTGGATCGGCGTCCATCACCGTAAAACCCTGCTCAACACCCTCATCCTGATGTCCACTACTCTGGAAGCGCGGGACCGGTACATGACGGGGCGGAGTCAACGCCTTTGCGAACTCGCCATGCACCTCGGTCGCAAGTTCGGCCTGAGCGACGAAGCCCTCGATGAGTTACGGCTAGGCATGCTCCTGCAGGACATCGGCAGCATCAAGGTTCCCGATGCGGTTCTTCACAAGACCGGAAAACTGACGCAAGAAGAGTTCGACCTGCTTATGCAGCATACGACGTTCGGCTACGAACTCTGCCGCCGACTCATGATGCCGCGCGGCGTTCTCACCATCGTCCGCAACCACCACGAGAAACTCGACGGAACCGGCTACCCCGACGGCCTGAAGGGGGACCAAATGCCGCTTGCGCTTCGCATCGCTGCCCTCACGATCGCGTTCGATGCTATGGCCTCGCCGCGTGCTTTCCGTACGGCCCTCGACCTTCACGAGATTCTTACCCAACTCAATCTTGGCGCAGGATCGCAGTTTGACGCGGTTGTCGTTCAAACACTTCGCGAGTCGGTAGACGATCCTGAGTTCCAAAGGATTTATCCCACGCTCATCAACCGAACGACCATCAACTCGGAGGCAGCCGCCTGAAAGCAGGCTCAGCAAACCATTTGGTTGGCCTTGACTTGGGTTCTCACGGGCTCAAGGCAATCGTCATTCGGCAAGAGGGTCGCGCCAACATCCTAAGCCACGCTATTCAATTGAGCGTGGATTGCGGAGTGGATTGGGACACCGCGACACCACATGATCCCGCCGTTCGGGAACTCCGGGGCCAACTTGCGGCCGCCGGACTCAAAGGATTCGCTACGGCGTTTTCCATCCCCACGCAAGGCGTTGTCCAACGTTGGTTGGACTTCGAAGATCTCCCGGAAGAAGAGATCCCCGCCGCCGCCCGCCACCGTCTCCGCAAGTTCATTGCCGACAATAACAAGGTTTACGTCACGATCAGCGAGGACACGGACCCGTTTTCGAATGAACGACTGGTGACGATCGCGCCGAAGGTGACCGTGGATCGGTACGCCGAGATGGTGCTTGCTCTGGGATTACGCCCCGTGACGGCCGAACCCGAATCGAACTCTCTTCTTCGTGTGGCAGGCAGCGTTCTTCGTCGCCGGAGTCCACTTTTGCGGGATGGCTCAGCGATTCTGATTGACATCGGTCTCCACCGAACCCGCGTGGATATCATCCGCGACGAACGTGTCGAATTCACCCGCGAGTTTCACTTTGGATCACACGGCTTTGTGGCCCGGATTGAGAAAGAACTAGTCCTTACCCAAGCCGAGGCGGAAGCCGCACTCGAACAGCCGACGACGAGGCTAAGCCCGCGAGGATGGCTCCAAGTTGCGACTCCCGGCGGTATCGCGCAAGTGGACGTCAACGAGCCCCTTGGTGTTTTGCTCCACGAAAGCAACCGCCTCATCCGCTACTTCCGTTCCATCTATCCCGAGCGCAGTTATTCGGGCACCGTCTGTTCGGCCTTGCTGACCGGTGGTCTCGCCGATCTGACCGGGTTGGTGGATTTCGTCGAACGATCTCTGGTGATGGAGACCGGAACCATTGATCCGCTATCGGTCGTGCGTGTGGACTTGCCCGAGGAGCAGTTCGTCACTCTCGCCCGCAGCCCCTACGTCTTCACCACGGCTACGGGCCTCGCCCTAGCCATACGCAACTTGAATCGACACGAAAAGGAGGAGCCCCATGATCGCACCCGCAACCGGCCGATCGCCGCGTAAACCTGCCCGCTATCTCGCCCACTGTAATGGCTTGCAGGAGTGGCATCTCTTGCAGTCCAAGCGCGCGGCAAGTCGAAAGGGCGCAAGTGGCAAACTTGTCCTTGCATCTGTTTTCATGTCTCTATCCTTCTTGGGGTCGGGACTAGCTGTCGTCATGAGCACGGCAAAGTCTTCGGTGGCGTCACAGCAACTCTCCAAAGTGGAGTCGCAGATGCAGGCGCTTGGCGCCGGTGCGGCCGAAGCCGGCGTTCAACGCGAATACCGCGAGATCGTGGAAGGGAGCCTGAAGCACAATGCCGGCACCCTGAATCCGATCAGCATCGTGTTGAACGAGATGCCCCTCAACTGCTGGCCGGAAACAATTTCGGCGGCATACGAGCAGAAAGATTTCCAGGTGACAGGGCGGGCGTCTGCACTGACGACCGAAGTGAAGTACGAACTCGTCCGCAACATCGAGGATCAGGAGTCCACGCTCGAAGCGAAGATTGACTCTTTTGGACTGGAAATGCGCGAGGGACGTCAGTTGGAGCGATTCAACTTTGTCGCTCGCTATAAGGAGGGCGCGAAGAGTGAGTGACGCGATTCATGAATCCGTACCCAAGATGGAACGACTCACCAAGATGATGGTGGCGTTCGGTGTTCTGGCAGTTCTGTTCGGTGGTTACACCTTCATGTCCGAATCGAAGCAGGCCGCCGACCTTCAGTCCAGGCTCACCGAAGAATCCAAGAAACTGGCTCAGGCCCAGCAGGACGCAGAGAACGTGGACCCCAACGGGAATTTCCACCGGATCACGGGCGACCGAGTCGTACAAGTCTTTAGCCACCGCTTGCAGGAAGAGGCGCAAGCGGCGGGCATCCGGGTAGAGAAGGCGAGTCAAGACAAAAACATTGACCCACTTCTGCCGGCGGGTAACGCCCCGCAAGCCCCGTCCGGTTGGGGGATGGTGCAATACGAGTTTGAACTTAGCGGGCAAACGAGGTCGGTCCTCGGGGTAGTTCGCAAGATGGCTGAATCGGGCCTCGCATTCGAGATTGAGAGCCTCGGATTGATGCGGAAGCCCGGCACAACTGGCAACGGCGAAGTACTTGGGCGATTTACAGTCCGGCTCGTCACCCGAGGGGGAGCGGTGACTCCTCCAGGGGCGACCACATCATGAAGTCCCTGCAAGGAAAGTCAGGTCTTCTCGTTATAGCGTGCCTCACGGTCCTCGTCATCGCGGGCAGCCTGATGCTGAAGAAAGCGGTGGTGACGCCCAAGCCGTCTGCCGCGAAGACAAACGCTCCGACCGCAAATGCCCCGGCCGCGACCGCGAACGCAACGGCGGCGAAGACCTCCTCGGGCGACGGACGACTTGCCGTCAAGTTTGTGCCCCTCGTGGTGGATCCGTATTCGCGCCCCATGCCGGGCGACGAAGCGGTGCGAGAACAGATCCCGAACGGACTGTCCTTATCCGGGGTCAGTACGGGCCCTACCCGGACCGTACCGACCGACTCTCCGCAGCGACTTGATCTTGGCCCGCTTCGGATTCAACCGCCGCCGCTCGAAGGCACGTTGCCCGACAGCGCGCCGACCAATCCGGGCGGAGGCAACGCGCTTCAAACCCCGGTGGATGAACCGATTGCGACTCCCGTTCGCATTGGCGTTCGAGGCGTAGTGGGGACGAATGCCGATCGCGCGTTCATCGCGGTGGCCGGCGGTTCACCTCGCGCCGCCCGAGCCGGAACTGATTTAGGCGACGGCATCTCCGTTGTCCGTGTCTCTGAGCAAGGCGTCGTCGTACGCCGAGGCTCCCAAACCAAAACAATTCCTGTCGGAAAGGAAATCGAGTTATGACATTCACATTGTTCGCCGCTCTTGCTTTGCAGCAAGTCCTCCCCGTCCTCGCGACGACTCCTGAGCCTACGGAGTTCGAACTCGTCGCCGTGCAGGATTCGGAACCGATGAGGGTTCCTGCTTGGTGGTTCAAGGTGAAGTCCGAGCCGGCAACGGTTCTCGATCGCCCCGCGTTCGGCAGAGCCCGACGTGCCACTTCCGCAACGGATGCTGAGTTGTTTACCGCTACCGTACGCTGGCTAAAGCCCGAAGAGCAGACGCGAGTTGCCGTGCAGATCACCGAGGCCGCCCGCGTAGAAGCCTTGGCTCAAGAGAAGCCGGTCACAAGCCAGAACGAGACGAACCCAACCGTTTCTCGGTCTGCCGACCTGAAGCCGCGCGTAGAATCTCAGACCGAGCCGCCCGCCGTCCCGATCCCGCCAACTCCCCCGGTTGCACCCGTGCCGACTGTTCGGGAGGAACCAACTACCCCGGCAAGCGCGACCTCGCCGCTTCCCGCTGGTGCAGGACAGCGATCGCGACTTACACCCGCGCAACTGTTCCACCGCGATCCTTCCTTCTCCGCTGATCCTTACGAAAAGAAAGTGACGGTGCAGGTGCAGGACATGGATATTGCGACCGTGCTCAGCACATTGAGTGAAGAGATTGATCTAAACCTTGTTCTTCAATCCGCGTCGGACAAAACTCTCACTTTGAACCTGCGAGAAACTCCGTTCAATGAGGTGTTACGCACCATTTGTAATCTCACCGATCTCTATAGCGTGCGATTGCCGTACATGGTCGTGGTAGGCAGCAAAGAGGCTTTGTCCGCTCGCTACCCCACCGAGTTCGCCCTGGAATATCCGACGACGCAAGCCGAAACTGCGGTCGTGATGAAGCGCGAAATCGTGCGCCTGAACTTCGTTGACTCAATCGAAGCCGCCAACGTTTTGCGTAGCCAATGGAAGGAAGAAGACTTGAAGATCGGCATTGGACCGATGCACTTCTCCCCCGGCGCTTCCGATGCGAATGTCATGGGCTCGGGCGGCATTTTGGATAGCCAGGGACAGCAGGGCGGAAGTGCCCCGCCGGCCAACGTCACGGATACCACGATTACCGGTAACCCGGCAAGCAAGACGCTGGTTCTTTATGGCGCGGATACCGTCATTCGGCAAGCGCTCGCCTTGCTTACCGACTTGGATAAGGCTCGTCCGCAAGTCAACGTCAGCGTTTCGATTTTGGACGTGCGGAACGACAAACTCGACGAACTCGGAATCAAGTGGGATTTCGGAAGCTTCTCTTTGACCGAGAACAGCCCGCCAGGGGTCGGTGTCATGCCGTTCCAGCGGTCGGGTTTCAATTTCCAGGCGACAATCAGTGCGCTTGTCCGCGACGGAGCAGCCAAAGTTCTCGCCGAGCCGACGGTTGGAGTTATGGATGGACGGTCGGCCTATGTCCTCATCGGCGACAAACTCAAGTTCCCTGAACTCGTGGGCCGCGATTCCAACAATCAGCCAATCTTCAGCACCCGCGAAGAGCGCGTAGGTATCTATCTTCAGGTTGCCCCGACGGTTTCGGCCGACGGTACGGTGACCATGTCCATCTTCCCGCAAGTCAGCACGGTGACGGGCTACACGGACTTCCAAGGAATCGGTCGCTACCCGATTATCTCGGCCCGCGAAAGCCGGTCTTCAGTTGCGGTCCAGAACGGAGATTCCATCGTCATTGGGGGCCTGATTCAAGAGCAGGACATCAAGACGTGGCAGGAAGTTCCGCTCCTCGGGCGTATCCCGTTCTTCGGCGAGTTGTTCCGATGGCGATCCAATAGCCGCGTTTCCTCGCAGGTGATCATTACCATCACGCCGCGCGTTGTTTGGCCGGAAAACCATGCATCTGGAACGATCGATTAAGGATATTGTTGTCGAAGAGGGGTTCGTCTCCGGCGACCAACTCTCCGAGATCCTCGCGGGTCGAGCAGACGCAACGGAAAACGTTGGCGAAATGCTCGTTCGCCTCGGGTTAATCTCCGAGAAGCAACACCTTCAATGCCTCGGACTTCAAACGGGAATCCCGTTTGCAGACCTCGCGCGAACGCCTGTTGACTCCGAAGGGGCCAGACGCATCTCCCACCAGATCGCCATCCGTCACATGGCGATCCCGGTGGAGGTGACGGAATACGCCGCTAGCGTGGCAATGGTCAACCCGCTCAACATTGCGGCCATTGATGAGATCCGAGAGCAACTTGGCGTAAACGTTGACCCAATGTGGGCCAGTGAGAGCGATGTTCGGGACGCTATCTTCAAGGTCTTCGGCAGCCTCGACAACTTGTCGGTTCTGGTGGGCGAATTCCACTCCGGTGATGTCGAGACGGTCGAGACAGGTTCAGACGAAAACGATCGCTCTTACGACATTGCCGAGAAACAGGATGGAGCCCCGGTCATTCGGTTGGCAAACGCCCTTCTCGCCAAGGCTATCCGCGCCAAAGCAAGTGACATCCACATTGAGCCCAGCGCCCGAGACACGAAAGTTCGCTTCCGTGTGGACGGCATTCTGCAAGAGGTCATGGTGATTCCGAAAGCGGTTCAACGAACACTTGTGAGCCGCTACAAGGTCATCGCCGGACTTGATATTGGTGAACGCCGCATCCCTCAAGATGGCCGGTTTGCGGTCAATATCACCGAGGGCACTTACGACCTCCGTGTCAGCACCTATCCGACCGTCAACGGCGAGAAGATCGTCATGCGCGTCTTGGATAAGTCCAGCATCTCGATTGACCTCCAAACTCTCGGTTTCAGCCCGTTTGCCCTTGAGCGAATCACGGCTCGAGCCGAAGAAAGCCAGGGTTTGATTCTTGTCACCGGACCAACGGGTTCGGGTAAGTCCACGACGCTCTACTCGATTCTCAACCATTTGAATGACAAGAGCCGGAACATCGTTACGATCGAGGACCCGGTCGAGTACCAACTGGAAGGCATCACGCAGGCGAACGTCAACAACGGCGCCGGGATGACCTTCGCGAACGGTCTGCGGGCGATTCTCCGGCAAGACCCTGACGTGGTTTTGGTCGGTGAATCTCGCGACCCAGAGACCGCCCAGACCTCGATCGAGGCTGCCTTGACCGGTCACCTAGTCTTAACATCGTTGCACGCAAACGATAGCGTTGCGGCCGTGGTACGCCTCCTCGAAATGGGCATTGAACCATTCTTGGTGAGTTCTTCGGTCACGCTCTCCATCGGCCAGAGACTCGTCCGTGTCATCTGTCCTCATTGTAAGGAGACGTATGTGCCGGACACGGCCCATGTGGAAGCCTTGGGGTTGCCGCACAATTTTGAGTACATCCACGGCGCAGGTTGCGAGAAATGCGGCGGCACGGGATATCGGGGTCGTTGCGGAATCTACGAGGTTATGGACCTCACGTCGAAGATACGTTCAATGATCTTCGCGGGTGAATCCACGGACAGCATCCGCCGCGATGCAATCCGTCACGGCATGCGGTCCATGCGTCAAGACGCGATCTCGAAGGTCATGGATCACGTCACTACGGTAGAGGAAGTTCTTCGCGCTTCACCGGGAGAGGATGCAGCGTGACGGCATATCGGTTTCGCGTTCTGAACGCTGACGGCACGACCGAGAATGGTCGGATCGAAGCGGAATCCCTTGACCAAGCGGAAGAGGCGGCCTCCCGAAAAGGCAAGGTTATCTCCATTGTTCCGCTGCTGGAAGCTCGCGCGAACTCCGAGTCCCCGAAAGCAAAAGCGATTTCAAAGATCAGCGTCGGGAAAAAGAAAACGAAGACCGATGAAGTCATCACGGTCATCCGCAACATGGCCGTCATGGCTGAGTCCGGGGTACCCCTCAAGGAGGCTCTCGACACCGTATCAGCAGAAGCCGGCACTCCTGACCTCACGAATGCGCTCCGCAAACTGCGCGATGAGGTTGTAGCAGGTCACGCCCTCGCAGACGCGATGCGTACTTTGCCAAAGTTCTTCCCCGAGATTGTATGCGACATGGTGTCTGTCGGAGAGGATGGCGGAAAGATGGACGCGGCCCTTTCCAGTGCTGCCGACCATATGGAGCGATCGGCGGCAATGAAGGCCAAAATAGTGAACGCTCTAATTTATCCCTGCATCCTTCTCGGCGTATCGCTCCTCTCGGTTGCTTCGCTCGTCGTGTTTGTGCTACCGCAGTTCATGGAGACGTTCAAGCAGATGGGCATTGAGCCTCCGATGCTCACGAAAATGCTCATGTTCGCGGGAGACTCACTTCGCAAGTGGCCGCACATCACTTTCGCGGTCATGGTTGGCCTTCACTTCGGGGGCAAGTACGCCCTCAAACAGCCGATCGTCGCCTCCAAGGTGCAGGCGATTATTCTGCGGCTTCCCGTTGTCGGCGACCTCATGACCAAGATCGCTATCTCTCGGTGTATACACACTTTGGCCTCCCTCACGGGCGCAAACATTCGTCTCGTAGAGGCGCTGCATCATACGGCAAAGGTTGCGGGCGTACCCGCGATCACGGCCGCGTTCGAGCAAGCGAAAACTGACCTTGAGCAGGGCGACACTTTAGGCGAATCGCTCACGCGCACGAAGACGCTTCCCAGCACTCTTGTGCAACTCATTTCCATTGGCGAACGAACATCGCGTCTTCCACAACTTTTGAAGCGGGCCGCCGTTCAGATGGAGTCCGAAGCCGATGCGCGATTGAAAGCCGTCGTTTCACTCTTCGAACCGATGCTAATCGTTGTGATGGGCGGCATCATCGGCATGATCACACTCTCCATTATCACACCGCTATTCACCGTGATCCAGAAGATCAACTAACTAGCGCAATTGACAGGACTTGAGCGGCGGGAAGCAACCGAAAATGACAGGGGTAAGGCCATGATGCGAACGAATCAGAAGCGTAAATTGGGGTTCTCCTTGGTGTAGATGATGGTGGTCGCCTCCATTATCGGAATTCTCACGGCCATAGCTGTGCCGAAGTTCACCGAAGTGCAACGCAAGAGCAAAGAGTCGGCCCTAAAAACCAACCTTCAGGTTTATCGTTCTGCAGTCTATGTATTCTTTAGTGATACGGGGCTCTATCCGCAGTCACTCAATGACTTAGCCGCTACCACTCAACCGGCCAATGGTTTGACACCGACCGCCGCCGTCCGATCCATTTCACCAGGCACTTGGCGTGGACCGTATGTCCAGCAGATTCAGTTTGACACCGTATCTGGCAAACCGCTAACCTATTCGGTGGCCAACGGAAGCGTCGGAACGATCAAGAGTTCAGCAACCGGAAACGATTCAAACGGCGTCGCGTTCTCGACTTACTGACCGCCCGAACCGGTTGCTCTCGCCTCAATCATGCTCCTCAGGCGCGTTGTCGCCGCAAGCATTACGGCATCGTTCTCGCCACTCGGAACCAGAACATCCGGTTGTACCGGGGCCTTTTCAAGCCGGACACCATTCGCCGTGATGAAATCGCTGATTGGGAACTGCATGGAGAACCCATAGGGCAAGCGAGCGCGAATTGAAGCCAGAACCGCTCCGGCGGTCGGTTGCCCGACAATGACTGCGTTGGCATTCTCTCGCATTGAAGCGGCAAAAATCTCGCTCGCACTTCCTGAGCCACGATCCGTCAATACGGCGATCGGGCCGGTAAATGGATCGATTCCTCTCGCCCGCGTGCGCGTCTTAGCTTCCGTCCACTTCGCCACCTCAATAAGGTCCACGGAGTCAGGATTATCATGCGCCTCCCGGTATTGATCCACGATTCGGCGCGAAAGGAACGTGCCGTACACCGTTTGGTCAGGAAGGAGAATCGAAAGAAGATGGTTCAGGTTGTTCGCCGCTCCACCACCATTGCGCCGGACATCAATGATGAGTGCTTTCGCCTTCGCCGCCTCCTTGATGATCCGCTCTAAGTTTTCGCGCCCATATCCGTTAGAAAACGTGTAAACCCGGATCATAGCGATGTCCTCGGTTGGCCAGGTGAGGGGTTCAGGGCGCACCGTACTGAACGTCGCAACCGTCACGGTCACCGAGTGCAGGTCTTCTCCATGGCGATAATCAATGATCAATTGATCGCCTTCGGCCCCGGACAGTGCCTCCGCGTTCTCTGGCTTTTCACCGTTGACCTTCAAAATGATGTCGCCCTCGCCAATGCCGGCCGTTGCGCCAGGAGAACCAGGAAACACGCTCCGCACGATGAGCCCCTCTCGGTGAACGGCAGCCCCAATCCCGACACCGATCGTAGAGGTGCGGCCGTAGTTGGCTGTCGCAACCGGATTCATAAACCGGATATGACTAATGCCATACGAACGAAAAAGGCCGTTGACATTGTTGACGAACGCTTGCACCGTGTCCGATGCGTTTAGCGCGCTTTCTCGCTCCGCGACGACCGCATTCCAGTTTGAAAAGTCTACATTCGGCACAAACGCTCGGTCCTTGAGGACAGCACCGATGCCATCAAGAATTTCCTTTCGCTGTTCCGCCGTCAACGAAGTGAGCGGCGGATCAGGGGCCGCAGGGGGCGGATTCGGAGGGGCATTCTGGGCGAGAACAGACCCCGCGACCCACCACAAAGCGAGAACGCTACTCAAAACGCGACGCAACATAAGACTATCTTGCACTACGAAAGTACGACGATCTCAAGTGCCAGTGAAGAAAAAATCCCTTATTCGCCTTGACCGAGGGTGAACCCGGGTATGCCATCAAAGGTGTACAGTTGCTCCGTCTTGATGAAGTGGAGCCCCACCCTTTCGGCTTGATCAAGGGCTTGGACTACGTCCTTCAGCGCCAACTTCACGCTTTCCTCAGCGCGGAATCTAAGACGCCAGTGATCAGTGCAGAATGTCTCTGGATAGCCATCGGGCCACACCTTGACCCCGCGGTTTGTGATCAATCGTAGGTTGAGCTTGTCGTTCTCCACCTTCTGCGCGATCGCTGCCAAGTCGTTCGGGGATCCGTCGTACTTGACAAAAATGTCTACACCGACCAACTCCTGCACTTGCGGCGGTCGGGGCTTCAACCGGGGTACCGCCGAGCAGAGCGACCGCTCCTTATCGTAATGCACGGCCTTTAGAACGTTTGGCTTCTGCCCAAGTCGCGTAGCAACTGCTTCCGCGAACTCATCCGTACCCACAAGTTCAATCGATTTCCCGTCCCGATAGATGTCTTGCGTGTGAATGCCATCCTCAATCGTTCTAAGCCACGCGTTATGGATCCGCTCGGCTACTTCCGGGAGGCCAATATGAACGAGCATCATGATCGAGCCAAGTAGCAAACCGCTCGGGTTGGCAATCCCTTTGCCCGCAATCGGCGGCGCGCTCCCATGGATCGCCTCAAACATAGCGCATGACTCGCCAACGTTGGCACTTCCCCCAAGGCCAACGGAACCCGTGATTTGAGCCGCGATATCGCTGATGATGTCACCATACAAGTTGCTCGTCACGATCACGTCGAACATACTCGGCGTGTCGGCAAGTCGAGCCGAACCAATGTCGATAATCCAGTGGTCTTGCTCGATGTCGGAATACTCTTTGCCCACTTCGTCAAACACCG
The DNA here is from genome assembly GCA_019638835.1 of Fimbriimonadaceae bacterium. Classification (GTDB taxonomy): domain Bacteria; phylum Armatimonadota; class Fimbriimonadia; order Fimbriimonadales; family Fimbriimonadaceae; genus JAHBTC01. The sequence continues at coordinate 18,181 of JAHBTC010000017.1, forward strand.
AGTGAAAGAGACCGTCGGTTAGCTTCATGATGTTGTCTTTCGTGAAGCAACTCACCTTCTTGCGGCCGTTGGCGCGGGCGTACTCAAAGGCGTATCGCACAATCTTCTCGGTGCCGGGCCGCGTGACGAGTTTGAGTGTCTGGTACGCGTCTTGCGTTTGTCGGTGCTCAATGCCCGCATACAGGTCTTCTTCGTTCTCCCGCACGATGACCACGTTCATGTCCGGGTGGCGCGTAACGATATACGGAGAATAAGACACGCACGGCCGGACATTCGCATACAGTCCGAGCGTTTTTCGAACCGTTACATTGAGACTCTTGTAGCCTCCACCTTGGGGGGTCGTGATCGGCGACTTCAAAAAGACCTTCGTGCGCCGCAAACTTTCCCACGCATCGCTGGGAATGCCGCTTGAAACTCCCTTGAGGTAAACGCTTTCCCCGATCTCAATCGTCTCGTAGTCGAGGGGGGCACCCGCCGCATCGAAGATGCGAAGCGTTGCCTTCATGATTTCGGGTCCGATGCCATCGCCGTGAGCAACGGTGATCGGAATGCGATGCGCCATGCCTCCATGATGACTCACAGAGGCGGCCAAGAAAATGGGTGCCTAGGCGGAGAACCGCTTGATATACGGCCCGAACTCTTTCAACGCACTTACGAGGAACCCACGAGTCCGTTCATTTGCAAGTTCGCCTTCGCCATTGAACATCTCGTGGGCCATCGAAACCGCCACCTGTTGCGGCATGACATGTGCCTGGAGTTCCACGAAGACTTCGCGTACCACGCGCAGTGCTCGCACCCCGCCAAGTGCACCGGGACTCGCCCCTAGCAGCAGGATCGGCTTACCTTTCCAGACATTGCCTTGCTTGGATTCCGGATCCATTCGGCTTCCCCAGTCAATCGCGTTCTTCAGAAGTGGCGTGATTGAACTGTTGTATTCAGGCGACGCAATCACAACCCCATCGGCGGCCATGATCGCAGCCCGCATCTGCAGTACAGAGTCCGGCAAGCCTTCCTGAGACTCTAAGTCGGCATCGTAGAGGGGCTGAGGATGGTCGCGGAAAGAAAACGTCTCGGTCGTCGCCCCCTCCGCATTCAACTTGTCCAAAGCATAAGTTAGAAGGGTTCGATTGTACGACTCGGCACGGGCGCTTCCTGAGAGGCCAAGGATATGTGGATTCATGCCCCTATTGTTACGCCGACTTGCGGTGAGCAAGTAGCCGGAGCCCATTCAAAATGACCAAAACGGTAGAGCCTTCGTGCCCCACCACCGCGATCGGAAGTGCCCAGTTTCGGTACGCAGGGAAAACCCAGTCCCATGCAAAGGAGATGAGGGCAAGCATTCCAATCACGCCACCGGCGAATAGCAAGTTCGCCCGAATAATTCCGTTTGTGCGCTTCCCAAGGCTAAGCAAGTCCGGAATCTTGTCCAATCGGTCTTGCATGATCACCACATCGGCAGCGTTGAGCGCAATGTCGCTACCGAGTCCGCCCATCGCAACACCGACGTGAGCCAGCGCAAGCGCTGGGGCATCATTCACGCCGTCACCGACGAACATCACTTTCTCGCCGTTTGCAACGGCTTCTCGGACGAGCCTTTCTTTGTCAGCAGGGAGAAGAGCCGCATGAACTTCCTCAACCCCAACTTCATTCGCAACGGCGTTGGCGGTTTCCCGCTGGTCCCCCGTAAGCATGGCAACTCGCTTCACACCGAAACGACGGAGCGACTCGACTGCTCTAGTTGCCTCTGCTCGCGGTTTATCGGCAAGGGCAAGCGCCGCAAACTTATCTCCGACCTGAAGCAGTGCCGTAGTGAATCCTTGCTTGGCAAACGCGTTGATGTGCTCCTCAATCTCGGGAGGCCAGCTCTCAAACATCCGCCTTTGACCAACACGTACCACCTGCCCATCCACTAAACCTTCGACACCGTGGCCCGGCACAGAACGAAGGTCATCCACGGGGGGCAAAGGAATCTCCCAATCCTTGGCCTTCTCGACAATTGCAGTAGCAAGCGGATGGGTACTGGCCGACTCAAGTGCGGCCGCGATCGCGAGCATTCGAGACGCTTCGTCACTCGGGTTCTCGCCGCGATGCCAACACGCATGATCCTCGCGACACACGCCGCCCGAAACAAGCGCTGGAGCGCAAACGCAGACTTCGACGAGTTCGAATGTCCCCGCCGTGAGAGTCCCTGTCTTATCAAGAAACACCGTCGAAATCTGACCGGCATTCTCAATAAACTCACCACCACGAACAAGCATCCCATTCCTTGCTGACCAAGCTAAGGCTGATAAAGTGGTTGCGGGGACCGAGATTACGAGGGCGCACGGGCTGAGGGCTACGAGCAATGTAAGGGCCGCATAGAACGCTTCAGGCGTCGGTTGCTGCATCAAGAGCCGAATCGCAAATGCCACTGCCGCCGCTCCAATGACAAAGAACGTGTACCGTTGGCCGAACCATTCGCTGATTCGCTCGCCACTCGCCTTATTCTCCTGAGCGTCGCGCACCAACTCGACGATCTTCTCCAGCATCGTCTGACCGTGAGCCGCCGTGACCGACATCGTGAGGACACCATCAAGGTTTTGGGTGCCCGCCAAGAGTCGATCCCCAATCTGTTTCGGAACGGTTCGAGACTCGCCAGTCATGGCTGATTCGTCAACGCTTGAATTGCCAGCGAACACCTCTCCATCCACGGGTACGCCCTGAAACGGAAGAACTTTCACATGGTCGCCAACGACCAATGACTCCACCGGCACTTCCTCTTCACCTTTGTCGGTCACTCGAAGTGCGCTGTCCGGTCGCAACTTGACCAGACCTTCAATTGCCGACTGCGTCTTCGCCATTGCGAAAGACTCCAAAGTCTCGCTCAGAGCAAAAAGGAAGAGAAGAATCGCCGCTTCCCGAGGGTGGCCAGATGCGAGCGCACCCAGAGCCGCAACGAGCATGAGTACGTGGACATCTAGCTTGCGCTTCGCGAGAGTTTCCCACGCCTCCTGGATGGCGTGGACGCTACCAAATGCCGCCGAAGCGTAGGCTACGGCTTCCCAACCAGGCACAAATGATGCCGCCAACGTAACCGCGCTCAGCACGGTGAGAGTCGTATGAACTCGTTGCTCGATTCCCTTATTTTGGCCGATGAGTTGGCGAGCCTATCGCCAACTCATTGCCTTAGGTTAGAGCCTAGTTTTCTTCTGCCGGTGCCACTTCGGGCTCTTCCGGCCGGCGGAACTTCGCAAAGAACTTGCCGACCGTAATCGATGCATCGTCGAAAATCGAGTAACTGCATGGGATGACAAGAAGCGTGAGAAGGGTTGAAAGGGTCGCCCCGCCAATCACGGTGATTCCAATCGTCTCCCGGAACTCAGACCCTCGGCCAATCGCCAACGCTACCGGCAACAAACCTACAATCAGAGAGATCGTAGTCATGAGAATCGGTCGCAATCGCGTGCGCCCTGATTCAACGAGGGCATCGTAGCGAGGCTCGCCCCGCTCCCTCAGGGTGTTCGTGTAGTCAACCAAAAGAATGGCATTTTTCCCGACGAGCCCGATCATCGCCACGATACCGATGAATGCGATGACATTCAATGTAGTGTCCGTGATCAGCAAGGCGAGAATGGCTCCGACCATCGCTTGCGGTTGCGCTAGCTGGATGATGAGTGGATACAAGAAGTTGTTGTACAGGCTCGCAAGAACAAAGTACACCAAAACGAGACCCAGAAGAATCGCTCCGAAGAGATACTGGGATTCCCTCGCTTGAGCGTCTGCTTGACCAAGTGGTTTATAGGTCACGCCGGAAGGAACAATGTTGTCCTCTTCCAACCAACGGTCAATCTCTCCCTGAACAGACCCGGCCGCGAATCCTGGCAGGAGATTCGTTTCCACGCGCACCTCAGGTTTTCGATCTACGCGATCAATCTTGTCCACGCTGACCGTGTTGACCACCGTGGCTACGTCATTGACGTAGATGGGGCGGCCCCGGACGAAAGTCACCGGAATCTGAGTCAGCAACTGAGAATTGGTCTTCTCTTCTTCCGACATCATTACGCGCACGTCATATTCCAGCCCACCTTCCCGGTATTTGACCTGTTCGTCGCCTTCAAACATCGTGCGAAGCGCGAGGCCGAGTTGCTGCGTCGTGACCCCATCAAGTCCTTGCTTCGCCGGGTCTGGGATGACTCGCAATTCAGGCTTACCTGGCTTCGAAGTCAAGTCAGGTTGAATCACACCCGCGATGCGCCCGGATTTTAGGCCCTCAATCACCTTCTCGGCAGTGGCCAATGCAAGATCACGATCCTCGCTCTGGAACGACATTTGAATCGGTGCTCCAAAGGCAAATCCCGATTCTGCCTGCACCTTCACCACTGCCCCTGGCACTTTGCCGATGCGCTCTACGAATTCAGAGGCAACCGTCGTGTCCGGCTTTTCCCGTAACGGCTCATCGTGGTGTGCCCACGGTAAGCGGTCAAGCAAAGCGGCCTTGTCATAAAGGATCACCTGAAGTCGGGCTAAGTTTGTTCCACTGCTGGATTGAGCAAACCCGGCACTGAGCGAACCAACACTCGTGTAGAGGAAGTGGATGTCGGGATGGTCGGCAATCCGCGACTCAACAAGCTTCACCGTCTCGGTCGTCGCGGCGAGACTCGCATCAGGCGCAAGTTCAATGTCCACGTTAATGCGCCCTGCGTCGCTTGGCGGCAAGAACGCAAATTTGAAGACATCCTCTTGTTTATACAGATTCCGGTACGCATAGCCGCCAAAGAACGCTAGCGGGAAAATCGCGAAGAACATCAGGGTCTTCGGGATGAGATCCCACTTCACGCGCCGCTTCAAGATTAGGTTGCCAATGAAGATTGCCAATCCAAGAACCACCACCATGAACGCTGGCCCCTGCATACTGGCGCCTTGCGCAAGCGCGGGCCCAATGCCGGCCTTGAAGTCCGGGTTACCGGAAGCGTCTTCCGGCGCGATCATGAACGTACCGCCGATGAAAATGAAGAGGCCAACGAGAATGGCGAAGCCCATCCCAAATACCATCCAACGGTGGTCCAGCGACCACCTCAGAGTCTTGGCGTATCGGTTGCTGAACTTTGTGAAAAACTTGTTGAAGCCACGAGCAAACCAGCCCTTTGGGTTTTCAAAGTCCTCCCCCTTCCGGAACATTCGCGCGGCGAGCATCGGCGTGACGGTGAAACTGACGATGAGTGACACCAGCACACAGGTCGCATAAGTCAATCCAAGCGGCTTATAAAACTGCCCGATGATGCCACCCATAAACGCGATAGGAAGAAAGACAACCACGTCCGCCAACGTGATGGCAATCGCCGCAATGCCAATTTCTGCGCGACCGTTGATCGCTGCCGTCTCTGGCTCCTCACCCATTGTGAGGTGCCGATACGTGTTTTCAATAACAACGATCGCGTCATCAACGAGTACGCCGATGGCAAGCGACAACGCGACGAGGGTGATCGTGTTCAGCGTGAACCCAAAAAGCGGCACCATGATAAGAGCCGCAAAGATGCAAACCGGGATCGCCGTCGCGACGATGACCGTGCCCCTCCAGTCATGTAAGAACATCCATGTGACGAACATCACGAGCACGATGCCGAATCCCAACGCAAATTGAAGATCAAACAGCGACTCTTCGATCTGGACTGAGGTATCGAGAGCGATGATAAAGTCAATGCCCTTGTCGCGCGTGATGCGCTCCAACATGTTGAGGTTGTCTTGCCCGGTCTTTGTCAGAATCGCGTGACTGACTTCTACTGCTGTACCGGTCTTCGATTTGAAGATCGTAACGGCAACCGCATCCTCACCGTCAAGGCGGAAGTTCGAGCGCTTTTCGACTTCGGCATCTTCAATCGTTGCGATATCCGAAAGCAAAACTTCATTGCTCAAACCAAACGGTTGATTAGGATCGGTAAGACGAACCCGGATGTTTCCTAAGTCCTCGACAGTCTTCGCTTCTCCCGTTACACGAACGCTGACCTCACGGCCATTCTCCGTGATACGCCCTGCCGGCACGTTGAGGCTTGAAGCCTGAATCGCCCGTTGAATATCGAGGATGCCTACGCCATAGCGAAGCATGTCGTCGTGCCGTAATCGAACGTGAATCTCTCGCTGGTCGCCTCCGGCAACGCTCACAGAGCCAACCCCCGGCAATCGCGAAAACTCATCCTTCAACTCGTTGTCGAGGACATCTCTGAGTTCAAGTGAACTCAGTGTTTCGCTCGAAGCAACGAGGGTCATCGTCGGAGAACTAGTGGTGTCAATCTTCGCGACAATCGGATCCTCGGCGTCGGTGGGCAAGTCGCGCTTGATTGCGTCAATTCGGTTCCGAAACTCAGTTGCCGTCTCGTCCACATCGGTGCCGATTTCAAGATTGACAACAACCGAAGACACGGAATCTTGCGACGTACCATTGATCTGCCGAATACCACTGACTCCGCTCACAGCGTCCTCAATGCGCCGAGTGATCAGGTTGTTGATTTCTTCCGGGCCAGCACCAGGATAGATCGTCGTGATCGTGATGACTCCAAACTCAACGTCAGGGTTGAGTTCCACCCGCGTGTTGCGATACGAGAGTATCCCCATCATGATCGTGGCGATCATGAACATGGCAACCAAAATCGGCCGCTTGATTGCGGCAATCGTTAGGTTCACGCGCCGGGCTCCGCTGCTGTCGGAGACGGCTCAGACTTTGCGTCCCCTTCCTCGGGGTTGTTTACGCTTACTCTCGTGCCGTCCACGATGATTGTCTTGCCTTTGAGTACGACTTCGTCGCCAGATCGCAATCCGATTGCTTCGACCAAATCCCCTTCTCGGTATCCAAGGGTGACGGTTCGCTTACGAGCAACTCCTTCCTCAACCACAAAGACGTGAACAGAGTCCCCAGACCTAATCACGGCTGATACGGGGATCATCACGACTCCCGTGCGCGATTCCGCGTTGATCGTTCCACGGGCAAACATCCCGACTTGCACTCGGTTCGGAAGTTGGGCGAGAGAGATACGGACCCCAAACAGACGCCCCACGGAGTCGGCTCTCGGTTCTAGTGCATCGACTCTTCCCTCAAGTTGGACTCCCCGCACGGCGTCAATCGTCACTGTCACCGGCGCGCCAAGGGGAACATCCGCGATCTTTGTCTCCGGAACTTCGGCGCGGAAAAACGCCCCGTCGTTGGTGACGAGACGCATGATCGGAGTGCCCGGTGCGACCACGGTTCCTATCGCGAGAGGCGTTCCCAACACTCGACCCGAGAATGGTGCCCGGATCGAAGCATCATTGAGGGCCTTGCGCGCGAGGTTCACTGACTCATCCGCCGCGCGAACGTTTGCCCTTGCAGCCTCTACTTGCTCGTTGGCGAGAGAATCCCTTTGCTGGTTCGCACGTTGGACTTTGACGTTCTCTTCTGCCGCCCTGACTCCTTGCTCTAGGGCGCGAATATCCTCCGGTCGAACGGCGTCTGCCGTGATGTCAAGTTGCTCAACGGCCACATCGTACGCGGCAAGGGCGTTTTGATAGCGGTTCTCCGCTTGCTCATATGTCGCGAGTGCAATGGCACCCTCGTCGTAAAGGCGGCGGGCTCGCTCGCGGGCGGCTTCTGCGGTATCAAGATCGCTCTTCGCACGTCGCACATTGATCTCGGCCTGCGCTCGCTCCTCGCTTCTTGCCCCGTTCTGGGCCTTCTCAAGGTTTGCTTTTGCCTGAGCGAGTTGAGCCTCGGCGGCCCGAACTCCTGCTGCACTGATTGCCGGCGCCGTTCTCGCGTTCGTCAGCGCTTGCTGTAATGCCGATCGGGCAGAGGCGGCTTGCGCTTGGGCTTGGCTCAGCCGAGCCCGAGAATCTGCCGTTTCTTGTTGAGCGACAATTTGACCGGCGCTAACTTTCTGCCCCTCTCGGACAAAAACCGCCGTGATGCGGCCCGTAACCGAGGCACCGACTTGAGCATCGCGACCCGTCTCAATCTGACCCGTAACGGGAATGGAAACCTGCACATCCTGCGCGACTGCTTTATGGGTTGTTACGTCAATGACCGGATCGGCCAAGGCTGCTTCAGTTTTTCGCCCTTGTTCTTGCGCTTCTCGGTCTACGCATCCCGTAATGGCGAAGAGGGTCAACGGAATCAAGAACCAACTTAGTTTCACGCTTCTACCTCCGGTGAGAGGTCGTCATCACCGACCGCTTGTTGCAAGGCGGCACGTGCCCGCCGGACTTCGAAGAGAGACACCACTCGCGAGGAGAGAGCCGCTGTCAAATCGTTTTGAGAAGTAAGCACATCCAATAACGGGCCTTCGCCCTCGTCATACAACAGCTTTGCAAGGCGATAAGCCTCTGCGGACAGTTCCACACTGTTGTTTGCAAATGTCAGGCCGCGTACGGCAGTTTCGTAGTTTGATCTTGCCGACCGAACGGCCAGCGCGATTCCCAGTTCTAATTGCTGTTGTTGCAGTTCCGCTTCAAGTGTGTTGGCCTCGGCTGTGCGAACCGCCGCGCGACTTTGGCCCGCGTCCACCAAAGGGACGCTGAGGATCAGACCCGCAAGAGAAGATTGGTCTTGCCCAGGCGAAGCCGCGACGACCCTCGTATGGCTCGCGCTCAAGTTGAGAGAGGGCCGGTACAGAGTTGCGCTGACAAACTCAAGTTCTTGAAGGCCAGCAATTCGGGCTTGTGAGGCATCTAGCTCGGCGCGACGAGCGATTGCCCGTGTCACAAGATCTGCGTTTTCAGCGACGCGCTCAAGCTCATCTTGCGGCTCAACCAAGGTAATCGGCGTGTCTATCGGCCGACTCATAGCGTTGTTGAGCGCTTGTTTTGCGACTACAAGTGTGTTCTCGGCGTCTAGGACCGCTTTGTTCGAACGCTGAACCTCGTTTTCAAGTCGCAGTACGTCGAACCGGGGTCGCTCACCAATCCTAAATGCGGCTTCGGTCGTGTCCCGACGCTCGACCGCGTTTTTTAGTTGGCTAGATTGAACTTCAAGCAATTCTTGAGCTTGCAACGCCTGCAGATAGGCGTTTCGAATGGTGCCCTTGGTTTCGTTGATCGCAGCACTGGTTTGGTACGTAGCCGCTTCGATGAACCAGTCGGCGGCTCGGACATTGGCTCTAAGTGATCCAGAAATATCGATTGGCTTGATCAGCGAGACCACAAGACTGTTGAAGGAATCCGGTGAACTTCCACCACTGCTGTTCGCCGGCGGTTCCTCTTCCTGCCGTGTCCCATTCCCGGTTTGAGAGGCTACGGCTGCCGAACCGAAGATGCGGAAGTACTGGCCCTGAAAGTTGATTTTGAACCCGTCGGCGGAGCGGGCGCTGTTTCGATTGGCTCTAGCCCGATCTTCGTTGGCCCGTGCGATCTGCACGGCATAGCCGTTCTCGATCCCGATTGCAACCGCCTCTTCCATTGAAAGGGTTGGGGTCGCTTGCTCAAGAGGCGTGGGATTCTCGGGAGTAGGAACCCCTTCTTGGGGCGATAAAGCAATCGCAAGCGCGATCGCGAGCCAATTCATTCTTGGACCTCCACGATGGGAGTGGCCTTAGCCCTCTCCATGATCATTGTGAGGTGGGAGATGACTTCTTGCAGTTCATCCACTTTCACGAGCATAAGCCCCTTCATCTTGGGGTCCCGGACCATCATCACTTGATCGCCCGCCATGATGCCCAATGCTTGCCGTGCTTCATGCGGAATCACGACTTGACCGCGCTCGCCTACGCGTACTGTTCCGAAAAAGCACTCCTCAATAGGAAAGTTAGTTCCCACGCACGAATCATACTTTTCATATTCTTCCGCACCTGGGACCTCAAGACAAAAATACGCCCTGACAGAACACTGCTGCCAGGGCGTTCAGAGACCTCGTTGGTCTTTAGTTTGTCGGTCGAGGGGCGCGCGGAGCGCGGGGCTCATCCTTCAACTCGCGGATTACGAATGGCAGAAGCGCCATTTCGCGAGCGCGCTTGATGGCTCGCGTGATCATCCGCTGTTGCTTGGCTGTATTCCCGTTTTGTCGGCTCGGCAGGATCTTGCCGTACTCATTGAGGAAGCGGCGAAGCGTAGCCACGTCCTTATAGTCAACCGTGTCAATTTTGTTGGTGGTGAGATAGCTCACCTTACGGCGGCGTCGAGCGCGAGCCCGACCTTCGCCCGGACGTCCTTCAGCGCTGTCAACGGCACCTTTATCGGCTGCCGCATCGTTGTTCAAATCTTGGGTCGTATCTTCGGCCATTTCGGTCTCTCGGAAAGGAGCATTATCTTGGCACAGAGCCGACATTTCGTTCGGGGCCTATTCGGGCTTCCTGCCCTTTTCCCCGCAATTCGCTATGGGAACCCAGTAACTCTGAGCGGACAAGAGTACGGGACTTCACCAGATTCTGTCCTCTGCCCGTATTCGTGCCGAACTCGGAGTGAAGACGGCACGGAATCTCCTTTATGACGGTCGTTAGCCCGCGCCGTCAAAAACAAGCCAAGCCCAAACCGGGGCGGAAGATTCGCCATCAACCGCCCCAACCCCTCGCCCCCCGCAGGCCGTTCGATCGTTCGAGTGGCCTTGCGGGGTTAGGCTATCTCTAGGGGGCTTGAGCGAGCCACTCATCCCAGTTCGTATCGTTTGCGAATTTGAGCATTCGGTAATCGCTGCCGAGACTGGCGAAGAGTGAGGCGGACGAATCGTCAATGGCCAATCCATTGCTGAGAGATGAGTTGCTGTTATGGCCCTCATCGACGATCGCAGTCGTAGCGGCGGCGATGACATTCGTGGCCGCTGTCTTTACTGACTGTGGCGTTCCCGCATTCGAGTTCAGCAACTGACAAATGTGGATGAGGTCACGATAGGTCCGCGTTGGCGTGTCGCTATATGCTTGGGCTTGGTTCCGGATTTGCGGCCATATCGTGAGGAGGCTCGACCGATTCGCAATCAGTTGCAAGGCAAGAGTATCCACCGCTGTTGCCAGCGCGGGAAGTTTGTTCGATTCGACGACGCTCTGTGTAATCTTCCGAGTCGCATAGGGGCCGTAGTTCAACATTCCGTCTACGAATTTCGTCGCGAGATTGAAGGTGGTGTCGTCGGGGTTAGCCGCCCACGGAGCAAACACGAGATCGTACGGATAACCGTCCGCCGGAGGGCTTTCTTCGCTACCCACAATGAAAGTGGCGTGGTTCCGCGCCTCGTAGGCCACTTCAGTCATTTGCATTAGACTCGCATCCCAGGCGAGGATATCGAACGTTTGACCCGCAAGCGCCTGATCAATCTCCCAAGTTTGGATGCTGTTCTGCGATTCGTCGTCGTAGCTGAATCCGCGCGTCGGATAAGACTCGTCTACACCTCGTTTCCATCCATTTCCGTGGTTCCAGATGATCAGGCAGTAGCGGTCGGCAGGGTAGTTTGCTTTGCCCCAAACGACAAAGTCATTGAGTGTTTGTGGATCGCCCATATCCAGCGGATTCCCGACCCCGTCGGTTAGGTTGCCTTGGACGAGTTGGCTGGCGATATTGGAAGTCGTATCGTACGTCACGAGGTAACGACGAACCCCGTCGAATGAGGAAGAAGCGAAATTATTCTTGCTTTGCTTCCATTGCACCACGAACCTCACGTTAGGATTGTTCGCGACGGACTCCATCTGGTTCACGTTGAGGTCGCTCGCGCGGAAGAGATCGTTTGCGGCATTCAAATAAACCAGAACCGTCCACTTCGTTCTCTGCACGACGGTTTGAGTCACGGTAACGGGAACATCGGCCGACTGAGACCCTGCGGTCCAGTTTGCGGTCACCGTTGCGCTGCCGACAGCAACTCCCTCCACGACCCCTTGCGAGTCCACCGTAACGGCCGGCCCGTTCACGCTATATGTCACGGCACCGATGCCAATGAATCGCCCTCGACCGCCGGCGTCAACGGCGCGACTTACAAGCCGGCGACGATTGCCCGTTTTTAATGCAAGACTCGACGGAGTTGCCACAAACTGGGTCGCAGGAGTGCTTACCGAAGTAGACAGTGAAGCAGAGCCACCGCACAAATCAATTACTTGCGAAGTCTCGGCGGTCGGGCTACCACCGGCGTTTGGCTGCGAATACAGCCGGGCACGAACTTCGTAAACTCCGGCTGTCACGGACGATGCGACGTATTCCGATTCAGTGTCGCCGTTGCGATTGAGTGAATCGGTGCGTATCACCACGCCGTTCCCATCAATAAACTGAAGGATCTGAGAGGCCGTTGCGGGCGCATTGCCCCATGTCGTCCGGTACACCAGTGTCCCACTACCCGTCGCGGGTGGACAGATATCTCCGAGAACCCGCCCTCCGGTCGTAGTCGTTACTCCGCCCCCTCCTCCACCGCACCCGATTGCGAGAATCACGGCGAAGCCAAACCAGACTCTTTCCTTCACGCCCCTTTTGACGCTTTTTTTATGGACTTCGTTCTGAGTCCAGTATTCAAAAAGGGCCAGAAATGCCGAAGATTGAAGTATCGCCGAACATTCCTTCCCCACCCCTCACGATTGGTCCGAAACTTTCGAACAACTCGGCGTCAACATCATTGACGAGAGTGGTCCAGTTGATGTTGCGTTCCCCATCCAACTGAAGACCCCGGACGGTGAATCGCTGACTGTCGGATTGCCGTGGGCGACTGTATTTGACCGGTTTGACAGCAGTCAGATAGGGGGAGCAGTTGTCAACGTTACTGGTGAGGTCGAGAATGCCTGGGGATTAGCACGGCGGGTGTCTTCCCTCGCTCCTGGAGTCAACGTCTTTGAATCCCAACTCGGGCTGCTGGCCGAAACCGTCTTTCGAGGTTTCGCTAGTCATCTCTTGCTCAGTGGCGTCCGCCTACTCGGGGCCCCGTTCCCGAAACAAGATCCCACCCATATGATCATCCTGGTGATCGAAGCCGCAGAAGAATATGATGCTTGGCGAAGGGCGGCTCTGAGTGAACGAAAAGCCGATGCGTTGAAGCGCATCGGAAAGGCGCTCACGATGAACCAAACGCAGCAAACGTTGTCCGTCGCCGCGACGCACGCGATCGCGTCAGCCGCGGAACTTTCGGCGGTTTTCCTGTGGGTTCGGGGGCAGGACTCGTCCCGGCTTTCGCTTGCCGCCCATGTGGGTGCTAGCCGCACGGGGTTGATCCATCTGGAAGAGCTGAGTTTGGACGGCGAGCCTCACTGCTTGGCTGAACTCGTTGCCCAGCGACAGCGACCTCTTACCCTTGCTCGGGTGAGCGAATCTCCACTGGCGGCCGAAATCGAAGGCAAACTCTGTTATCTTCCTGCAGGCGGCGTAATTGTTTTGCCTCTGATCGCCGGGAATCGGCTCCTCGGAGTTCTCGAGTTGGTGGGTCGCGAAGACGATCCCGCCTTCCTCGATAGCGAAGAGCTCTTCTCAACCATCGGCGAGCACCTGTCGCTTGCCTTGCACTCTGCAATCCTCTTTGAAGCGACCGAACGTCTAGCCAGCCATGACGCTTTGACCGGAATCGCGAACCACCGCACGATGCAGGAGTATCTCGCAACGCGAATGTTCGAGGCAGAACGCAAGAACGAAGAAATGGGGGTCGTGATGATTGACGTGGACCACTTCCGTCGATTCAATGAGGAAGAGGGCCATGATGCCGGCGACGCGGTTCTACGTCGAGTCGCTCAATCGCTTAGCGACGGGGTGCGCCCTTACGATTTGGCCGCCCGTTACGGAGGCGAAGAGTTCGCCGTTATCCTCCCGCACGTCACCGAATCGAGCCTACTGGAAGCGGCAGAACGGCTTCGTCAAGGAATTTGTCGCATTGAGCATCGGAGCGCGGACGGCTCGCCTCGGGTGATTACTGCCAGTTTGGGAGTTGCCTTGTTCCCGGCACATGCCAGCACGCCGAGTGGCCTCCTGAAAGCGGCCGATTTGGCACTGTACGCATCGAAGCGTAATGGTAGGAATCGCGTGACGATGTACTCCCCAGACATCGGTGAAAGGGGTGAGGAATCGCGTCTGGATTTTAGTGCGTTGCGTGAGTGGTTCACGCTAGAGAGTCTCCAAACCGCTATGGCGACCGTTGACCTTATTGAGCCCTCACTTCAACGATTGACGAAGGTGCTCAAACTTACGCCCAGCCGCCAGGATCAGTTACGTAGGGCCGTTTTCGTCGCCCAGTTAGACGAAAGCACGCTATCTCAAATCAAGGATAGGGAATGGGGGCCGTCGCGCAAACTGGTTGAACGAGCGAATGCATCCGACGATGGCTCACCTCGGATTGTGAAGGTCACCGCCGTGCTTCTCGCCGTCGCCAAGGCACCTGAACGAAGAGTCACGTCTTCGGATTGGTCTGGGCGATTGGACCCAGAACTCGTCGCCATCCTACAAGATCGTCCCGATGCGGCTTGAAGTGAAGTCAAGGAATCGGCTATTATCCCTGTTCGCTCCCGCACAAGGAGGTTGCAGTTTATGTACGTGATTGTTGAGACCGGTGGCAAACAATTCAAGGCCGCGAAGGACGACGTTCTGATCGTCGAGAAGTTGGACGGTGAAGTGGGCGATTCGGTCGAGTTGACCTCCGTGATGATGGTCGTCAATGGCGGCAACGTGAAGGTCGGTAGCCCGTTCGTGAAGGGCGCAAGCGTCAAGGCAACCATTGAGCGACAAGGCAAAGCGAAGAAGATTGAGGCGTTCAACTACAAACCCAAGAAGAACGTCCGCAAGCGCTGGGGGCACCGCCAGCCGCAAACGCATCTCCGCATCACTGCAGTTGAGGCAGGTAAGTAATGGCACATAAGAAAGGGCAAGGCTCGTCCAAGAACGGTCGCGACAGCAATTCCAATCGTCTTGGCGTCAAGAAGTACGGTGGCGAGATCGTGAAGGCGGGCAACATCATTGTTCGGCAGCGCGGCACGAAGTTCCACCCGGGCACCGGTGTTGGAATCGGTAACGATCACACGCTATTTGCTTTGGTCGCCGGACAAGTCAAGTTCGAAGGTCCGAAGGATCGACGCCGCGTCGCGGTCTACGATCACGAAACGAACTAACGGTATCGATTCTGAATAGAAACCCCGGAAGCCAGTTGGCTCTCGGGGTTTCTTCGATTTTGGCGGATTGTTTTTTTCTTGAATAGTTTTGCCCCGACAAAACTGCGTCTGGACTTTTCTGTTTTCTCCCACTCCTACGTTTAGAGAACCAGACAATGGAGGGAAGACCAGAGAGGGTCCGGCACTGCCGCCGGCGTAGATCGCCATGACCTCAAACCCATCGTTCTTCTCAATGGTGAATGTCAGAAGACAAATCCGTGGCGGGACTCAAACCAATCCCGCGCGAAGCAGATCCTTCAGCACCAGTAGCCCCACCGGGCGACCGTCAGCCACAACCGGGGCCTCACCAATCTTTCGTCCGAGATTCTGAAAAACCTCTAGTGCCTCAAACGCCAACAACTCTGCATCAATCAGGGTCGGTCCGGTCGTCATCAGGTCGGCCGCAACTCCGGATCGCGGGTCATCCGAACGTAGGAAATGCCTTCGGAGGTCGCCGTCACTGATCAGTCCCGCCAATTCACCATTAGGTGAGACGACGCAGGCCGCCCCAACCCCTGATCTGGTCATCGCTTCCATCACTTCTAAGACTGTAGCCGAGGGTGGCACCGCCGCCCAATCTTCGCCCGTCCGCATGACGTCCACGACGCGGAGGGTCAGTCGCCGTCCCAGTGCTCCGGCCGGGTGGAACCGAGCGAAGTCCTGTGAGCCGAACCCCCTAGCCTCCATCGACGCCACCGCCAAGGCATCACTCACAGCGAGCATGGCCGTCGTGCTCGTCGTAGGTGCAAGGTTATGGGGGCACGCTTCCTGAGGTACGCCCACGTCCAACACAAAGTCAGCAGCCCGCCCCGCACTGCTGTCGACTCGTCCAGTGATCGCCACCGTTGTGGCCCCTTGCGCGGCAAACGAAGGGAACAACCGAACCACTTCATCGGTTTCGCCGCTGTAGGTGTACGCCAGCACGAGATCTGCCTTCGTTACCATCCCCAGATCACCGTGAACGGCTTCGGCAGCATGAACAAAGAACGATGGCGTTCCGGTGCTACTGAGAGTCGCGGCGGCCTTCGCAGCGATATGTCCACTTTTACCGATGCCGCAAGTGATGACCCGCCCCGGAGTCGCAACAATCTTCTCCACCACTTGGTCAAAGACACCATCGAGTCGCGAAGCGAGAAGCCGCAATGCTTCCGCTTCTTCGATCAAGACTCGCTGGCCTGCGTTCATCGGACCGGCTCTCCGGCATATCGGTGAAGAACTGTGCGCCCAAAGAGCGATGCCACCCATTCAACGGCCATCTTCGCGGTTTCATTGTTCTGGTCAGCGAGGGGGTTGACTTCAACCACATCCATGCCGATCCAGCGGTAAGGCTTACTCGCGTCGCAAAACCATTCGTGCATGATCTCGGCGATCATGTGCCCTTCGCGGTAGGTGAATCCACCGCGAACAGCCGTGCCCGTTCCCGGCGCGTAGATTGGGTCCAGTGAGTCCACATCGAAGCTGATCCAAAGGTTCTTGGCGCCGGATGCTTTCAACCAAGCGTCCACTTCTGCCATGACCCCGCTGACACTCCGGTGGTCTACGTCCTGCATAGTCCATGCTTTCGCGTTTGCCAGCTTCTTGAGATTGTTCGCCTCGCCAGGGTCAACATCGCGCAGTCCAATCCAACCCACGCGACCCTGCAGTCCGGGCTTGCCAACGATCTGGTCTAAAATCCGATCCCAGGAAGGCATCAACTCGTCCGAACCTGCTCCTCCCATCCGAGAAAGAGCCGCGACCGGCATTCCGTGGAGATTTCCGCTCGGGCTCGTATCCGGAGTGTTCAGGTCCATGTGAGCGTCAATCCAGAGCACCGCAAGGTCTCCTCCCGTGTGCTCTAGGGCGGCCGAAATCGAACCGATTGAGAGGCTGTGATCTCCCCCCATCACAAGGGGGCGCCCCCCTGAGCGAAGCGAATCAAGGGTTTGGGATTTGAGCCGTTCGTAAACTTCGCAGGCGAACGAGGCGATATCGTCACGGTTCAAGGGTTGGTCAGCGGTGAGCGGTTCGCTATTCAGGTCGTGGCGGACCGTTTCGCCTTGCCCTTCGATCGCCGCGCGCAGGCCCGCCATCCGCATCGCAATCGGCCCCAACCGGCTCCCGGAAAGTCGTCCGCACCAATCGAACGGCGCGGCAATCAGATCCACCATGGTCCGAGTTTACTTATGGTCTCGCTTCCGGTTCCCTGTCGTTCAGTAAAATTCCTCCTATGGCGCGGGTTGGCCTCTTGGCCGTTCAGGGTGATTACGCGCGCCATCGTCTGGCATTTCTTCGCTCGGGAGTCGCCGATGAGGACATTCTTGATGTTCGCACTCCGGAAGACCTCGCGAAAGTCGAGCGACTTGTGATCCCTGGCGGAGAAAGTACGACAGTTGGTTTGCTCCTTCAGCGGTTTGGCTTAGGCGCAGCGATTCAAGAACGAGCCAGAACGGGGATGCCGATTTGGGGCACTTGCATGGGGATGATCTTGCTCGCTAAAGCCGTAGAAGGCCGCGATCAATTCACCCTTGGTTTACTGGACATCACGGTGCGCCGCAACGCGTTCGGGGCGCAGATTCATTCTTTCGAGGATTCGGTTTCTT
>JAHBTC010000170.1 GCA_019638835.1 Fimbriimonadaceae bacterium
TGCTTCACGTGAAAAGTGAAAGTCTCGTTGGTCTTCCAATCCATCCGGATACGAAGAGGTTGGAGAGTAACACCTTGTGCAGGTGCCTGTGCCCCCGAAACTTGACCGAGAAGCAACAAGGTTGTGAGCATTAGCCGCCCGCTTTTTCTACGCGCACACACTCGATCTCAACGATCAACTTTTGATTGCCCGCAATCGTAATGAACCCGGCATCTCCCCAGGCCATAGTGGATGGGATCTCAAGTTTCCGAATACCTCCCGCTTGCATTCCTATCACTCCGTAATCCACACCGGGGATTGCTCGTCTGCGACCAACCACGAAACTCTCTGGGCGCGCATCCGGCGTTCTGAGTCGTGAGTCGTCCACTTTTCTCCCATTCACATAGTAGGCCTTGAAGTGATAGTAAATCGTGTCATCACGACCAATAGTCGGGCCAGATCCCACCTTGATGTCCTCCGTCGTTACAACGTCCAAGTCGGCTTTCTTGGTGAGGTCAAGAACACGGGCGAAGAACTTTAGACCGGAATTCGGGGGAATGTTGGGTGAAGAACCGGCCGTGCCGTACCCGAGGCTTGATGGGATCTCAATCTCGTATTCGCCGCCCTCTTGCGCCCCGATCAATCCATCCTGGAGTCCTTTGATAGACCCAGGTTCACCAATTGCCACCATAAAGGGAGCTTTATCTGCCTTATCAATATTCGTATCGAACTGGGCGTCGTTTTTGAAGGTGCCCCTGTACTCAATGTAAAGAACATCACCTTCCTCGGCTTTTGGCCCCGTTCCGTCCTTCAGCACCTTGACGTTCAGTTCTTCGTAATCGCCTGCCGACGAAGTCGCGGCATCGGAGCCCCGATTGCATCCTAAAGATGCCAGAGACACGATCAAAAGGGAAAGGGTCGTTCCGACGGCCCACCGAACCATGTCACGAATGATACCGAGGCTCAAGCGGGTACCCTCAGCCCTCTTTCGATGGCGAAGAAAGCGGGGAAGAAGGCTGATAAGTCCGGTCCCGCCACCATCCAGAATCGTCGCGCCACTTTTGACTACGAAATCACGGATACCCTAGAGTGCGGAATTGCGCTTGCTGGGAGCGAGGTGAAGTCTCTGTACCACGGCCGCGCGAACCTAACGGATGGCTATGTGCGGATAGAAAACGGAGAATTATGGATTCATGGCTTAGACATTGAGCCGTGGAGCCATTCATCCGCATTTACCCCTGATCGGCGACGAGTTCGCAAGCTTCTCGCCCATCGGCGCGAGATTGACACCCTTGAGCGAAAGGCTCAGGAAAAGGGTCTTGCGCTCATCCCCCTACGTGTCTATTTTCACAATCGACGCGCAAAGGTGCTGATCGGCATCGCACGAGGCAAGCGACAATACGACAAGCGGGAATCCATCAAAGAGAAAGATTCACGCCGGCGCGGCGAAGACGACTACTAATCGGGAACTGGCACCTTACGGCTCAACGTCAAGTCCGGGATCCCAGCCTTGTGCGGTTGCAGGCATCAAGACCTCAACCTTCATGGGGCGATCTACGCGGATTTGACATGAGAGACGGAACTCCCCAAGAACCCCGTCTTCTTCGAGGCACAACTCCTCCGTCGTTTCCATCGGCGGTTCGTCGGAGAGAAATCGGACGCGGCAGGTCGTACATCTCGCCTGACCGCCGCATCGGTGACTCGGGTCTTGACCGTTTTGTTCAAGCGCAAGAACTAGTTTGGTGCCCTCTTCCACTTCGAAAGACTCACCGGAGGCCATCGTGACAACGTGCTTTCGCATCCGATCAAAAATTACCCCTGTCGAAAGGTAGCCTGTACCTGTGATCAATGAAGAAAGGCTAATTTCTTTGTTCAAACAACTATGTTTGGTCGATGCCCCCGCGTTGAAGGAGCGTGAGGGGGTCGATTACGGAAAGAAAGTGCTCGCCGAAATG
>JAHBTC010000171.1 GCA_019638835.1 Fimbriimonadaceae bacterium
AAACCGAAACCGGACCACTCGAGTGATTTGGATCTTCGTGGCGGAAGAACCCGAGCAAGGCCACGACACCCAAAACCGAAAGGGCGAAAAAGGCGGCGAGAGAGAATTTCGCCATTCCACGCTGCGACTTTTCGCTGACGGTGATGCCCCACCGGATGCAGAAGTTCCAGATGCCGTAAGCAAGGTGGTAGGTCGAAGCCAAGATGCCAATCACGTACACCACGAAAATGAAGTACGGGATACCGAGGACGGGAGCAGAAAGGTGTCCCGCCCAGTTGTGATAGTAGTTCGTGGACTCTTGACCGTAGATTGACCCTGCGACAGAGGTCGTAGTCATGTGGTAGCAAAGAAACGCAAAGGCTATCAGCCCCGTGATTCGTTGCATCAAATAGTAGGTGTTCTCCCGGTACTTGCGAACCGAGCCCACGTAGTTGCTTTCTCCTCGGCTGACAATGAAGATTCCGTAAAGAGCGTGGAAGAGGAACGATCCCCAAATCACACCGTACTTCAGAACCCAAAAAAGATGTTGAGGGATGCTCTCAAAGAAGTGGATGACACCATTGAAATACTGTGGCCCCGCCAACGAAAAGGAGTTCAACGTCAAGTGTTGGACAAGATAGAAACCGACCGGAATAATGCCCGTGAGGGAGTGCAGTTTGTGCCAGAAGTAGCTCTCTCGGAACAAACTGAGTTTTCCAGAACCGGAATCTGCCATAGACGCTCGGATGATTCTACCGAGTCACTGAGTCAGAGGTCGGCACGAATCCCAGCGCCGACCCGCCCGAACGACTATGCTCAGGCTCACCTATGACGTCCATTATTGAAATTTCCGCCCGTGAAATCCTTGATAGCCGTGGGAATCCGACCGTCGAAGTGGACGTCGTGCTCGAAGATGGCTCCATCGGCCGCGCTGCCGTCCCGAGCGGGGCAAGTACCGGTGCATTCGAAGCCGTCGAACTCCGTGACGGCGATAAGGGTCGCTACAACGGTAAGGGTGTCCTGAATGCCGTCGAAAACATCCTCGGAACAATCGCCCCCGCGCTTGAGAACATGGATGCGACCGACCAGTCGCAAATCGACGCGGTGATGCTCGATCTAGACGGAACGGCAAACAAATCACAGTTGGGGGCAAATGCGATTCTTGGTGTGTCACTGGCTTGTGCCCGTGCGGCCGCCGTTGCCGTTGACCTGCCCTTGTTCCGCTACGTCGGCGGCGTCTCGGCGAAGGTGTTACCTGTGCCCATGATGAACATCCTCAATGGCGGACAGCACGCCGACAGCAACGTGGACTTCCAAGAGTTCATGGTCTTGCCTGTGGGCGCAGAGTCGTTCAGTGAAGGTTTGCGTTGGGGCACCGAGGTGTTTCACGCTTTGAAGGGCGTACTCAAAGGCAAGGGCTTGAACACCGGCGTGGGCGACGAAGGCGGATTTGCTCCGAACCTCGGCAACCAAGATGAAGCCCTTGACTTGATTGTGGAAGCGATCCAGAAAGCAGGATACAAACCCGGTTCCGACGTGTTCCTTGGACTAGATTGCGCCGCCACCGAATTCTACAGCGACGGCATATACAACTACAAGTCCGGCGAGATGTCCAGTCGAACGGGTGCCCAACAAGTGGATTACCTCGCGGGCCTTGCGGAGAAGTACCCCATCATCAGTATCGAGGATGGTTGCGATGAAGAGGACTGGGATACATGGAAGGCACTTACCGACGCTATCGGCGACCGCGTGCAGTTGGTTGGCGATGACCTGTTTGTAACTAACGTCGAACGCTTGGGGCGTGGAATCGCAACCGGTACGGCGAACTCCATTCTTGTCAAAGTGAATCAGATCGGTTCATTGACCGAGACCCTCAATGCGGTAGAT
>JAHBTC010000172.1 GCA_019638835.1 Fimbriimonadaceae bacterium
CAGTACGTCGTCTCCAAAGTGAAGTCGCCGCCGGACTCCATTACGAAAGCCTCGTGCGCCTGCAAGATACACTGAACAAGGTCGTCTCTCAGAGCGTGGTCAAGACTCGAGGTCTTCGCCCCGCTAAACTTTCCACCTCGATAGGTCACTTCCATCTTAAGTGAGCCCGCTCGAAGCGGGTCCACCTTCATCCCTTGCGAAGCACAACCTTGAAACCGACCAAGCAACGGAACAAGTTTGGTCTCGGAGTCTCGAAGACCAATCGCCTTCACTCGCACGATCTCATCACGTGAGGTCATCTTGTCGGCCGAAGGAATCGGCTTTGCTGAAAACCCAGAGATGAGACTCGACGCACCGGCTGGCCAACCACCGCCGGAAGAGCGAAGCTGACTAGCCAAGATCGAGTTTTCCCGACGACCGCCCTCACGAACCGTGACCAGAGTCCGATCGTCAAACTCGAAAACAAACCATCCGATCACGCTGATCGAATTTGGCCTCACGATAAACCCATCGCGCATCAAGCCCTCAAGGTCCCACACACGCGTGACACCACAACCAAGTCGCTTGGCATCCCAAGTGCCTGGTTTCAGCGTCTGGATCGTCACCGGAGTTTTAGCATCGATTTTCAATAAAACGGTGTCACCCGATTCCCGATTGCGAACACGAAGCCTGCAACCCGCATCACCCACTAGACGTTTTGATCCAACCAAGGTCCATGCGAAGATCACGCCCGTCTGGGATTTCTCGCTTGCGCTCCATTGCGACGGATCGACATCTGGAAACGCTGGCGCCGCCAATTCCATCTTTTCTGCCACCACCGCCGGTGAATCCTGAGGCGGAGGAGCCTCGATGCTTCCATCATTCGAACGTTTGAGACGAACGCTGTTGCAGCCGAGTTGAACAAGACCCATCACAAGAAAAACGCCCATCAGAGCTACTAACTTCGGCATGACCTTCGTCCTCCCTGTTCGTCGCAAAACATCTTAAATCTCTACCTTCAGACTAACCTCCAAGGATTGACCGATCAACGAAGTCGTTCGACGATAAACACGCTATGCGTCGCCAAGCACTGCTTGCCACCTCTATTTGGTTTCTCATGATGTTCACCGCGACAAATGGCTTTGAACTCGGCTTTTGGCCTTGGGTCATGTCGTTCAATCAATGGGACACAAGATGGTACGGCACGATCGCCATGAGCGGGCACGGATTTTTACCTCAGAGTTTCGTCTTCCCGCCCGGACACTCGTGGATTCTTGGAGGACTGACCGACCTCACCTACTACGCGTTTCGCTCGTTTGATATCTACGTCAAATGGATGATGGTGTTTTCCTTCTATGGGCTTGTCCTAAACACTCTCTCATTTGGGCTCTCAAACTGGATTCTCGTCTCCCTTTCCGAGAAGCGCTGGGGACTTTCAAGCAAACGAATGTGGTTCATCGTATTTTCAAACCCGATGGGGTACTTCGCCCTCACCGCTTACTCCGATATGATCTTTCTCTTGCTCACACTGTGCATTCTTCTTTTCACGCTCCATAGCTCGCCTCGCGCACAAGCCTGGAAACTTGAACGCTTTCTCGCTTGCATCTCCGCGCCCGCTAAATCTTTTCTTCTGACGCTACTTCTGGCCGCGGCACCTTGGTTTCGCCTGACCGGAGCGGCATTCGCGTCACTCGCCCTGCTCAGACGTAAGGAAGTCTTAGGCACGGCCGTCGGGCTCGGCGGATTCCTACTCTACTACTGGATTCGCACCGATGATCCGTTTTTCTTTTTG
>JAHBTC010000173.1 GCA_019638835.1 Fimbriimonadaceae bacterium
AGGACTGCACGCACGCTGATCTGCGCGAGCAACCAACGCCAAATTGCGGTCGGAGTGAGTACTTACGCTGGTTCAAACAAGGACTGGCTGGTTGGCGCGCCGGGCACGAGCGGTTGGGATGCGACCGGACGCACCGTGATCGACGCTTCGACGGCGAGTGTCAGTCGGACCGGCGATTTGAAGAAGACAGCGCCGATCTCGTTCAACGGGATCGCCGCCCAGTCATTCGACTGGATCGGACCTTTGCTTAGTTTTCTTGGCCAGCGTGGACCAGGCGAAGGGCTCCCGCCGACTTTGTTGAACAACGGCGCGGAGGGTGAAGGGATTCGTTCTGACAGAATGCTCTGGTATACCCAGACTGCTTCGGTAAACTGCCCGGAGAATAATTTCGAGGCCGAGCCCTTTCCGACCTACAAGCCCGGGCTTTGGGAAAAACGGCGCATGGTTTCTTACAACTTCAGCACGCAATTCTTCTCCACCGAAGATGAAAGCCCATTCGGCACTGGCAAGAGAATTACTGATCGCCTCGGTTACCAGCCATCAATTAACAGGGTCGGAACCGCTTCGATGAAGGCGCTGATCTTCGATGCCCACCGCTTCGCCAGCGCGGCAGATGGCAATCAGCCCACGTACAACTACAGCCTTTATGACGAAAATGGCAGCGGCTCGGAGGCAGGTTCGGGCGGCGGTTACTCGGACGTCGGGCCTTGGTGGAAGGGCAGCACAGGTAGTAAGGCACTTTCGCGATATGCCGCTCCTGGCGAAGCCGCTGGACCGTGGGACACTTCGGCGAAGGTTGACGCCAGGTTTTGGGCGTTTCGTCACGGTTTGAAGAAAATAAATCCGATTGGTGCGGTTGCGCGCACGGGTGAGACTTCCGCCAAAGTCAACAACAGCGGCGTCCAATGTCTTGGAAACGTTGGCTTCTTCGATGGCCACGTCGAGCTCATGGATGATCTGAAAGCAACCAATCCCAACTTCTGGTTCCCCAGCGGATCCAAACTCAAGGGGGTGTTGGACGTATGGAATTCGACCCGAAAAGCGTTCCCCGATCAATCGGGTACCGGTGCGAACGCGGGGAACCCGTACATCTACCCTTGAGTGAAGGGAATCTGTCAGCATGACGAAGGGCGTCGGTTCACCGGCAAGACAGTCCAACCTGATGGAAGACTTGGAACAGCCTGCTGCCAAGAAGCGAGAGGCGTCGGGGTCCAAGATTTCGGGCAAGGCGATATTCTCAATCGCAGCAAGCGTGATTTCGGTCATCGTGCTTTCGTTCGCAATTTGGAGCATGTACTCCAACTACATGAACGATCCCCGTCGCGCTGCATGGACGCCGACTCTCAAGGACGTTGAAACAGGCGAAGTATTCGAGCAATTCTCCGTCGCCCGCGGCAGCAACATGCCGTACCGAAATCCAAAGACCGGCAAGAACAATCTCTATCCCGTTGAGGCTTGCTATTGGACCAAAGAAGGCAAGGCGAAGATGACGCCGACTTACGTCATCCTGAATTCGACCCTTGGGAAACCCGGAAAGACGACCTGCCCGGATTGTGGCCGAACGGTCGTCATGTACAACCCGCGCCCTCCCGAAGCGCTCATGAAAGCTGCTTGGGAATCCGAGCAACCAAAGAACAAGTAACAGCGATGTTTCGACTTCTGTAAACGCCCGCCTCCCGCGGGCGTTTTTCTTTCCAAGAATGACACCATGACCACACCGACCGCTTCCACCGCCGATCATCTCTCCCGCGTCACCTCGCTGCTT
>JAHBTC010000174.1 GCA_019638835.1 Fimbriimonadaceae bacterium
CTGATTCTTATCAATCGCCTGGCTCAGATTGACGTACAGGAAGATGCCCAACAACAAGAGGAGACCGATTGAGAACACTTTCGTCCGGACAAAGACCTGTGCATCAGTAACATCCCTTACGGCCCTCCTGAAGCCGTATAGCCAGAGGACAAGTGACACCGCCGATTCAATGGCGACTAAGTTGGTGAAGAACAGCAAGAACGCGCCTCCCGCCAGTTGCCATTCACCACGAGCGAGAAGGAGACCGCAAGAACTGAGCGGAGGAACGAGCGCAGTTGCGATCGCTACTCCAACGACGCCAGCGGATAGATTCGTAGACACCAATGCGTACGCCATTGCCGCCCCACCGGCAAGGGCAATGACGAGATCGAGAAGGTTCGGCTTGGTGCGCGAAAGCATCTCTGCGGTCGCCGGAATGTCGTGGTGAATCCCCCCGACGATCGTCGCAAGCCCGACGACTGCCAGCACACCAAGTCCCTCGGAAAGAAGGGCCGTCCGTAACAGGGGAGAGTTGCCATCCACTAGACCGAGGGCGATTCCGGCGATCGGGCCGAGCAGGGTTGCAATAAGCATCGCGCCAATGACGACTGCGGTGCTGTTGGCAAGGAGGCCGTAGCACGCGACGACGGTCGCAAGGCTGTTGATGATGAAGAACCCCCATGAAAGTCGCGCGCCGTCGCCGAGGTCACTTCGTACGCGGCGATGGATCTCGCGCAGTTCTTCAGGGAGTTTGGGAGTCAGGTCATGACCGAACTTCTCACGCCGCCAAATCGGCAGACGTGGTTTGCGTCCGGGCTCGTCCATGACAGTTACATTCTAGCCGCACTTGAACTTGAACGGTACGGCTAGAAACAGATTCAGGATCGTCTTCGTCGTCGGGCAAGAGCCAAGAGCCCTGCACCGAGCGCAACCATGGTGGCTGGCTCCGGGACACCCGTGATGTTCTGAATCTCATTCGCAACATCCGGGGTGATTGTGGAGTACCAGTTGATCGCGCCGTACAGTTCAAACTCACCTCCCGTCAATACGGCGAGGATGCGGCCATTCGGATCAATGAGCGGACTGCCACTGTCGCCTGAGGCACCGAAACCTTCAAACGGAGTGAAGTTCGGATCGGTTGGCCGGTCGAATCGGTCAATGAGAGCGAGCCGATTGCCGTAGATCAGGTTGCGGTTCTCGGTTCGCTCAATTTTGGAGGTCATGCCGCGCCGGATGGTATCGAGCGTGTAAGGGCTATTGCCCTGCGCCCCGTGAAGGCCATATCCGGCGGAAACGAGGTCGGTACCCGGAGTAAACAAGTTGTCGTTTCGGATGAGCGGGGTCCATACGTTCCGATCCCAGCCCGCAATCTTGAAGACCGAAACGTCCGCATTGAGGATATTGAATACCTGAGTGATCGCGTACTGACCATCTGAAAACCGGAACGAACCTGTCGAACCGGCATCAATGACGTGTCGAGCGGTGATCCCCCAATGCGAGCCGTTCATGAACCCGATGTAGGTTCCGGTGGCGCTAAAGGAGTTGCCATCATACACGCGGCCAATTCCTTGGAATCGCGCATCGCTCGCACCAAACGCGTTGACTTGGGCTTCGGTCAGGGTGTTGGCCCAGACGATGGCCGAAGAGAATGCCGGCAAGGCTAGTATTGCAAGGCCCAGAAGCCGCAGGGAACGCATCAATTGATTCTATCCGAAGGAAGGAGGTGC
>JAHBTC010000175.1 GCA_019638835.1 Fimbriimonadaceae bacterium
AGAAATTGGTTTACTACCGGTGGCGGAAGATCGTCAAAGAAGCCGGTCTGCCAGAGGGATTGGAGCCGAGGGACTGTCGGCTATCCCACAACGGATGGCTTGAGAAGCTTTGTTTCCGCGTCTCCATCTCTACTCGCCTTGAGCATATGGGACACAGCATCAACCGGAGCAATTCCGAGCACAAGGGCTTGACGGTGAACATTCGCAACTACACGCGGTTTCTGACGGAAGGGCAAGATATTCTACGGAAGGAGCTTGAGCGCGTGGTAAAGGCTGCAGAGCCGAAGGTGGCTAGTCGCCCAGCCAGCCCTGCTCAAGCTCCCTAGTTTTCAAGTAGCTCTCCAATTGCCGTCGGGTTACCATCGTGGTGCCCTCATCTTTGATGTGGCCAAGTATCCGCGCCCTCAGCAGCCGCTTCACCTTGGACTCACTGATGCTGAGAACGTACGCAACGTCAGCAATTCTGTAGGCAAGCTTTTCGGGACGCCACTCTTCGGGACCTCGCATCCTCATCTTGGAGTCACCTCCGTCGATTCAGCCAGGAGGCTTTTGGGCGGCTCGTCTGGATCGCCCCGCCAGACAGTCGAGTAGAAGCCCATCGTGCAGACGTCCTGCATAGTTGCGAAGCGCACGTCTGCCCCACAGCCCTTGGCGATCGCGGCGAGGTGCGCAATCCGGCGCTTCCCAGCTGTCGTTACGACCAAGACCTCAAACGACCCCTGACCATAAACGCTGCCAAAGGCACCTTCGCGAGCGTAGTGGCCATACCGCTCGAACACGCCTTTCATCTGCATGAGAGAGCAGTTGCCGCGATCGAATTCGAGAAAGAAGTGCGAACGATCCAACTCAGTTCCGATCTCAAAATAGGCGTCCGGCTTTATTAGCCGCCTAATCGACTTCGATCCCCTCACGAGGTGATACTCGTGGCGACACTCCGGCTCGGTCAAGAACTCGAACGAGCGAGGGCCTTCGCCCGATGGCCTGTTGGCCATCAAGCGAAGGCTGAGAACGCCGAGGTGATGTTCCAGATAGGAGCGTTCAGGTTGACGGGCAGCGTGGCGCTGGAGCTCGGCCCGTTCCATGACCGCGAGTTCCGCAGCGATCAGTACACCCGCCGGACCGAGGACGTACACGGTTTCCAGCGAGTTAGCTCCCGTGGCGAGTTGGGTTCGTCTGAGATACCTCGCGTCGAAGAGATATCTCAATCGGCGATTAGCACGGCTGACGGACTCGAAGAAGCCGAGCCCCATGATTTGGCTACGGCTCGCAGCGCCGGAGAGGGCGACCAATTGCACAAGAGCTCGGTCGCGAGTCGTCAAGCGACCCTTAGCCGAGGGATCACGTTGAGAACGACTCCGTGCCCTAACGATTCGGCTTGCGGACATGGCGCACCTCCGGCGGCTCATCATCATCGGAGTCGCGTCCGTTCCCGTTCGTCAGAGTCCATCGAGATGCGATCTCTCGATCAACCTCGGAGCAGCGCTGACCGTGCGCCAACATCGATTTGCGACGGAAGTCCGCCAACAGTGCCATATCGACCGGTTCTGCGTTCGGCGTCTTCACTCGGACCGGATAGTCTCCCTGTCGAACGACAAACGTCTCTCCGACCTTCAATCGCAGAATCGAGTCGTAAGCTTGCTCGCGAGAAAGAGGCATCAGCATCTGC
>JAHBTC010000176.1 GCA_019638835.1 Fimbriimonadaceae bacterium
ATCGGTGTTCAGAACAGCTCCAAGGACTCCGCGGTCAAAACTGACTTGGCAAATGCCAAGATTGCAGTCATCGCTTACGGCACCGACAACCCTTCGGCGACCGCCGTTCCTACTCTGGACACCGCAACTCTTGGGAAGTACGGATTCACTGTGAGTGAGTACACCGGCACGGCCAACCCGATTACAGCTGCGGCTAGTGGGTTCACTTGGCCTGCATTCTGCTTGCAGGCGAAGAAAGCTAGCGACTCCAGCTCATACTTCCACGTTACCGATGCACTTGGTGTCGTGGACGGGAAATGTTCATAGCAACAAGTCGATGACTGAGTGATGGGGTGCTGCTCCTGCGGCACCCCATCTTCCGCTATTAAACGGTTGACCTCGACATACGCCAGTAGTTCAATATTTCTTAGGGACTTTAGGGGGAAGGCAGTGAAGTTCATTCAAAGGCGCCTTGTCACCCGCAACGGCGAAGCCGGTTTCGGAATGATCGAGATCATTGTCGCCATGATGGTCTTTGCGATTATTGCTACCGGAATCGCGTACACAATGGTGGCTTCTCTTGACCTGACTCGAGATTCGACTGCCAGAGAGCAGGCAACAAATCTTGCCGCCCAGGAAATCGATCTGGTCCGCTCAATTGACAATCTCTTCAATCTTCAGTCGAAGCCGACCGTTACAACTATCAATGGCATTACCTACACAATTAACCGAACCGCTGCCTGGGTTTCTGATCCGAAAGTAGACCAGCGCTGTGGAATCGGTGGAGGGGTCCTGCGCTACAAGCGCGTGAACGTGACGGTCAGTTGGGAAGGTATGACTAGCCTGCTCCCCCCGGTGCACGCCGACACTCTCATTGATCCCGGAGTGCGCATAAATGACCCGGATCTAGGCACCGTCCTAATTTCGGTGACTGACTCCTCGGGGAATGGGGTTTCTGGCGCAACTGTGAACGTGACTCCGAGTACGCCCGCAAATGGCGCGCAGTCACTGGATACGCAACCGGATCCGACCGACTCGGAAGGTTGCACCTACGCTCTCAAGGTGGAGCCTGGCAACTATGACGTAACCGTTTCAAAGCCCGGTTACGTTGACGTAAACCAAAATTCGACACCGACGGCAGTGGTCAGTGTTGAGAAGAGTTCGGCCTCGGCGGCAATGCTCAGCCTGGATCTTGGTGCGACTTTCCCGATTGATTACCAAACCAATTACCCGGGTAATACGGTTCAGGTACCGGCCAATCTTGACGTGAGTTTCATTAGTACCTACGGAACGAGCGTGGCGGAAAATGCTCCAAGCAGTGTAGTTCGTTACCCATTCCCCGCCGGCTACACGGTGCTGGCTGGCATGTACAACGATCCTGATAAGCCTGCCAACTACTGCAAAGCAGTTGACCCGCAGGAGTGGACGGCGGGTACGACCGACGGTGTTAGTTACGACAACGGTGTGAGGCCCGCGCCGGTAGCTGCATTGCCCGGAGATACTGCCGACACCTCTAACCTGGGCATGGGAGTGGTCGGGTTCACCGTTCCGAATCGCTACGGCGGGACGTATTGGTATGTGCTCGCCGTGTCGCAGGGAACACCGCCGGCTGGGAGCGGGGATCCGGGTTGCGGAATTTCCATTACTTATAATCTGGGT
>JAHBTC010000177.1 GCA_019638835.1 Fimbriimonadaceae bacterium
TACGGGGTACAGAATGCGCCCGAGACTGTTTCGGCCTTCGTGACAACTTACGATCCGATCGCGACCCATTGGGATGCCGCCTTTGGGCTGAACGTTGAAGAACGAGAAGGTTTCAAGGCACTTGTTTACGAAGTGACCGATGGTAATCCAAAGTGTCGAACACTAGACCTGGGAGCGGGCACCGGTGCGGCGCTAGACCTTGAGATTACTGATGCCTTTCGGCTGACCGCGGTCGACCCGTCTGGGCCGATGCTCAACCTGCTCGTGCGGAAGCACCCGCTGGTTGCTCGGGTAGAACCGATGCCGTTTCAGGTCGCCCGTGATCGGCGCGTACTTGCTGGGACGAGTTTCGACCTGGTTCTTGCTCTTGGAGGCTCCGGCTCCTACCTCACTGATGAGGACTGGATTGCTCTTCCAGATCATGCAAAAGGTCGGTATGTCATTTCCGTGTTCGCCGAGGGTGAGTGGCCCGTTACAGGCGATTTGAGCACGGATGAGATCTCACGTGCGCGGGAGAATGCAGCCTCGTTTGCTTCTACCCATGGTGGGCGCATCGAACGGGTTGGCCGTTTCGATGTGGCGGTGGCTCATGCGTGATCCACTCCTCTACGCCGCGAGCACACAGCGATCGGACAACCCGCGACTAAAATTGGTACCTGAACTGCACATTGGCCGAAGAGAGGGCGCATGACGATCAGGGTCGACGACCTCAAACCGGTCACCGTAGGTGAACTCCTCGATCAGGACCTCCGCATTCCGCTGTATCAACGTCCTTACCGTTGGCGCCTGGAGACCGCACAAGCACTCCTTGACGACATCTGGGGTGCCTGGCGTCAAGATCGCGCTGGTCAGTACGCACTAGGGTCGGTAATCCTCTACACGAGCCCCAACGGTGAGCGCCATGTCGTGGATGGCCAACAAAGACTGCTGAGCTTGCGACTCCTTGTCCGGCGTCTCCGGGGAGAGCGTAGTGGCCTCGACGATGTAGTCATTGACGAACAGACACCTCAGATCGTCCGCGTGCACCACCACATGCGCGCCTGGGTGACAACTGCGATCCCTGAAGATGACAGAGCGGACCTGCTGAGCTTCGTCGAAGCGAACTGCGCGTTGGTTCAGGTGGTCACTGACGATGAAGACGAAGCGTTCCGGTTCTTCGATTCCCAGAACTACCGCGGCAAGCCGTTGAAACCGCATGACATCCTCAAGGCCCACCACCTGCGGGCTCTGGGAAACGTGCGACCTGCAGTCCGAACGACCATCGTCCAGGAATGGGAGTCTGTCGACGACTACGAGCTGGAGCATCTGTTCAGCCGTTACCTCTATCGGATCGCCCAATGGAGCAGGGGCCGCCCCGCTTCGCGCGAATTCGGCATTGAGGACCTCGGGCTCTTCAAGGGAATCGACACAGTATCGGGTTCCAGCCAGTCGACGCCCGCTCAGGACTATCACCTCTCGGTGCAGCGCTCGGATGCTGCCGCCCTCGGTGGGGCTGCTTTTGTTCCCTCTGTACGTACCTTGCTTGACCCTGCCGCTCTGCGCGCACGCTTTCAACTCGATGCACCCATCATCGCGGGAAGCGACTTCTTCGCCCGGGTGAGTTTTCTGAT
>JAHBTC010000178.1 GCA_019638835.1 Fimbriimonadaceae bacterium
GTCGAGAGCGCGAGAAACCATGGAGGCTGGGACGGATGTCGGTTGAGGTGCGAACCTACCAGAGGTGTGTCCGCACGATCATGGATACGACGGATCCTGATATTTGGTTCGACGAGCACGGGGTCTCGTCCCATGCGCTCAATTTCGAAGCCAAGCTTGCCGACTTAGTTCGACGCGCACAGGCGGGCGAACGTCTTGGCGAGCTTGATGTGCTTGTTGAGGCGATAAAGAAGTCGGGTGAGGGTAAACCTTACGACTGTGTCATCGGGATTTCCGGAGGAGTCGACAGCTCCTATTTGGCACTTCAGGCGGTGAAGCTTGGGCTTCGACCGCTTGCGGTCCATTTCGATAGTGGTTGGAACAGTGAACTCGCCGTTGACAACATCCATAACTTGGTGACGAGGCTCGGGCTTGACCTTTACACGCACGTCGTTGATTGGCGTGAGATGAAGGATTTGCAATTGTCCTTCTTCAAGGCCTCTGTGGCTAACGCTGATACGCCAACCGATCACGCCTTTGGCTGGGTTGCATACTCCCAAGCGAAGAAGTATGGGATCAAATACATTCTTTCCGGTTCCAACTTCGCAAGTGAGTCGATCCTTCCGGAGGCCTGGGGCTACGATGCGGGGGATGCGAGACAGCTCACAGCAATCCAGAGGCGTTTCGGCACGGTAAAGCTCAAGACTTATCCTGTCATGGGGCTTCTGAAGCGCAACTTGTGGTACCCAGTTTTTCGTCGCATCCACACGGCAGCATTGTTGAACTACATGCCGTACGTCTATAAGGACGCGAAACGCATCATCGCTGACGAACTCGGCTGGCGTGATTACGGTGGGAAACACTACGAGTCGGTCTTCACCCGCTATTTCCAAGGCTATTACTTGCCTCGCAAGTTCGGTTTCGACAAGCGTCTGGCTCACTATTCCTCGCTGATCCTGTCAGATCAGATGACTCGTGATGAGGCGCTCGCACTCCTGGAGACGACAAACTACCCTGAGGAACTTCGAAAGCAAGACCACGAATTCATTGCGAAGAAGCTTGGCGTCACTGTCGACGCGCTTGAGGAGCTTTACGGTGCGCCTCCGGTCGACTACACCGCCTACCCGGTTGACAATTTGTGGCGGTTCATACAAAGGCTAGGTGCCCCGGCCGCCAGGCTGGCCGGGAGGATTGGGCTGCTTAAATGAAAGACCCTCGAGCCCGGATTCTCGTGCTTACGTACACCCCGTTCGCGCGGGAACCGCGGGCTTTAAAGCAGGTCAAATATTTGAAGGCGACTCATGATGTCACGACTGCAGGCTTTGGGCCATCACCCTTCCCCGATGTGCCCCATGTGGAGTTGCCCGAGCTCCCTCCGCAACGGTGGGCGCTGTTCGGGCGGCTACTGAACCTCGGTCTTCTGGTGTTGCACTGGTATTGGCCGCTCTCGTGGATCAACGCGCTGGATCGTGCCACCGTCCGCATGCTTGCCGGAGACAGCTGGGATGTCGTTATCGCCCATGACCTCAAGGTTCTTGAGGCCTCGTTAGAAC
>JAHBTC010000179.1 GCA_019638835.1 Fimbriimonadaceae bacterium
AAACCTTCGGCTTCGCAGGTGGTCGTACCGATGATTGGGAAGCGGATGTCGTTTACTGGGGCGCTGAGAAGAAGTGGTTGGAAAACAAAGAGCGCTACAAAACCGACAAGAAGTTAGAGAGTCCGCTTGCGGCTGTTCAAATGGGTCTCATCTACGTGAACCCAGAAGGACCAAACGGAAATCCAGATCCACTTGCGGCGGCAAAAGATATTCGTGAAACATTCGGTCGCATGGCGATGAATGACGAAGAAACTGTTGCGCTGATCGCTGGCGGTCACACGTTCGGAAAAGCACACGGCGCTCACAAGCCTGACAAATGTGTCGGTCCAGACCCAGCGGCTTCGGGAGTCGAGGAGCAAGGCTTTGGCTGGAAAAACAAGTGTGGCGACGGGCATGGCAAGGACACGGTCACAAGTGGTCTTGAGGGTGCATGGTCGGCAACTCCGACTCAGTGGACGACGCAGTATCTTGACAACCTCTATAATTTCGAATGGGTGAAAACGAAGAGCCCGGCCGGAGCGACTCAGTGGGTTCCCAAAGGCGGAGCCGCGAAGGATCTCGTTCCCGACGCGCACGTCGCGAACAAGCGCCATGCTCCGATCATGTTCACGACGGACATCGCTCTGAAGGAAGATCCGGAGTATCGCAAAATCACGACACGTTTCCGCGCGAACCCGAAAGAGTTCGAACTCGCGTTTGCAAAAGCGTGGTTCAAGCTCACGCATCGTGACATGGGACCGCGCGCTCGTTACATCGGCGCTGAAGCTCCAAGCGAAACTTTGATCTGGCAAGATCCAGTTCCCGCTGGCGCAAAACTTAGCGGCGGCGATGTCGCGGCCTTGAAGAGCGCGATTGCGAAATCGGGCCTTTCGACGTCGGAACTTGTAAGAACGGCATGGGCGGCGGCTGCAAGCTACCGTGCGACGGATATGCGTGGTGGTGCAAACGGTGCACGCCTTCGTCTTGCTCCGCAAAAAGACTGGGCGGTGAACGACCCTGCTGAAACGGCGAAAGTCGTTGCGCGCCTCGAGCAAGTTCAAAAGGACTTTGGTAAGCGCGGCAAAAAAGCTTCGCTCGCAGACATCATCGTTCTTGGTGGTGTGGTTGGTATCGAGCAGGCGGCTAAAGCTGCCGGAGTGAAAGTGAACGTCGCGTTCACTGCCGGCCGTGGCGATGCTTCGCAAGAGCAGACCGACGTGGCGTCGTTTGCGGTTCTCGAACCCAAGGCGGATGCGTTCCGTAACTACTTCAGCCACGAAAACTATCTGCCGCCAGCGGAAGCGTTGGTGGATCGTGCCTCCATGCTGAACCTCACGGTTCCAGAGATGACGGCGCTTGTTGGTGGTTTACGTGTTCTCGGAGCGAACGCGGGAGCATCGAAGCACGGTGTCTTCACGGCAAAGGTTGGTGCTCTCTCCAACGACTTCTTCGTGAACCTTCTCGACATGTCCACGAAGTGGCAGAAATCGAAAACCGAAGGTCTCTACGAGGGTGTTGATCGTAAAACAGGTG
>JAHBTC010000018.1 GCA_019638835.1 Fimbriimonadaceae bacterium
TCCGGTCTCATTGACACCAGAAGATGTCGTTCTGCTGGAAAGCCGATTGCCAAGGCACAATGACGTCGCATTGCGACTTACCGTGACGTCCATCATCGTAAAGGAAACGTCGCGCGACGGCTACCTTCACCTAAGTGAGACCCCTGAGTCCAATCCGAAGCAGCCAACTAAGCCGCCGGTTTCGTCACCCGAAAGTTCAGACAACTTTATTGGACCGCGACGCTCAAAGGTGCCTCCAGGGGCTAGCCGCTTATTTGAGCCTGCAATTGGGCCAATTGAGCCTGATAACGTTGAACTGCCTGATCCATCGCAGTGAACCGCGCCCGGAGCGTGATTTCGCGCAACTCCAACTGTGCCTGCAGATTCTCAATCGAGCGATCAACGTCGGCAATCTGAGCCGTAATTCCATCGTCGGTTGCTTTGAACAGACCGCTAACCGAGTCCGTGAAGTTGTTCACTTGATTTGCCATCGTGGACGCAAGTCCGGGGCTAAATGAAACGGTGCCAATGACACCGAGAGTGTTCCCGGTATAGCGGAGTTGAAGGCCATCCGTAGTCGCATTGTTCGCCTTGCCAGTCAATAGGTTTCCACTTCCTGTCGTGGCTTCTCCATTGATGGTTCCCGCGACATCAACACCAGTTTCTTCCGTGCCGCCAGTCGTTCCTAGACCAGAATTGTCGTCGGCCGAGTCGAGGTTGCTTACCGCCGTGAATCGGCCTGGCGAACCAAGAACCTTCGATTCGATGATGAGAGCATCCCCGACGACGGTCGCCGTAATGTAATCGCGGAGGCGCGAATCGCTATTGATTGCATTGGCGAGTTGCGTCCTTGTCATTCCCGAACTCACGTCGAAGAGAATCTCCTTGTTCCCGAAGACCGCGCCGCCAAAAGTGAGTGTTTCGCCACCGGCGTTCACCGCACCGGTACCGGCGGCACCCGTATTCTTGTGAAGCGTGGGAAGTTGAGTGATTTCGACTGAGACTCCACTGAGGTTCTGCGTCTTGGCACTTCCGGTGATGTAGGTCAAGTCAGGTGTGCTGGTGGAACCTACGTCAGTAAATAACTTGATCACGGCTTGCGGATTGGTTTCGAGGGCCGCCATCAGTTTGGATTCGTCAAGGGTCAACTTCCCGTCAGTGCTTCGACTAAAGCCGATTTGCGTCAGGTCCGCGTATTCGCCTGTGCCCACATTTGCGCGTCGCGTAAATAGCATGTCGGCCAACTTATCGGTCACTTGCCGGGCGATCGGGTCACCAAAAAGCGGCCCCGACTGGAATGTCTCGGAGTCGAATTGACTGTTATCGCGTACGTACTGATCCAGACTGTTGTAGCCCGTAACGAACGCTTTCACCGTATCGAGGATCGTTGCCGTGTCGCGCGCGATCGATATGGTCGTTGTTTTTGGCGTCGTCGCGTCTGCGTCCTTTAGCGTCATCGTCACGCCCGCAACAACCCCGGTGACGGTGTTGGTGTCGCTGGTCAACGCAATACCATCCACCGTAAACTCGGCATCCTGGGCGGCGGAGATCTGATTTGTAAAGCCTCGCTGGAGCACACCAAGGGTTTCTAACGCCCCGCCCGAATCGCTGAGCAAAGACTCCACATTAGTGCCGCTCAGTTCCAGATAGGACTTGGTGCTTCCGTTCTTTGTCTCGGACTTGACCGTTGCACTCACTCCGCCCGCAGCAACGTTGATCTTCGCCGCCAACGAATCAAGGGTATCCGTGTCCCAATCGAAATTGACTGTATTCCCGCCAACGGAAAAAGATCCGGCACCGGTGCGGCCCGTAAGGGTGTTGAGCGTTGCGCTTCCATCGGTAAACTTCAAGGACTTCGCAAGATCCGCTCCGGTAGCGTCGCGCAAAGTCGTCCCGCCGCCGATGAGGCCAAGATTCGCCGCGACCGTTCCGGTGATGTCGGCAAAAGAGATGGAGTTCGACTTACCGGTTGAGGATGCGCTTAGGCTGAGGTATGCCTGCCCGTTCGCGCCATTCACCACCGTCGCTGAGACACCCGCACCTTTCGAATTGATCTTTCCGGCGATCGCGGTCAACGAATCGGTCGTTTCGATGGTGATCAATTTCCCATTAACAGATATCTCACCCGCGTATCCGAGTTCGGCGGTGCCCGAGGATTGAGCCGAGCCGGTCGCTCGGTGTATCTTTGCGAGCTTTGATATCGCTAACTCGAACGAACCTGGTGTCGCGGAAGCGTCGCTCGAAACAGTCGCGACAGAATCGGATGAAGATGTGGCTTTGACAGGGCTAAACGTGGACGCGTTCCGTAGTGAATTCAGGTTTGCGCCGACGGCACTGGTTCGCGAGCGTAACTCGCTATAGAGCGATTGTTGATTCTGGAACTGAAGGCGACGAGTTTGGAGTCGCTGCAACGGAATCTGTTCAATCTGTAGGAGACGCGAGACAATGGATTCGGTGTCAATCCCCGAACCGAGTCCGGAGAAAGAAATCCCCGACAAACTTCCATTGATACTCATAACTTAGGTCTCCACTTTTCGTGATTTTCGGCACAGATTGACGCTTTTTCAAACGGCAAACTGACCGGGATTCTGTTAGTCTGCGACGTTGACGGCCTTTGCCTTTTCTATGTCGCCCTTTACTTCTTCCGTAATTTCGTTGAACTGCTCTTCCGTAAGGCCTGACCAACCCACGATGTTCGGATCGAAGGGATACCGTGCGTCAATATCGGGCTCATCCGGGTTGACGATACGATTCACGATTCGGTCTGCGAGGTGAACGCAGGCCACCGATGGGGTCAAGTCTTCCGCACCGATCTCGCCATCATGGAGACGAATCATGGATACAAGGTCAGCAGGGAAAGACCACCTTTCGCCAAGCGATGCACCAAGTTCTGCATGAGTGGTGCCGAGCACTTGTCGCTCCACATGATGCAGGGGGAGAGCGAGCCGCCGGCTTCGCGTGATGACTTCGGTGTACGGGATGTTGAACAGAGTGAGAAGGAACAGTTGCCCGATGTCGTGAAGGAGTCCGCCGACAAGCGCGGTTTCAACGACCGTGTTGCTCAGTCCCTTCGCTTTTGCGATACGGGTTGCGCAACTCGCACTAGCAAAGGATGATTCCCAAGCGGATTTCTGGATCGCCTGAATGCGAGGAGACGTCGAACTCAATGCGTTCAATACGCCGATGCTTAGGGTCACATTACGCAGTTGATTCATTCCCAGAATCGTGATTGCCTGAGTAATGCTCGTGACCTGACGGGCCATACCGAAGTACGGGCTATTGACTGTCTTCAAGACTTTGCTGGTGATAGCGGCGTCACCCGTGATGATGCGCTCAATCTGACTTGCGCTTGCGTCCCCCTCTTCGATGGACTTGACCACCCGCAGAACTGTGGTTGGCATCGCCGGAAGGTCCACCATCGCCTTCTCAATGTATCGCCGCAATAAGAAATTTTCCGATCGAATCGCCATCTCGTCGTCCCTAACGATTTGGTCATGAAACCAAGTCGCCCTATCCCGAAGCCCAAGCCCGGTATCTCAATGTTTGGCTGTTCGTTCCGGAATCCTCACGGTGATTGTCAGGTTTGTCAAACTTCGGTGTGCCTCCCCCGCGACTCATTGCCGTTGACCTGGACGGAACGCTTCTTACTCCGGACCGGCTACCTCATCCCCGCTCTGTAGAGGCTCTTTTAGAAGCACAAGGCAAGGGAGTCAGCGTAGTGCTGGCAAGTGGACGGGCCCTTCGCACCATTCAGCCAATCGCAAGTGAGACCGGAATCCACGGACCGATTGTGAGCGCGAACGGAGCCTATGTCGTGGCATCGGATGAAACTGTGGTGGTAGATGAATGCCTCTCACCAAGCATCGTGGAGGGTCTTATTGCTCTGGCCCAAAACCAAGGGGTCCATGTGAACGGTTACACCGCTTCCGAGGTATTAATGAGCAAGGCCGGCTACTACCACGACCTCTACCGAGAGAGGACTGGCTTGCGTGATTCTCCCGTTGTCGGTTACGAAGGGATGCAGGCAAGGCCACTGACGAAACTTCTCTACTTTGCGGAGCCCGAAGTGATCGAATCGCTACTCCCAGAACTTTCGAAGATGTCAAAAGGGGGCGCCGAAATCGTGCGCAGCGAGGCGGACTACGTAGAGTTCCTCCCGTATGGCATTACGAAAGGCACAGGCCTGACTCGCCTCGCTGACAGTATGGGAATTGTGAGGACGGAGGTCGCCGCCATTGGCGACTACTACAACGATTGGGAGATGTTGGAGTGGGCGGGCTACTCGGGCGCGATGGCTGGAGCCCCCGCAGATATACGGGCGAAGGTTGATTTTGTGGCCCCTAGCAATGTTGACGGGGGCGTCGCTGACTTTGTGGCGTCGGCAATGAACCTAGAGCGGGTGCTATAATCGTCCGACTCTTGAGAGAGGTACCTATGAGAAGTTTGATCCTGTTGGCAACCATTGGACTGGCCGCCGCCGCACTTCCGGCGACGATCACCGTGACGAAACCGACGGAGGGCGACTTCTTGGGTCGGAACAACACCGTCCAGTTCAACATCGTGAATTCCAATCGGGAGGCAACTGTTGTTGTGACCGCCACGTTCACGGCGAACCCCGCGATCCAAATCCGTCAAGAGCGTAAGTTCACCCCAGACGGCGATGGCAAGATTAGCGGATCGATCCCCCTCAACTTCTCAGAAAGTTCCCCGCAGGGTGCCTACACAATCAACGTGGTGGCGACCGAGCCCAACAACTCGTACAACACCGTTCCGCCAATCAATGTGACGGTGGACGTGCGAAACCCGAAGATCGTTGACTTTAACCCGATCGACGGCGCGTTCGTAAGCGGAATCGTTCCGATTCGCGCAACGTTAGACGAGGACAACATCAAGGAGTGGCGCGTTCGCGTTGCCTCTGCGGACATCCCCAACAATAGCGGTACGACGCGCGATGTGGAAGTGATGTGGGATACGTCGGCGATCTTGACTGACGGGCCCCAAAGCATCGAACTTCGAGTCGACGACGAGGCGACCAACTCACTCGTCCGATCCGCAACGGTCACAGTGGATCGACGTCCGCCGACAACGACAATTCTCGCGCCCGCGAACAACTCGACGATTCCGCCGACCGCATCTGTCGCGGTCGTCATGACGATCTCTGATCAGTTCGCAAATAGCGTCGACAGCACCGGAATCGACGTCATCATTCAGACGCTTGATGGACGATTCTTCGGTCGGGTGAGCCGACGCAGCGCACGACAAGATGGAAGCCGCGTAGTTTGGACAGGGCGACTACGAAGCAACCGAGTTCTGCCCAACCAATTCAAAATTGTCGTTCGAACGGTGGACAAAGCGGGTAACACCGGAACCGTCCAGGAAGTTCT
This sequence comes from Fimbriimonadaceae bacterium, assembly GCA_019638835.1. Classification (GTDB taxonomy): domain Bacteria; phylum Armatimonadota; class Fimbriimonadia; order Fimbriimonadales; family Fimbriimonadaceae; genus JAHBTC01. Next base: position 5,364 of record JAHBTC010000018.1, read on the forward strand.
GGTGCGCCTTTCGGGCCGGGGTCGTCGGTAAGACGGCCTCCGGAGAGGCTTTCTCGGTACAAAATCAGTCAGTTATTCTAAGGAAACAGCAATGGTAACCAATCAAGCACGGATGCGTTGGATCGCTTTGGCGGTAGCCAGCACCGCATCGACATTTGCGCTGGGTCAGATTCCTGACCTTTTGAACGCGTTGGATGCGGGCGGGCGCGCGATGGGCGTCGGAGGCGCGTTTGGCGTCACGGACACCGCGACAACTTCGGTGCTTCAGAATCCCGCATCGCTTGGCTTCGTGAACTCCACCCAAGTTGGCCTCAACTTCCGCAACTTACCGACCAGTTCCCGCATTGTTGGTGGCAACTTCAACAATCCAGTTTCGATTGGTGATAATCAGTTCGGTAAGCGTGCGGTTTCGCACTTCGGATTTGTCACCCCGATGGCGGGAGGCGCCTTTGGGATCAGTTACACCATCGGCGGGTATATCAACGACACCCGCACCGGAACAAATTTGGACAACGGATTGCTCCGAGTAGACAACTACTCAGAATCGCTTCGAGCCCAGACTGACTTCTTTACGTTCTCGTACGGGCGCAATCAGGGTTCGGTCAACTGGGGATTCGGCGTTGTTCTTGCGAACCAATACGTTGCGAACGATCGCTCGTTCGTTTTGATTGACCCGCAAAACAACCAACAGGTCGGTTCTTCTCAAACCAACCTCTCCGGAAACGGGACGGGAATCGGCGCGGTCGCTGGCGTGCAAATCGTCCCGGAAACTAACCCGAACATTTCCTATGCATTGAGCGTGCGAACGCCGATCAATCTCACCGGGAACGCTTCGACAAGTTCGTACATTGATCGGGTACCGGGAAGGGCGTCTTTTGGATTCGTTTTGCGCAATGACGCGGCCGGTCAGGACCAGGACTTCTTGGTTTACGGATTTCAAGCCGACTATTACTTCGGCGGCCAAGACAACAAGGTTCTTTCCCGTAAGAATCACTTGGTGTTTGGCGCCGGGGCTGAATACAACATGCATCGCTGGAACGCTCGTTGGCCAATCCGGGTTGGGTTTGCCGCCGTCCCTAGCGGAGGCAACGGATTTGAAGAGCGCAACGCCTTCACATTCGGACTTGGTTACCGGCCCAACGGTGGACGGTTCGGCATTGACTTGAACTTCGCTTCACCAGGCGGTGGACCGATAGATATGTCACTCGGCCTTAACTACACACTCAAGGGCAACTGATTTCATGAGGATTCTGCGGACAGTTTTCATCGCGGCGGGGTTGCTCACGGCAGCCTTGGGGGCCGCTCAATCTTGGCGAACGGCTTATGAGCAAGCCTTGACAGCGGCGACTCAGAACAAGTGGGCCGAAGCGCGAGAAGGGTTTCTCAATGCGGTCGCGATGCGACCCGAAGATGTCAGCGATGCAACGGTCTTGCCCGGACCTCCGACGCAGCGAGATGTGTGGCGAGGCGGTTCACCCTACAGCCCTAACTTTGGGGCGGCATACTCGGCGTATCGCGCGGCACTCGCCGAATCCGATGATGTTCCGCGACAGGGACTCCTCCAGACTGCGGCCATGGAGTTTGGCACCTTGCTCGACAAGGGACAACGATCAGCCGAAACCTTTTACTTCCTTCATCAGATCTATGTGATCCTCAACGACGCCGCCATGCAGCGCGAAGTCGAGGAGCGACGCATGAATGCGCAAGTCATTTCCTGGAAAGTAGACACGTCGTTTCTTTCTCCCGAAGAAAAGTCTGCCCTAGCCCAATTGACAGGAACGGCTCAGCCGACTCAACCGACCCAACCCATCATTCCGGGCGATCCGACGACGACAAACGTCAACCCGACCGTGCCGGTGAACGTGGCTGATCGTGTTCCGGTGAAGCCAAACAAGTACGCACTCGTGATCGGAAACAGCGAATCACTGATGACAAACCAAGGGATGGAGTTTGCCACGAACGACGCCATGCTCATCCACGATACGCTGGTTCAACACGCTGGCTATGCCGACGACAACGTTATCGTAATCCAGAACGGTACGGCGGCCGATATCATGGCGCAGGCCACGGCTCTCGCCGAACGAATGGAGCAGGATGGAACGCTCGTCCTCTTCTTTGCCGGCGCTGGATTCAACATTGATGGAAAGGATTATCTGGCCGGAGTGGACGCAACTAGCCCAACCGACACGAGCATGATGGTCGGCAAGGTGGACATGATGCGCCCGTTCATCGCGAAAGGTACGCAGGTGTTCATGTTCTTTGAAGTGCGTCGCCCCAATATGAGCGGTCGCTACTTTGGACAGGAGATTCCGCTCATTGGTTCGTTCTCACAAATGCAGGCAACGATTCCCGGTGGAGACGTATACGGTCTTGTTCGAAATGGATCGTTGAACGGAATTTTCGCTCGATCGATGGCGAATATCCTCGCCCTCTACCGAACGAACCAGGTGCCTCTTTCAGAGTACGGTTGGCAAGTCTTCAACGATATGCGGCGAGGTGGGTCGGCAACGACCGCCGCCGGTGGTTCCATGACTCCAACTCTGCCCACCATTCGCAACATGGTCAACGGCAAGTTCTAGTCGAGGATTTCCGCTCAGAACTACTATCAAACGGCCCGTGCTACTCCTAAGGGGTGGCACGGGTTGATTATTTGCGGTAGAAACTACCGGGAGAGAGAGATGGGTCAGGGATTCGATGACATTGAACTGACGCCGGAGGATCGTAAGATCCTTCGCTATCTCGCGCTTCACTACGGCGCAGAATTCGCGCGACGCCGAGTTGTCGCACCGCAAATTCGCATTCTTCAACTCGATGAGGAGTCCAAACTTCGCGAGGACCTGCTGCTCGCTCGACCATCGCTCAAAGTCTTTTTCTCGCAATACGCGTTTGGGCGTCGCGGAAAGGAGCGTGACAGCCTCGTCCCCTGCATGATGCGGACGATTGACCAGTTCGACGTGGAATCCGCGCGGTCACAGCGATCCGGCGAGCCTCTTTGGGAAGCCTTCCTTGCGATGGCCGAAGAGCGCAACGTCCGGCCGAATGAGAACCAGAACCGGGGCGTCATTCAGGGAATGCTTGAGTTGGTGCAAGAGATCTACCGGATTGACGGTGTTGGCAGTATCGCCGGATGGGTGGTCAATGGTGTCCTCAAGACAGGGCAGTTAGAGCCTCAGTTTATGCGTCTCGTAGATATCCGTGGCTTGGGGCCTAAGAACACGAGCACTTACTTGAGGGATCTCTCTTACCTCTTTGAATTGAATGACCTAATTCGGCCCGCCCACCGTATCCACGCGCTTACCGTAGATCGGTGGCTCCGGGGATTGGCACCCTATATCTTCCCCGAGGAAGGTCTCGAAAAGGCGGTGGACTGGGTTCTCGCCGGAAAGGCTCAGAAGTACGCCCGTCGCGCGGGGGTCATCCCTTCCCTCCTCACCATGGGCGTGACAGGATTTGGGCAATCACAGATTCGACATGGGGAACGGTACGAACATATGAGCGAGATTCTTAGATCCGAAGCGCTCGCTCCCAAGCCAATCGCAGTCCCTCAAGAGTGAGAAGCGGGTCGTGAACTTCCACCTCTTCGCATAGAGAGAGGAACAAGTTGCCTAGTCCACCTGTGGACACCACCTTGACTGGCCCCGTAAGCTCAGATCGAATTCGTTTGGCGATGGCATCAATCGCCCCCGCGTATCCGTACATAAATCCGCTCTGCAGGCTCGAAACGGTGTCCTTGCCTATGGCATGTGGCGGAGTTTCAAGGGCAAAGAGGGGAAGCTTTGCGGTGCGTCCGGCAAGGCTTTCGAGTGCCACCATAGGGCCGGGATGGATCGCGCCGCCGACATAGTGTCCTCGGTGGTCCACTGTGTCGAATGTTGTCGCCGTTCCGAAGTCAACCACGACGCATGCCGACCTAAACTGTTCCCAGGCTGCGAGTGCATTGGCGATTCGATCCGCCCCTACCGCGTGGGGCGGATTGTAATCCACTTCCACCCCAACTTGGGCACCCGTGCGAAGGAAACGGGCGGCAACACTGAGTCCACGGGCCGCGAACCGCTCCCACACGATGTCGGTGCTCGGTACGACACTGCAGACCACGAATCCGTCCGCCACGAAAGCGAGTCCGGCATGGTCGCAAAGCGTACGCAAGGTGGCAATCAGTTCGTCTTCGGTGCGCTCGCGATCCGTCTGTACGCGCCACGTCGCACGCCACCGGTCGCCGTCGTAGATGCCGACGACCGTTTGCGTGTTGCCGACGTCAATCGCCCAGAGCATCGGTGAGGTCTACCCGACCAGCGACTTCCCCGCCTCGGGATGCGATGAGTACCGCCGCCAGGTGGTCGGCCGTTTGCTCGGCCAAGGGACGGTCCTCGGCTTCTACCATTACGCGGATCATCGGCTGAGTGCCACTGGGCCGCACGTTCAGCCTTCCCTTTGCCGCTTTCAGGGCTACCTCGGCTTCTGTGAGGGCGTCACGCACCGATTCATCACTGTCCCACCCATCGCGACGCTCGACTTCGACATTGACAAGAATTTGGGGATAGTTCGCGAATGCACCTGAAAAATCGCTCGCTGGCTTCCCGGTTCGCCGCAAGACGCGTAAGAATTCGAGAGCGGTCACGAGGCCGTCACCGGTCGGGCCATGACTCGAAAAAATGATATGGCCGCTTTGCTCGCCCCCGATTCTCGCGCCGGTTTCGTGCATCAGTCGGCTTACATACTTGTCACCGACATTCGCTCGGTAGAGCGTGATTCCCTGCTCTTCCAAAAATGTCGCAAACCCGCCATTGCTCATCACTGTGCCGACAACCGTGGGAGGACTGAGCGCGCCATCATCCGACCAATGCGCTGCCCAGGCTGCCATCGTGCGGTCACCATTGATAAGGTTGCCGTTTTCGTCGCTGAACACGGCGCGATCGGCGTCGCCATCAAAGCTTACGGCCACCGATGACTCTTTCTTGGCTCGATCCTGCGCAATGTGCGGCTTGGTGGCACCACCTCGCGAGTTGATATTGTCTCCATTCGGTTCTTGGTTTAGGATTGTGAGATCCGCCCCTAAGGCGGCGAACACTCTCGGAGCGACTTCGAATGCTGCCCCGTCTGCGCAATCCATCACGATCTTCATGCCGTCAAGTCGTTCAGGCACCAAGCCGACCAGCCAACTCTCGTACTCTTCGAGCGGAGTCGGGCCGGTTGAGAGAAATCCAACGCCGTCTCCAGGCTGAAGGTCGACCTCGTCATCCAGATGGGCCATGATCCACGATTCGGATTCGGCCGACGCCTTTGATCCGTTGCCTTGGAAGAACTTGATGCCGTTATCGGGGGCCGGATTGTGGCTTGCCGAGATCACTACGCCAAACGCATCCCCGCGATGCCGCGTTAGCCAAGAAATCGCTCCCGTCGGCGCGATGCCCACGCTATGCACCTGAACCCCAACGCTACAGGCTCCAGCCGCGAATGACGCGCCGAGCATGGCTCCACTTCGCCGAGTGTCGCGACCCATGATAATGCTTCGGGGCAAACCATGTTCGACGATGTATCGTCCCGTCGCACGACCCAACTTGAGCGCGAAATCTGGTGAGAGGTCTCGGTTCGCTACACCACGAATTCCGTCGGTGCCGAACCGCAGTTTGCTCACGGCTTCACCGTGACCCGAACCTTAGCCGGGCGAAGAACACGATCGTGCAGTTGATAGCCCGGCTCTAACACGGTCGTGATGGACTCTTCGGGCATCTCTTCGTTAGGCTCCGTGGCGATCGCCTCGTGCAGTTCGGGGTTGAGTTGCATCCCCTCGGTAGGAACAAGGCTTAGGCCAGCGTTTTCGAGCGCACGTCGCAACATTTTCTCGATGCTGACAATTCCTTCCCGCACCTTATCAGGGTTCGCCCCTTTTTCCAGTGAGCCAAGACTTCGCTCGAAGTTGTCAAGCACCGGGAGCAAGTCTTCAATCAGCGAACGGGACGCATACTTCCGCTCTTCATCAAACTGAGAGCGCTGTCGGCGAATCACGGTTTGGGCTTCGGCTTGCGCACGGAGTACGTCTTGCTGGGCTTCCCGTAGCGCCGATTCCAGTTGCTTGATGCGGGCCATGAGAAGTTCGGAAGGGTCCGGTTGAGTGGCTTCGGGCTCGCTCTCCGGAGTCTCTTCGGTTAGCGTTTCCTGCGGTTCGTCAGACGACCAAGTCACTTGTTGAATGTACCCAGCGTCAGTCGAAATCGCCATCCCGACGGCTTGTGCTCCGGGCCAAGAGACGGATGGGAGTCCCTTCCAACGAGAAGGTCTCCCGAATCTTATTTTCGATGTATCGCTGATAACTAAAGTGCATCAGGTCCGCATCGTTGCAGAACAATATGATCGTAGGTGGGCAGATACTTGGTTGGGTGGCGTACTTGATGCGGAAGGGCTTCCCTTTCCGCGTTAGCGGGCGATCGAAGGTTGCGTCTTGAATGAGGCGATTGAGTGGCCCCGTGGGGATACGATTATGCCAATTCGCAACGCTCGCGTTCACCGCATTCATGATCCCATCCATCCCCCGTGACTCCTTCGCACTCGTGAACCGGACCGGCGCGTAGCCACTCTCGGGGAGGTGATTCCGAATCTCCTTGAGCATCTCCTTCTTCTCTGGGCTGCTCCGACCTAGGTTGCCGTCCGGCGGTTCCACGAGATCCCACTTGTTCACCGCGATGACCAACGGTTTGCCCAGTTCGTGGGCGGCATGAGCCACCCGCTTGTCGCCGTCGGTCAGTCCCTCGTCACCGTCGATCACGAGAAGGGCACACTCGGCGCGCTCCAACGCGCGACTCGCCCGGAGCACCATGTAGTATTCGATGCTGCCCTGAATCTTGCCCCGGCGGCGAATTCCAGCGGTGTCGATCAACCTGACGCTTTGCCCCTTCCAAGAAACCAGGCTATCAATGGCGTCGCGCGTGGTACCTGGGATATCGCTGACGATCACCCGTTGTTCGCCGGTGAAAGCGTTCAACATGGACGACTTCCCAACGTTTGGTCGCCCAAGGATCGCGAGCCGAAGTTCGTCCTCGGGTTCTTCTCCCACTTTGACGGCTGGGAAATCTTGCGTCAAGAAGTCGAGTCCGTCTTCAATGCCGGTGCCGTGGAGGGCGCTCACCGCAAACACTTCTCCTACACCCAATCGGAAGAATTCGGCGGCTTGAGGTTCTCGCTGGGGGCCATCTACCTTGTTGGCGAAGACGGCAATCGGAATCTTCTGGCGACGAAGGAGTGCGGCGAGGTCTTCGTCACCCCCAATGACACCTTGATCGGCATCGGTCAAGAAAATGATTGCGTCGGCTTCCGCCATCGCTACTTCGGCTTGCACCTTGATCTGCTCAACGAGGGGATCATCGTCACCGAAGAGAATGCCTCCCGTATCCACCAGTCGCATGCGGCGACCCTTGTGGATGAACTCACCGTACAAGCGATCGCGGGTTACGCCTGGCTCGTCCTGAACGACGGCAATTCGCTCGCCAATGATGCGGTTGAACAGCGTGGACTTGCCCACATTGGGCCGCCCAACGATTACGATGGTGGGGAGTTTTGCGGCCATAGGGGGAGAAAAGGTACCCGTTGCCCTCCGACTGGAATCGGGCGGCAACGGCAGTTAGTCCGGGTTCGCCGACGTTCGATCCTCCGGTACGAGCCATCCCGGCAAAATTGCCTTGAGAATTGTGCGGGTGATCACGGCACAAATGCATGGGAGATACCGAATCGATGCTTCAAATTGCGCTTGCCCTCATCCTTACTCCGCCGACCCACGGCAACCCACTGGACACGAGCGTCCCGGTGCCTGCCGTATATGAACCAAGCGCCGCTTTCGATCGACTGAAGGAGGGGAACGCCCGATTCGCAAATGACCACGCCGCACACCCCCACCAAGACGCCAACCGCCGAAGCACGGTCGCAGGTGGACAGCATCCTTACGCCGTCGTCGTCACCTGCGCAGATTCACGCCTGTCGCCGGAAATCCTGTTTGACGAGGGGCTCGGCGACTTGTTCGTGATCCGCGTCGCGGGCAACGTGGCAGATCGGTTTGCGCTGGCTTCCATCGAGTATGCCGTCGGACATCTCGACACCAAACTCATTGCCGTAGTCGGTCACAGCAACTGCGGTGCAGTGAAAGCGGCCGTAGACGCCGGTTCCATCGCAACTCGGGCGAGCAACAATCACGGCCATGCAACGGACGGAGACGACAACATTGCGGCTCTGGTCGCAGAAATCATGCCCGCCGTCCGCGCCGCCAAAAACCAACCCGGTGATTTGCTGGGGAACGCCGTGCGTACGAACGTTCAGTTCAGCATCCGCCGGATTCTGGAGCAATCCACTCCGCTCCGGCGTGGCTTGATGGGAAGCGAGATTGAGTTTGTCGGCGGCGTTTACGACCTGAAGTCGGGCCAAGTGAACTGGACAGAGATCCGTCGAGGCGCAAATCGGGTCGCGCTTTATACGGACTGATCAAGAACCATAGTCTGGTAACGTCAAATCGCCGGCCCGCTTTGAACCACGATAATCCTCCCCCCGTGCCCTTGGCCCATGCCGCCGACGTCGTCCTTGAACGACTACGAGAAGGCAATGAGCGATTTGCGACCGGCAATGCGGAACACCCGCGTCAGAGCGCAAACCGGCGGGAGCAGATGGCCGAAACGCAGAGCCCGTTCGCGGTCGTTTTGACGTGCGTGGATTCCAGAGTGGCCCCAGAGATGGTGTTTGACCAAGGGATGGGCGATCTCCTCATCGTGCGCGTGCCAGGAAATTACGTGGACGAGAGTGTTTTGGCGGGGGTTGAGTTCGCCGTGAACATCATGAAGGTGCCTTTAGTTGTCGTTATGGGGCACAGCAACTGTGGCGCAATGCAACTCACGCTCGCCGACGTAACCCACATGTCCGAGCCTGTACCGGGGTTACGGGAAAGTCGCTCCTTCGGAATTGTCTTCCGAAAGTTATCTCCAGCCGTACGCTCAACGGCGCACCCGTCCGATGAAGGGCACCTCCGTCGAGCGACCCAAGCGAACGTGGCGAACAGCCTTCGCGCGCTCCTTGCGGAGTCATTTTCCTTGGCTGAGGCTGCACGCCGAGGGCAGACAAAGTTCGTGGGCGGATACTTTGATATCGCATCCGGCGTAGTCGAGTGGCTGTAGTTGGCCGAGGCAGCAAAGAAAAACCCCCAGCATAGACCGGGGGTTGGCGGGTGTTGGATGAGGAAATCCTAACGAACTGAAGTCAATAAGGTCGCCGAAGCACTGGCCGGATCGGGCCGGAAGGACTCGATCAGCCGCCGCATCTGCTTGTGTGCGCGATGGAGGCGGGAGCGCACCGTGCCCACCGGGGCACTGATTCGCTCGGCGATCTCCTTATAGGGCAAACCTTCTACATCAGCCATCCAGATGAGTTCGCGTTGCTCCTTGCTGAGTTGCCGGAGCGATGCAATCATCTCCTCGCTCAATTCGCCGCGATACAGATGCTCATCGGGGCGCGGCCCTTGGTCGGCCGCCTCGAATGTCACCGTGTCGTCGCTGCCATCCGGGGTCAAAGGCGCGTCGTACGAAACCGTCTTCACGCGCCTTTCACGGGTGCGGCGCAGGTCAAGATAGAGTCGAGTGACGATACGGAAAATCCAGTTTTCGAATGGGCGATCTCCTTCGAACCCTCGATAAGCCCGTAAAGCACGTACGAACGCTTCTTGGGTCAGGTCTTCTGCATCCGCACGGCTTCGACTTAGGCGGTAAGCCAGGTCGAACACCTTTCGGTATGTCCGCTTCATGTGAACGTCAAACTCGCGTCGCTCGGCGGCACTCAGTTCGGGGGGCGAATTTGCCCCGGTTGCTTGAATCGGCACAGGAACCTCCATTGTTTTTATCCTATGCTCCTAGGAACATTTCGGGGGTGGAGGACGTTCCCTGGTATCGGTCTGTCAGCGAAAAACATGGGACTTTCTCGCCCGTTGATTGCCTTGCCTGCTGATCCTTGCCTGTCACGATGCCCGGTAGATGCGCGGGCGGTTGTATGAATTGTTCCACGGTCGGGAAAGGGGTCATACAAAAGTAAACGTCAAAACCAGCCCGAAGTCAGCCGGTTGAGGCTGAACGTTTGCTGATTTCTCGTTTTGCCCGAGGTATTTGTCTGGCCGCCGAACTCAGACCTGTGGGGAGGTCGTTCAGCTTAAGTAAGCTAGGCGCAGCAGATCGCCTCTTACTTTCTAATGGGAGGTTTCACGCCCATTCGAGCACTGTTTCCCATGATGATCCGCGTACTGTCGGGCATTTGATTTTCGCGGGTTCCGCCGAAATCATAGTTGACGAGCATGCCCGCCCTAACAGTGGCAGTCAAGGAACCATCGAGTCCACGAAACGTATCTGAGTTCCGAAGTTCAGGAAACTTTGCAAACAAGTCCTCCAGCGAGATGGACGTAGATTGACCTGTCGTACGTCATCGTTTCCTTAGAGCCGTCGGAGTTTGTAACTACATTCAACTGGTTGCGCCGGTTATAGGAGTAGCCCGTGGTGATTCCACCTCGGTTCTCAACCGTCGTGTTCCCGTTGTCGTCGTAACTGAAAGTGACTCTGGACGGGCCGTCTTGCATTGTGACTTGGCGGCTAGCCGCATCGTATGCCATCGTCACGGGGAGGCTCCCTTCGTGATGCTTCACCGTTTGGTTGCCGACCTCATCGTAGGCAAACGTTGCCCTTGCGCCAGTTACTTGCTGTCCCGTTAGTCGACTGGCGTTATCATAGGTGTAGAGAGTTGTGACCGCATCTACTGTCTGACTGACCTTACGACCGGCGATATCGTATCCGTCAACCACTGTGGAAATTGGCGAGGACGCGTTGTACCCGACTACTGCTCAATCGATATGGGATATCATCTCAAGTGCCTTGATAGCAGCTTGAGCCACGGTCAACTCACTCCATCCGATCTCATGGTCGGACAACATTTCCTCCAGAATCGCTAGGTCATCACGACTGCCCACCATACCTAGCGACTGACAACTCCAAAACCGGATTTCGGGGTATCTGGACTCTAGCTGGCTTCGAAGTAGAGGCTTAGTCTGAGACAAGCCAAGGTCACCGACGACTTCTGTGACAGCTGCTCTTACAGGAACTGTCAGCCACTGTTCTGTCAAAAGGTTTTCAAGTATCAAGCAGCATTTGCGATTGGCGATGATTCGCATTGAAAATATGATTGATAACTGAATATCTTCGCTCTCTTGATTGAACCTTCGAAACAACATATGTGATCGGGCTTTCTTTCCCAGACAGATGAGCGAGTTGAGCGTTCTTACCCTGTCGCCGTCAACGTTACTTGTACAAAATTCGCTTAAAAGGGATTTGTAATCCATCACCTGTCTTTGTAGCAGGCCGTACATTTTATGCCTCAGCCCTCTCAGGGTTGAGGCTACCCCGATGCGTCTCTAAAATTCAATTTCGCAAGGCGACCCCCGCATTGACACTCGCTTATCCTCATTAATCCTCCGCCCAATATCGTCATCAGTCGGCAAACATCTAGGTAGGCCTCGCCTCAACCCTACGAGGATTGAGGCATCTAAAGATGGACCACAACTAGTGAAGCACCGAGTTAACGCATAAAAGTTGTATGATTAAGGTCTTTTGAATTCTTTGATGAAAACGAGTAACTCGTTACTTCGAGCTTCAATGTTCGCAAAGTCGTCCATCCAAGAACACTGTGAGGCTGTTCCGTCAAGTACTCGAAACTGTGCCAACTCGCCCAAAAGAACCTTCGCTGCATTTATTGACTTCTTATGGGAAGCAAATGCAGATAGCCATCGAAAGCCAGCAAAGCGCCAGACCCAATCGGGACTAGACAACCATTCGTCTACGTGAGGCTCAGCGGAGTGCAATTTGCGACCTCCAGCCAAATCCAGTATTCGTATCGTTCTGCTGGCAGAAAAGGGCCAAAACCCTAGCGATTTAACATGTCGATCAAAAGCTGGAAGCCAGATCGGAAACACGGTTATTGCGACCAGCCACCAAACGCCTGGGGCTTCCTCACGGACAATGGCTTTAACAAGTTCACTTCCAGTTTCCTCTTCATAACTGTCTCTCAGCGAGACAACTGCTTGAAAACGATCCTGCGCATTATCAGAGTATAATTGGTCAAACTGCGATCCCATTTTGCTACAAACCCACAGATGCTGCGGCACAACCAGCTTCGTTGTAAAAGGCAAGACAGCTTGTGCATGGATTCTCTTGCCCCCCTCCGCATAGTCTCACACAATAATCGTCCAAATATTTGCAACCCCCTTGACGAATCTTGTCACATAACACTTTACACCACTTTCGCTGCGCCTTTACGAAGATCCCGCGACGTCTTGAGCGCATGCACATGTCTTGACATGCAGCACTGCCAGGATCTGTAAATGATCCAAATGGAAACTCAGGGCTTATTGCGCATAGAGGCGGTATTATAATTGGGACCGGAGGCGGCGGTGTGAGGCGCGGTGGGGTAAGATTGCTATCGTCACAAATGATCGTGGAACCAGAGTACGCTTACAGGCCTCACATATTTCTCTATTTGAAAGTCTGAGGCCCTCTTTATATCGCAAATACATGTAACAATCAAAGAATTTATGAGCTTTGCCTAGCCCCGAGGCATCACCGATAAGCACCGGCGATTCATTGCAATATCCATATGCAGTTTCTTCAGGCCACAGCGGATCCACTGTCATCCACCTGGACAGATCAGCCCGGTATGTCCTTGCCTGCACAAATAACATGGTCAGAGTATCTCGGAAGTAGCCAAGCGTGCCCACGAAGCCCCACGGGCTTGGGTTCGTTCCTGTGCTCGTCCTGACCTCGCCAAACGGCCAGCACTTGGTGGTCGAAGTCACGTTGCCGGACGCGTCAGTGGTCTTGATTACGCTTCCAAGCGTGTCAGCGACATAGCGGGTCACGGTGCCACCACGGTTCTCTTGAACCATTCGTCCGTTCACCGTCGCATATGTCACTGACATCGGCATGATTAGCTGTACTCTCCTAGATAATCCGTCTCATCCCAATCCAACGGGAACGCCGATAAACAGTCTTGAGGGAGGCAGGAATGCTTAATGGAGTACAACGAGTTTTTTGATACGTGGCCACTTGTTAAGTTCGTCCTTCGTAAACATAATAGATTATACTGGACTCTTCGTACAGCAAGATAAGTGTCGGCATTCTTAAGTACATGTAAACCTTTCCTCGGGCATGCGGGACAGGGTCAGGGTCAAATGAATCTTCAATCTTGGCGCGTTCTATAGAATTGAACTCACTGCGAGTCAGGATTCTGGTAGGAGGACCCAAGGTAGAGGAAACCTTGGTTTCAGGTTGATTAAGTAGACGGGATGCTTGGTCTGTTAAGGATGAAGTGTCCATTAAATGAGACACTACGACCATACACATGCCGCCAACGAGCGACGCTACGATCAGGAGTACAGCTACTTGATACATCTGGGTGGGGCTAAGTCGTGACATCAACTTTACCTAAGGATGAGAAAGCAGCAACTTTTACAGTATGATTCCGCAAATGGGGGCCAGAGTTTTACAAAGGTAGGCATAGACAAGCCACAGCCAGTGCCTACTGTATTTGCCCAGATATCTCGCCAGTCACAATCGCTCATCGGAGGGCACTCCGACGCCCACGGAGAAAGCAACGCGCACCATGGCAAGTACGCAGTGAGTAAGCATGTGGCCATGCAATGTCCAATGTCATCATTCGGCCAGGGATAGATATCTCTCGCATATAAGTTGTATAGGTAGTAGGCGGCGGCAGCACAACTCAAAAGTCCAGCGGTGATCAATGCAATTAATGGGAGCAGCCCCAGCAGGCCGGAAGGATCAGAGAGAAGTGCAGGCCGATTGGCTACGTACGCGTAAACGCATTCATCCGGCCACAGCGGATCAACCGTCATCCACCTCGACAGATCGGCTCGATACGTCCTCGCTCTTACATAGAGCCTCGTCAGCGTGTCCTCGAAGTAACCAAGTGTGCCAACGAAGCCCCAAGAGCTCGGGTTAGTGCCGGTACTCGTTCTGACCCCGCCAAACGGCCAATACTTGGTCGTCGAAGTCACGTTGCCTGAAGCATCAAGAGTTTTAATGACACTTCCAAGAGTGTCAGCCACATAATGAGTCACGACTCCACCACGGTTCTCTTGAACCATCCGTCCATTCACCGTCGCATACGTCACTGACATCGGCATATTAACTGTGCTCGTTAGCTTCCGGCAGTCTCCTTGTGAGGCTCTATGGTATTACAGACGTCCTTCCAATAGTGATCCCAGGACGGAATCGCTAAGTCTTCAAAGCATTCCGCGCAGAAAGATACGTATCGACAAACGACGCCCACCTGACTTGCGCTCCCCGATACTACGACGGACTGTACCAAAGCACCTTGAATTGATCCCAGGGAATAAAGACCACAGCCCTTAACCCCCCGACCAATCCGCCATCGTGTATCGGTTTCCACGGTCATCAAGAAAGGTAGAAACAACATGCCGAGCGACGGGGAGAAAGTACTCGCAGAGACTCGTCTCAACCAATCCATAGGTTCATTATTTGTAACGAGACCGGTGAGCCAATCTAGTTCCTCCTTATACTCCCAAGGTACTCTTTGCGGACCACGCATACGCTCGATCTCATCGATTCGACTACTTGCTACCCTTTTGAGGGAGTCTATAGTAGGGAATCCGAAGGCAGCCATTATTTCATGCGAGAGACAGTTGTTGCTACTTACATGGTCAGTCATTGATCGGTTCCTCGGTAGCACTACTTTCGTATCAAAGTGGGAAAGGAAACGGCATGCCGCACTGTTATGCCTCAGCCCTCTTCGGGTTGAGGCTACTTCCACTCAAATTGTAACATCAAATGATCGAAACAGCGACCAAGGATAGATCAAGCCGCCGAGCGCAGGTCCGACGGTAGGTGCCGCACGGTCAGTTCCTCGTCACCGCGAGAGGCAAGCGCGACCGCGTACTCCATCGCGTTTTCCAGTTCCCGAACGTTGCCGGGCCACGGATAGGCTTCGAGAGCCCGCGCCGCCTCAGAAGATACTGAAACAAGGACGCGATCATTCGCTTCGCTCGCCCGCGCGAGGAAGTATTCCGCAAGCGGCACGATGTCTTCCGTTCGCTCGCGCAAGGCAGGCAGTCGAATCTCGATCACCCGCAATCGGTACATCAGGTCTAGGCGGAACTCGCCCGCGTCCACCTGGGCTTGCAGGTTCCGGTTGGTCGCCGTCACCAGCCGCACGTCCACCTTGGTCGGTGCGGTCGCCCCCAGTCGTTCAAAAGTGCGCTCCTGCAACACGCGCAGAAGTTTGATCTGAGTCAGCATCGGGATGTCGCCGATCTCATCCAGGAAAAGCGTTCCTCCGTCCGCCATTTCGAACCGACCAGCCTTCGCGTTGTCCGCCCCCGTGAATGCGCCCTTTTCAAATCCGAAGAGTTCACTCTCCAGAAGCGTATCCGGTAGTGCGGCACAACTCACCGCCACGAACGGGCCGCTGGCTCGGGGTGACAACTGGTGAATCCGGTTCGCCACGACTTCCTTTCCTGTGCCACTTTCCCCAGTGATGAGGACGGAGGCGCGGGAGTCGGCGACCTGTTGCACCGTTTCATCAATCTGGGCCATAGCCTCGCTGCGATAGATGAACCGTCCTTTCGGGTCGGCGGACTTTGCGGCGGCACGGGGTTTGGTGCTCGGCGTCCCCGTTGAATCCATCGCCGCTTGCATCACGCGCTTCAAATGGTCCAGATCGAACGGCTTCGTGATATATTCGAAGGCACCCTTTCGGATCGCCGACACTGCCTGGGGGATCGTGCCGAACGCCGTCATGATGACGACGGGCAACTCCGGCCACTGACTGCCGATGGTTTCTTGCAACTGATAGCCGCTCATCCCTGGCATCGTGACATCGGTCAAAACGGCACTAAAGCCTCCCTTCTCCAATGTCGCGAGCGCTTCGTGGGCGTCTTCGGCGGTCACCGCTACCCAGCCTTCACGGTCGAAAGCAACCTGAAGGATGCGGCGGATGTTCACTTCGTCGTCAACGATGAGGATGCGCTTCTTGCTCATGATTCGATGGGGGTTGCGGGCGTGCGAACGAGCCGCACATCAAAAGTGGTTCCTTGGCCGGGATGCGAAATGACCTCTATTTCGCCGCCGTGGGCGTCTACGATCTTCCGGGCGGTGGATAGGCCAAGCCCGGTGCCGTGAGGTTTGGTGGTGAAGAACGGTGAGAACAACTGGCCGATCTGGCCCTCATCCATGCCAATTCCCGAATCTTGAACGCTAAATCCGTCCGGCCGTAACGTGAGAACCACCGATGAACCGGGGCGGCTGGCTTCCCGCGCATTGCGCACGAGATTCAACATCACCTGTTGGATGCGTCCGGCATCCATCGGTTTGGTGGGAAGCGCATCGCTCAGAACAATTGAAAGGTTCTTGTCTTCTTCGTCGTATGCGGGCTTTTCGAGCCGTTCCACGCGTTGAGCGATGCTGCCCAGATCGCAGGGTTCGAGGTTCAACTCAATCGGCCGGGCAAACTCGAGGAAGCTCTCGCATAGTCCATTGAGACGGAGCGTTTCGTCTTCGATCACGGCGCCCATTTCGGCGGCCATATCGGGGGACGTGCGGATCATCTGTGCGGCGGAACGGATCCCTGTGAGCGGGTTGCGAATCTCATGGGCGATGGCGGCGGTCATTTGCCCGATTTCGGCGAGGCGACGAACCCTGGCCATCTCTCTCTGGGCGTGGACGTGTTCGCTCACTTCTTGGACTGTGAGCACAACACTACCGTTGCTTAGAGCGACCGCATAGAGCGTCCAGGTGCGGTCGGATCGAGAATCGAACACCCGTGCCGTCCGGACGCCTCCGGACTGGAGAGTGGCGGTCGCCATCTTGTCCACGACCTCGTTGAAGCCGGGGGCGCGCGAAACGGACGAAAGGAGTAGATCGGTCTGCCGGTTGCGGTCGATGATGCGACCTTCACCGTCAATCACCATGACTGCCGCGCCAATCGAATCCATCACGCCGCGTAAGGTTTCGTTGCGCAGTTCGGCTTTGTCAAGCGCGTTCTGGGCGTCGTTCATCAGGTGCGCGTTGGCAATGGCAAGGGCGATCAACGAGGCAAACGCTTGGGCCTTCGAGAGGTCGTTGTCATTGAACTCATCTTCGTCAGCGCTGCGGGAGAGATTGAGAACGCCAACGGGTCGGTTTTCCGGATCAATTAGTGGGATGACCATCGCGCTGGCGACAGTTCCATCGGGCCCCTGTCCTAATGTGGATTGCCCGACAACGATGCGGGCCTTGCGCTCCGCGAGGGCACGGCCGGCAATCCCACTATCGAATTCAATGATGGAATCGGAAGGCATCAAAGCGAGGCGGCCGGTTTTGGCCCGGAGCATGAACAAGTCATCCTCGTTGCGCAAAAAGACCGAAGCCCCAGAAGCATGAAAGCCGAGGGCGCACTTCTCCAGCGTGACTTCTAAGAACACTTGAAGTCCGCCTTCTCGCATGGGCGTGAGGTCGAACAGCCCCCAGAGATTCGTTTCGGTTTGCTCCACCTGCGCCATCCCCGTGGTTTATCTTCGGCAGGTTGGTGCGCCCCGGTTAGGCTTTGGCAGACTCATTTTTTGCGGATAGACTGCCACCTGTGACGCCGGGCGAACCGGAAATTCCGCTAAACCAGTTTGAGGGTCGCTCTGAGGCGTATCGCTCGGCGCGTCGGGAGACGAGGCGCGGCATTTGGATCAACCTGATGCTGGCCTCCGTGAAGGGCGTAGCGGGCTTTCTTGGCGGAAGCTTCGCTTTGATCGCGGACGCGGCAGAGTCCGCGCTAGATGTCCTCACATCCTCGCTGGTTTATGTTGGGCTACGGGTCGCTTCGGCCCCGCCTACGCCAAACCACCCGTACGGGAAGGGACGCGCCGAAACCTTGGCCGGTCTTGTGGTCGCGATCGCCGTGATCGGGGCGGCAATTGCGCTCGGCGTGCAGTCGGTGATTGAGATCATGCACCCGCAGAAGGTTCCGGCAACGTGGACGCTTGCGGTCTTGGGGGCCGTGATCGCATTCAAAGAGTATCTGTATCGGCGGTTCCGGGCGAAAGCCAACGAACTCGGGAGCATTTCGCTCCAGAACGAGGCGTGGCACCACCGGAGCGACGCAATCACTTCCCTCGCGGCTGGGATCGGAATACTGATTGCATTGGTGGGGGGCCCGAGATATGCGGCGGCCGATGACTGGGCGGCACTCGTGGCTTCACTCGTGATTCTGTACAACGGCTGGAATCTGCTGCAGGCTCCGTTTTCGTCCTTGATGGACGCGCGGGTTGATCCTGAAGTAGAGCGATTGATCCGGGAGACTGCAATGGGAATCGAGGGAGTGCGGGGGACGCATCATTGCCGAATTCGCAAGCACGGATTTGACTATTTTGTGGATTTGGACATCCGGGTGGACGGGGCCATGTCGGTGATGAAGAGCCACGACATCGCGCACCTTGTTCAGGATGCCATTCGTGAGCGCATGCCTTTGGTGCATCGCGTCTTGGTACACGTTGAGCCGGAGGGGATTGCGAAGCCTGCGGATGGTGGAGAGTTGGATGCGGGCGGCCCGACTTCTGGATAGACGACCCCTGAATAGACGACCCTGAGTACGAGTTCCTACTGGCTCCACGATTCGTCTGCCAGGAACAAGGGCATTCCTCTCGGTAAATTCTTGAACAGTGTCCGCCCTACTCCTTAGTGGAGAACTACCCGTCTAAAGTGCGTCCAGTTCGCTTATAGACTCAGTATTGATAAGTTGAGGCGCATGAAAGAGTTAGGGCCCAACAAATGTGCGGCTTTTCTTGCGCGGCTAGTTTGGCATGGTATCGGGACTGAACTCCGCACTCCATGGATGAGTGAGGTCAGCCAATCGACACAAAAAGAACCCTAAACAGTCGCCGTATTCTTCCGGTGTAAGAGTGTCGCCACCGCTCACCATGAGCGGCCCGACCGGGGCGACAAAGCCCCAATCCAAGAGTTCAAACGCATGATCGCGACTGGCTTCCGGGAGGTTACATCGCTCAATTGCGTAGTTGCGGAATGGAATGGTCGTCGGACGTCCGCGCAATACGGGACGGAAGTTGAGGAACATCTGTCGCAACTCGGCGACCATTTCACTTCGCGTTGCCGGGCCATCACCGTTTCGCTGCGGCCTAGTCGCAACGGGAAGCTTTAACTTCAGCAGCCGTGCGGGGCCGATTTGCATCCGCTCGGTTGCCTTCACCATTGAATCAAATCGCAACGGTTCCGCAAAGCCTGCGGAGACGAGCAGAAGAGCGGCGGTCAAAACTGAGAGAGATCTCATACTGTTGCCACCGAATGGGTTCGCTGGATCGCCTCTAGTTCTTCCAGAGCGCGGCCCGTTCCAATCGCCACACTATGCAAGGCATTCTCCGCGACATGGACCGGAATTTCAGTCACCTTATTCAGCAACTTATCCAATCCATTCAGCAATGCACCACCACCCGTCAAGACAATGCCTCGTTCAATGATATCGCTGGCCAGTTCCGGCGGAGTCTCTTCCAAGATATTACAGACTTTCTCCGCAATTTGCCGTACAGGCTCGCCCAACGCCTCTCGAATCTCGTCGCTCGTCACATCCACCGTGCGTGGCAACCCCGCGATCAAATCGCGACCCCGAATCGTCATACTGACCTCGGGTTCAAGGGGGAACGCGCTACCGATCCGCTTTTTGATTTCTTCGGCGGTTTGATCACCAATCAGCAGGTTATGAACTTGCTTTACGTGGCGCATGATCGCTTCATCTAGCTTATTGCCACCTACGCGGAGACTCTGCGAAAGCACGATGCCCCCCAAACTGATCACGGCGATATCCGTCGTGCCGCCGCCAATATCAATGATCATGTTGCCACCGGGGGTCGCGATGGGTAAACCGCATCCGATTGCTGCCGCCATCGGTTCTTCAATCGTCATCGCCTTACCGAAACCGGCTTCCTTGGCCGCTTTGATGACCGCTCGCTTTTCAACGTTTGTTACTCCACTTGGCACACAGATAAGAGCCGTCGGGGGAATGAACTGATACTTGCCCAGAAGCTTGAGTCGAATGAACTTGAGCATCTCGCGGGTTACGGTGTAGTCTGCGATCACACCATCTTTCAAGGGGCGAACAGCCGTGATGTTGCCGGGGGTGCGTCCGAGCATCTCGCGAGCGTCGTTTCCGACCGCAAGTACGGTCTTCGTCTTGGTGTCAATCGCGACAACGGTTGGCTCGTTCAATACGATGCCTTTGGTTCGCCGGTAGACGAGGAGATTTGCCGTGCCAAGGTCAATGGCAAGTTCGGATGCGAGTCTCAAGGGAGTGACACGAATTGTGACACGCTAACCAACGGGAGCCTCGCCAACTAGCCTTTCGACAGAGGCACCAATCCCATTCAGTTTGGCTTCGAGATGCTCGTACCCACGGTCAATATAGTGAACATTGTGGATATGGGTCGTTCCCTTCGCAGCAAGACCCGCAAGCACTAAGCAGGCCCCGGCTCGTAAATCGCTGGCCTCGACGGTGGCGCCGCTTAGTCTCTCTACTCCGAGGAAGGTTGCCGTCCGACCGCTCGTGGAAACTTCGGCCCCCATGCGATTGAGTTCGCGCACGTGACCAAAGCGATTTTCGTAAATCGTCTCCTCTATCTGTGATGCTCCTTCAGCCAAGGTCAGGAGTGCCGCAAACGGTTGTTGCATGTCCGTCGCGAAGCCCGGATAAGGCATCGTTCGCACCTTTACGCCTCTCAGCGGCTTCGGTGCGCTGACCGTTACGAAGTTGTGCCCCTCGATTACATCGGCGCCCATCTCTTGGAGCTTGGTGATCATGGCAGTTTGGTAGGCGGGAAGGATATCGCTACAAGTGACTGAGCCGCCCGTGATGGCGCCTGCGAGTAAGTAGGTGCCGACTTGAATACGGTCTTCCGGAATGCGATAACTGGCCCCGTTCAGTCGCTCGACGCCCGTGATTGTGAGGCGACTCGTGCCCACGCCTTCGATGCGCGCACCACATGCCTTCAAAAAGTCGGCGAGTTGAATCACTTCCGGCTCAACGGCCGCATTATCAATTGTTGTGACGCCCGGAACCAGGCATGCAGTCGCCATCATGTGCTGGGTTGCCCCTGCACTTGGAAAGTCAAAGTGGATTTCGTTGCCGCGAAGTTGACTTCCTTCGGCAACATAGAATCCGTTTGCGAGTTCAACGTCGGCCCCGAATCGAGATAGCCCTTTCATGTGAAAGTCCACGGGACGGTCACCGATGCTGCAACCGCCGGGCATGGGAAGACGGGCTTTACCAAACCGAGTCAGGAGTGGGCCGAGCAGATAAAACGATGTTCGGATCCGACGAACGTGCAGTTCATCGGGCTCGAAGTACCGCAAACCCGTCGTGTCCAACGTAACTTCTGATCCATTGCGATCAACGGTGATTCCGAAGTCTTCCAGAAGTTGAAGCTTGATGGCCACATCCGAGATATCGGGCATGTTCGTCAAAGTGACGACGCCATCAACCAAAGGCACAGACGCAAGCACAGCGAGGCAAGCATTCTTGCTCCCTCCAACGTTGACTGTTCCTACCAGGGGACGCCCCCCTTCAATTCGCAAAACTGACCCGGCTTCCGTCCGATCCATTTCCATCACCGCTTCCATCCTTAGAAGCGAATCAGACTCTACCCGATAGGGCAAAACGCACGATTTCCTGGCAAGATAACCGGGGTGTTGTGATGAAAATGTTAAGGATGCGCCTTTTTGGTGCTCTGAACCGTTAGAATGGATGTGATGCACCGCCCACATCAGGCTGTCCGTCGGAGGATCAGACCCGCCGCGTGGTCCGACTCATTGAGTTGGCCTGTGCGCCCGTCCCTTCCGAAGGCCCGCCGATGTGACATCGGCGGGCCTTTGTCTATCAACTAGGAGGTGAATCATGGCTGAAGTTTTATTGTTGAACGCAAACTTTGAACCGCTCAACGTCTGCAACATGCGGCGTGCGATGAGCCTCGTGTTGCTTGGCAAGGCGGAAGTGCTTCAAGAGTCAGAGTTGCCAGTGCGAACGAGTCAATGTGACTTGCCTGCGCCATCGGTCGTTCGAATGCGCTATCAAGTTCGTCGGCCGATGCCAGAACTCCGCCTTTCGCGTCACTCCATTCTCACCCGTGACCAGTACGAGTGTCAGTACTGCAGTTCAAAGCGCGACTTGACGTTAGACCACGTCATTCCTCGTTGGCAAGGGGGAGGCAACACCTGGGAGAACTTGGTTACGTGCTGCCGGAGGTGCAACTTGAAGAAGGGGGACAAGACCCCAAATCAGGCGCACATGAAACTGAAGCGCCAGCCTCGGCGGCCCCACTATGTGCCGTACCTCTCTTTGCAGAAGTACGTGCGGGCTCGCCAGAACCATGATTGGCACTTCTATCTGCCTACGTTTGACGCGTTCGATATCAATTAACGAGGTCGCTCAACCGTAAACGCGCTGCGGGCGGTTTCGTACAGTCTCACTCTTTCCAGACGTGCGGGCAAGTGCCCTTCGAGTTGATCGTAGATCGCCTGAGCTACCACTTCGCTCGTCGTGCATTTGCCCTGAAGTTCGGGCAAGTCAAGGTCAAGGTTACGGTGGTCGTAGCGCTCAATGACTCGCTCTTCGATCACCTGATCCAGTTCATCAAGGGGACAGATCATTCCGGTTGTCGCATCTGGCTGTCCGCTCACCGTGACTTCTAAGACGTAGTTGTGACCGTGACCATGGGGGCGGTTACACTTCCCAAACAGCCTTTCGTTCTCGGCAGCGGAGAGGGTGTGAGCATGGAGACGGTGGCTCGCGGCAAACTCAAACGTACGGGTGAGGGTCAACATTTCGGGGGTCCATTCGCCGTAAAGAAGCGGCGTTTCGTCAAGGCGCAAATGAGTCAGTTCGACTGCGCCGGGTAAGTCACGTAAAGACTCGTAGAAGTACATGAGCAGGTTTTCAAGAGTAGGTGAAACGTTCGTGAATGCTTCGACTTCATCGTTGATACTCTTCTGGTCAAACCGCTGGACAACGCGCTCCTGCAACGTATCGTCAATCCACTTGATATTGACCACCATCCCATTCTCAGGGTCGGTGGTACCTCGGGTGCTCACCCAAAGGACGTAGTTGTGACCGTGATTGTACGGTGACGCCCAATTGCCGAATCGCACACGGTTTTCTTGCTCAGAAAGGTCGGCGTCCCAATACCGATGCCCGGCACTGAACGAAACCTTCCTCGTGAGTGTGACCTCAGACATCATCCTTCCTTACGATACGGTAATCCAAGCGCCGCTGGTACCCGTGTCCCACGCCCCATCACGATAAGTACTGCCAAGGCAGCAACGTACGGCAAGGCGACAAGGAATTGGAAGGGGATTCCGCTTCTGCCTTGCAAGGCGTATTGCAACAGATCAGTCAGCCCGACAAACACCGACGCCGCGTAGACCCACGCAGGCTTCCACCGCCCAAACGTAACCATCGCGATCGCTACGAATCCCTTTCCGCTTGTCATCCCTTCGGCAAACGAGCCTGCAACTCCAATCGAAAGATATGCCCCCGCTACGCCTGCCATCGCCCCGCTTGTCAACGCCGCCTGCCACCGAAGGCGATTCACTGAAAAACCGCCAGACTCGACCGCCGGAGGATATTCGCCTGCGGCCCTCAAAGCGAGTCCCCACTTCGTTTTCTGTAGCCCGTATCCGGTCGCAACCACCGCGATCAACCCCAAGACAACAACGAAATCAATCGCACCCATCCATAAGGGAATCGTGGGGAGACGTATCAGTTCTCCGCTTGCGCCAAATTGTTGTCGGAAGAGTGTGTTCGTTATGCCCAGAGCGAGCAAGTTGATGGCCGTCCCGACCACAACTTGGTCATGACCGCCCCGAATCGTGAACGCTGCCTGGAGTGCGGCAAGCAGGAGTCCGACGCAAGCCCCTATGAGCAACCCGGCTCCAATACCACCGGGCCCGAGCGCAACGACCGCCGCCGCATAAGCCGCCGCGAGCATCATGCCTTCCAGGCCGATGTTGATGACGCCTGCACGTTGCCCAATCGTTTCGCCGAGTGCCGCCCAAACGAGCGGTGTGGCATACCGAAAAACTGGGAGGTACGCCTCAATCATTCCGCACCTCCTGCGGGCTTGGACTCGGGGCGAGAGGATTGAAGTTGGAGCCGGCCCAATCCAACAACAACCAAAACGGCGACGGCCTGAATCACGAAGACCGCAGATGTGCCAACTGAAGTCTCCCGAGCGAGCGCCTCGCAACCCGCGAAGAGCGCCCCAAAGTAAAGAGCGGCGACAAGGGTGCCAATCGGGTCAAGCCCACCGAGCAAAGCGACCGGGATTGCGAGGAACCCCCAGTTCTCGGTGAACGAAGCATCAAGTCGCCGCGCCAGTCCTAAGTAAGAAATCGCCGCCGCAAGGCCACATAAGCCGCCCGACCACAGCATTGCGGTGACTTGCAACCGTCCCACTTTCATGCGCTGGGTGTGGGCAGCGACCGGGTTCGCCCCCACCCACTTGAGTCGGAAACCGGTAGCCGTGAATCGAAGAAAAACGAACACAACGATCACGGCAAGGAAAGCCAATACGATGCCGGTGTGAAAGTCCGTTTGCGGATTCGGACGCAAGAACATCACCGCATCGGGCAACGCGGACGACTGCGGACGCGTGCTGCTCGGATCTCTTAGAGGACCGGCAACCGCCCACTTCAGCAGAGCGAGAGCGATGAAATTGAGGAGGATCGTACTGATGACGACTTGGACTCCCCTTGTCACCTGCAAAACGGCGGCGAGGCCGGCATAAAGTGCGCCCCCTGCTACCCCAGAAAGTAGAACCACGAGCGTGATGACCGCCGAAGACTGCCCCTGAAATACCATCGCGGCCCAAGCTCCACATAGACCGCCGACAACGTATTGCCCCTCGCCGCCGATATTGAACATTCCCGCCCGCCATGCGATGAGGATTCCGAGCCCGGTGAGGAGCAAAGGCGCGGTTCGGGCCAGCGTCCGGGCGATCGATGCCTCCGATCCCAGGCTTCCCCTTGCAATCGTCGAAAGGCTCTCAAAAACTGGGAGTCCAAAGAGTGCGAGGGTAACAACTAAAGCAAGGGCCAGCGCACCGGCAGTGACGAGAATGCGGGTCAAGCCGTCGCTCCCACCAACGAATCCCTCAACTCACCCCGGCTCAGATAGAGAATTCGATGGGCAAGTGCCGCCAACTCATCGGAATCCGTGCTGATCAATAAGACAGCCGCACCTGCCCGCGCCGCATCCAAGATGCGGCGATGGACAAACTCGGTTGCGCGGACGTCCAGCCCCCGAGTGGGATTGACCACAACCAGAAGCCCGGGGCTCTCGGATAACTCTCGACCAACAACTACCTTTTGTTGATTGCCACCGCTCAGCGATCGCACTGGGTCGGAGAGATTCCCCACTTTGATCTCGTAATCTTGGACAACCCCTCGCGACCAGTTCCAGAGTCGTTTACGGTTGAGGACCAATCCTTGACGGCGTTGCACGGGCCCTGACCACAGGTTGTCTTCGACCGATAGCGAAAGCGCTAAGCCCGCGCGCTGGCGATCGGGAGGGATGAAGGCCACTCCATTTGGAGTCACAATGTCACCGCCTTTCCGGCTGCGAATCCCGGCCACGGCTTCCGCGAGTTCGGTTTGACCGTTCCCGTCCACTCCGCCAATACCCAGCACCTCCCCACTTCGAATCTCGAAGGAGATGCCGCGAACGGCGGGTTCTCCCCGGTCGCCGGAAACCACAAGATCCTTCACACGGACGGCTTTCTCACCGAGAGCCTCTTGTAACGGGCTTTGGGGCGCAGGAACATCGCCCACCATCCACTCTGCGATCTGGGCTG
The DNA here is from genome assembly GCA_019638835.1 of Fimbriimonadaceae bacterium. Classification (GTDB taxonomy): domain Bacteria; phylum Armatimonadota; class Fimbriimonadia; order Fimbriimonadales; family Fimbriimonadaceae; genus JAHBTC01. The sequence goes on from JAHBTC010000018.1 coordinate 31,279, forward strand.
CATTGGCTTCCATTTGAGTCGTTTGAGCGACCACTCGGCCTCGTCGGAGCACGGTGATTCGATCGGCGACGGCCAGAATTTCACTGAGTTTATGAGCGATGAGGATCACAATCCTCCCTTCCTCGGCAAGGCGGCGAAGCAGGCCAAGCAGTTCTTCTACTTCGCTCGGCACGAGGACTGCCGTCGGCTCGTCGAAAATGATTACGTCGCTTGGTCCCGCGAGTGCTTTGAGAATCTCGATCCGTTGTTGCGTCCCCACCGGGAGGTCGTCGGTGCGGTCATCTACGTCAATGCTCCATCCCAAAGACTTGGCGCGTTCCAAAGCAGAGGCGATCAAATCGGGTTGCGCAAGACGGCCTCGCAAATCTTGAAGTGCGTCCAATGCGAGATTCTCGCCCACCGTAAAGTTCGGTACCAACATGAAATGCTGGTGGACCATCGCGAATCCGCGCTGGCGCATCTCCGCTGCTTGTCCAAGCGGAAGCGCCTCCCCACGGTACGAAACCGTGCCCTCATCTGGCGTGAGAAAGCCACCCAACACATTCATCAAAGTGGACTTGCCCGCGCCGTTCTCGCCAAGCACGGCATGAACTTCACCGGGGAGGAACTCGACCGATACCGCGTTGAGCGCGACGACCGAGCCGAAGGCTTTCGTGACACCTTCGACCCGTAACGTCGCCTCGCTCATGCGCGTCAGAACTCGTCCTTAGGTACGGTCAGTTGACCTTCCAGAATCTTTGTGCGCTCTGCTTCAATCTCTCGAACCAGCGTTTCGGGGATTACCGATCGCATCGCCGGGTTCAAAACAAAGTCAATCGCTCCGTCCGACATCCCAACTAAGACAACTTCTCCTTTGAAGGTTCCGTCCTTTACTGACTTGGCGATCTTGAGGAACGCGGGCTCAGCGTTGATTGTTGCGCTGGCGATCACGATTCCCGATTCATTGCTGTTCTGGTTGAGGTTTGCGCCGAAGGCATAGACCTTCTTCTCCTTGCATGCTTCAAAGACGCCTTGGGCAGCAGCGTTTGCCTGGTGGATCACGAAGTCTGCGCCCTCATTGATTGCGGCCGTGGTCGCTTGCTTCGCGGCCGCGACGTCCGACCCGCTCCCCGTGAACTTCTCGATCACAACGATATCGGCTCGGGCGGCTTTGGCGCCCGCCACAAACCCTTTGAAAGTGGACCGGATCGAAGGTACGTCATCGCCGCCGATCATAGCCACTTTGCCCGTCTTGGACATCTTGCCTGCCATGTAGCCCGCAAGATAGAAACCTTGTTCTAAATAGAACCGGAAAGCGCCCACATTCGTGCTTGTGCCGCCCCCGCTACTCGTGATAAAGATCGTATTGGGGAACGCTTTACCGACCTCAACCGCCGGTTCGTTGTATTCGAAACCGTGCCCAAAGACAAGTTGATAGCCGTCTTGAGCGTAACTTCGCATCGCGTCGGAGATCTTTGGCCCAGCGGCCTCTTGGTTGCTTACTTTTGCCCCGAGGTCGGTCTCAATCGCTTTGAGCCCAGCATAAGCCATCGCGTTCCAACCCGAGTCGCTGACCGGGCCGGGGGTAATGAGGGCTACTTTGAGTTCGCCTTCCATCGGCTTCGGCGGCGAAGCGGTCGTGGAGGTTGGCCCGTTCGCCTCGGGTGCGCTTGACGCGCCGCCCGTACAACCAAGCAGGGTGAATCCGATCAATCCGAGCGCGAGGCCCCAAGACATCCGCATGGGCTTATTATGAATCGCGGAGCGCACGCCGTTGTCTACGCAAGCAAATCGCTTTGAATCTGCCGCAATTGGGCAACGCGAAGATGATCCTTTTTTCTTCTGGGTACCGTGACTGTATTGAGGAGATCGGTCACGTGCACGACATGCACCTCAACTGCGCCAACCGACTTAGTTACCGATCGTCGAATCAAGTCTTCGTATTGGCCGGAGATCTCGGGGACAATGTCAAGACTTCCAAGGGTCGTACTAAAGCTCGCGTCGAACGTCAGGGGGTCGTGAGGATCGAACTGCCAGTTCTGACAACGCTCTCGCCACTCCTCATTCTCCGGCACAACCATCCACTTCCATTCGCCTTCTTCGTCCCGAAGCCAATGACCGGGCCCGCCCTGATTGACCGCGTCAAGTCGGGTGAGGAGCGAAGCGAGGCGTGTAAGGTTCTCGGGCGAGGTATCAGGGATGATATCAAGATCGTTCGGGTCCGTTTCGACTCCGTGAAGCATCATCGCCGTTGAGCCACCAACGACATATCTGATTTGCGCTTTGTCGAATGCGGCAACGATTTGGGTCCAAGCCATAGGCTAACTGACCGGCGTCACACTGACCGATGCGCCGAGCCGAAGGGCCGCGTCTTGGACTAACGCTTCGATCCGTGGGAAGGCGTTCGCCTGCTCGCTGATCCACGGCATCTGAAGAACATGACTGACCTGATCTGGGTGCGGGCCATTCATGTCGCCGAACTCGCAATCCACGGAAACGACAAACTCATCGCTGCGGGCGGCCAATTCTTCGACCAAGGCGGCGATGTCCCGTCCGGCCTCATCCCAGGAGTTGGCTCCGCTCACCCCGACATACATGTTTCCGAATTGGTCAGTCGCCTCCCAGATCATGGTTCTATTCTGGCACTGGATGCTTATCACTAAAAAGAAAAGCCCCTGGCCGAAGCCAGGGGCTCATCCACCCAACGAGGAGGGGGTCGAACCTAGTTACCGCCGCCGCCGCGACCGCCCATCGGCATCTCTTGGAACTCGAACTTCGC
>JAHBTC010000180.1 GCA_019638835.1 Fimbriimonadaceae bacterium
CAAGTCAAGTTTGCTTCGCTCCTTTTTTTACGGCTTTCCCAGTTACAGTGGTCAGTCGTATCGCAGTAAGGCTCCTGGAGCCCTCCTGATTCCCTTTCTGATGGCCGAAGGAGGCGTTTACTACCCGGAAGGTGGGGTATGTGCGATACCGGCCGCATTGCACCGCCTCGCGACCGAGATCGGCGTAGTGTTCCATTTTGAGAAGCACGTCAAGAGCGTCAGCGAATCAGGCGCCCGCATTAGTGGAGTCGAATTCTCAGATGGGGAGAGAGTATCGCCTGACTTTGTTGTGAGTGGAATTGACCGATTGAATTTTGAAAGACTCTTGGGTCGAGAGATCACGGCAAGGCCGAGCTATTCTTACTTCACGATTCACATGGGTGTGCCTCGGGCGATGCCCCAAGTTCATCACCACACATTGCTCGTGCCGAAGGATGCCGAGACCGGGTTCGCTGATCTCTACGAACGATATCGCCTGCCTTCGCCACCCGTGGTCTACCTGAACAATCCCACTCATCTGGACCCATCAGTTGCGCCTGAAGGTAGCACGAATCTCTTTGCCGTTCTGACGGTGCCGGCCGAGCATGATCACTTGGATTGGGACAGCGAGGCACCGCGACTACGCGAGACCACTTACGATCTGATGAAGCGGTTTGGCCTCGAAGTGGATCAGGAGGAACTTGAGTTTGAGATTGTGCAAGACCCACGCACCTTCAAGAATCGCGATGGGAGTTACCGTGGCTCACTCTACGGGCCGGATGAGCGCGAGCGTCATATGAGAGGTATGTTCCCGTTGACGAACCGCGACCCGCAGTTCCAGAACCTCTTCTATTGCGGCGGATCAGTTCAACCAGGTGCCGGATTGCCAATGGCAGTTCTTAGCGGTAAGTTCGTCGCCGATCTTCTCGGGAAGACATAGGAGTCAAGAATCGTGCAAAATCAGCCATGTTCGCTAGTCTTCTGTTGATCGGGAGTCTCGTCTCGCCGCAAATCGTTGAAACCGAGCCACACGTCCTCTTTGAAGTACAGGGAAGAGGCACGATTGATGTGCGGCTTCGCCCGGATGAAAGCCCGCGTCTAGTAGCCCACTTCGTTGGCCTCGTGAATGACAAGTTCTACGATGGATTGCTCTTTCATCGAAAAGTAGATGGTTTTGTCATCCAGGCGGGCGACCCCAACACTCGGGGGATAACTTCGGCGTGGGCACGAGCGCATCCCGGCGAATACGGAGGAACCGACGGATACGGTGATGGAGGAAGTGGTACTTCTGTGATGTACCAGATCAACAATCTCACCCACAAGAAGTACACGATGGGGATGGCATTAGAGGCTCCGATGAGCGATACGGGTGACAGCCAGTTCTTCATCAACCTCGCCGACAACTTCCGGCTGAACGGACTCTACGAGGTGTTTGGCGAAGTTGTAAAGGGACAGGACGTTGTGGATCGCGTGCAACGTGGCGATCGCATTCGGCGAGCAACGATTGTCCGGATGCCTAAG
>JAHBTC010000181.1 GCA_019638835.1 Fimbriimonadaceae bacterium
TACGTACACAGATATCAACTCCGTGCCTGAACCCGTATCAATACGTTGTTTTCCCGACAAATCATGCCCATGAGGTATCGAATTCAATGCTTGACACTATACGAGGGGGTTTGTTAGGGTCATCATGTCCTGATTGTGTGATGACGGATGTTGGGGCATTGTCGCGAACTTCAGGCTTGCCGGCCCTCGCATCACACGGATCGTGAATCCACTTGGATGATCGGACCAGTTAACACGGAAGATCAGAACCGATCGGCGGAGGATTCTCCCGATCGCGATATTGAGCCAGCAGTTGGCTGCTGTTGTAAGTACTCAAGCGTTCGCTTTAAGGGCAATGGCATTGAGACGCCATTGGACAGACGGGGGATGGCCCCGGTCGGTTTCGGAACACTGCATCTGCAGTGCGAAACTCCCACACCAAGCCGACTGGCTGGTCGGCACGGGTAGACACAGGAGGGGGAAGGGGTTTGTCCACACTTCTCATCATGCGCACTCACCGCGTCTTGTTATTCAGCCTCGCGGCAATACTCATCGCGTCACTCACGGCACCCATGATGGGTGCTGCTTCCACGGATCTCGCCATCGGCGATGTCGCCGTGGTAAGCAATAACGGGAACGGCGCGAATCTTCGTACCAGCACAACTGATCTCAGCGATAGCACGATCGCGGCCGAGTTGCCCGATGGTATGATTGTCTATGTAGCCGACGGTCCTTTCTTTGAGGATAGTGGCGCCTGGGTGTGGGTCGAGACCGATTCCTATGGCGGTGGCTATGTTTCCGCCGGTCTTCTGGTTAAGCGGGCGCAGAGCGAAGAAGCCCCGGCTGCTCCGGAAGAACCAGCAACCGTTTCCGAGTATGCCTGGCTTGAGCCGATAGATAGCGGTGTTGTCGTGGACTACTACGACGAACTGAGTGAAAGCGGTCTGCCAGTCCTTAACGATGCGTATTACGATGCCGGTGTCCTCGGCTACGCGCAGCCAGGTGCCTGGTTCGATGTCACATCCGAGCGGCTCTGGATCGGCGATGCCAACTTCGTTCGCGTCAACTTCAACGGTGCCGGTGCCTTCGTCGATGGGCGTTTCCTTGCATTGAGCTCCGAGGCTGTGGCCGAGGAACCGGTGGAGGAAGTGATCTGGATTGATGAGCCGGTCGAAGAGGTCGCCGAGGTTCCATCCGAAGAGATCATTGAGACCGAGGTCGTCGAGGTCCCGGTCGAGGATGTCACCGAGGTGGCTACCGACGAGATCGTTGAGACCGAGGTTGTCGAGGATGTCACCGAGGTGGCGACTGACGAGATCGTTGAGACCGAAGTCGTCCAGGTCCAGGCTGAGGATGCCACCGAGGCTCCCACTGACGAGATCGTTGAGGCAACTCCGACCGAAGATGTCCAGGCAACGCCGACCGACGAGATCATCCCAACGGAAGACACCGAGGGAACACCGACTGACGAGGCTGTTGAGACAGCCACGCAGGATTCGTCCGGGGAGACACCGA
>JAHBTC010000182.1 GCA_019638835.1 Fimbriimonadaceae bacterium
CCCGCAGGTGACTCCTCTTGCTACCCAGTTGCTCCACGCAGTGGGGCTTGCCACTGCGGCAAAACTCAAAGGCGACCCGATCGCGGCGGTTACATTCATTGGGGACGGCGCAACTAGCGAAGGCGACTCGCACGAAGCTTTCAACTTCGCCGGGGTCTGGCAGGCGCCAACTGTCTTCGTAATCCAGAACAACCAGTTCGCAATCAGCGTTCCCTATTCAAAGCAGACCCGGGCGAGAATGCTTGCCGATCGGGCCGTTGGATACGGCATCCCCGGTTTCCATGTAGATGGGAATGATGCTGCAGCCGTCTACGCCGTAGTTTCATCCGCGCTTGAGAGGGCGCGATCAGGTGGCGGTCCCACCATGATCGAGTGCCTCACCTACCGAACCGAACCGCACACCAACTCGGACGATCCGAGCAGGTACCGGAATTCCAAGGAAGTGGATGCCTGGCGAGCCAAAGACCCGATCGAACGACTTGAGCGCTACCTGCTTTCAGAGGGCGCGTTGACCGACGCGGATCGCGAATCAATCAACGCGGAAGCAGAAGAAGGCGCTCGGGCCATGCGCGATGCTCTCAATAAGGATCCGGTGCTGGATCCGCTCGAACTTTTTGATCATGTCTACTTTGCCGAAAGGCCCGCGCTCAAAGAGCAGCGAGAGGCTCTTGCTTCCGAGCTCGCTTCACGCGGCTCCGCGGGCCGCACTGGCGGAGGCGAATGATGGCGAAGAACTCTGCAGCCGCGGCTGACTCTGCAACGGTCACTATGGCTTCCGCACTCAATCGGGCGATGCGTGAGGCACTCAGCGAAGACTCAAGCGTCGTAATCTTCGGCGAGGACGTGGGACCACTCGGCGGAGTATTCCGGATTACCGACGGCCTTACCCGCGACTTCGGTGAAAACCGGGTCTGGGATTCTCCGCTCGCCGAATCGGGCATTATCGGCACCGCAATTGGAATGGCAATGTACGGGATGCGGCCGATAGTCGAAATGCAGTTCGACGCTTTCAGCTACCCGGCCTTCGAGCAAGTCGTGTCCCACGTTGCAAAGATGCACAATCGAACCAGGGGCGCGGTGCGGCTTCCAATGGTCATTCGAATTCCAACTTCCGGTGGAATCGGCGGTGTCGAGCACCACTCTGATTCTTCGGAGGCCTACTGGACCCACACCCCTGGACTCACGGTGGTAACTCCTTCAAACCCGGCAGATGCGTATTCGATGCTTCTCGAGGCGATCCGAAGCGACGATCCGGTGATTTTCCTTGAGCCTAAGAGCCGCTACTGGATGAAGGAAAAAAGCGAGGGGAACCTCGAACCGCTTCCGATGAACAGGGCGAGAGTGGTTCGCGAAGGAACCGACGTGACGCTCATCGCCTACGGGCCGACCGTCTCGGTAGCCCTTGAAACTGCCGAACTCGGAACTCACGAGGGACTATCTGTCGAGGTGATTGACCTGCGCAGCCTCTCCCCCTTTGATG
>JAHBTC010000183.1 GCA_019638835.1 Fimbriimonadaceae bacterium
AGAGCTTCCACATACGAGCGAAAGCTTTCGGCGGATTTCTGATCGCACCGGCCGAGCCGGATCGTGGGCCGGTCATCGCCGCGGACGAACTGAATCCGTTTTTTTCCGCCCTTGTCGCGTATGACGCTCGCCATGAGTGATCTCCTCTCAATCCGCCCGTAAGGGCCTGACTCTCTTCTCGATCGCTTTCCCACTCTCACGTTCGGCTCGTTCCAGGTCGTACCCCGTCTGCAAGTTCATCCAGAACTCCGGTGTGGTTCCAAAGAACCGTGCCAGACGCAATGCCGTGTCGGCCGTTACGCCCCGCGTGCCCGCCAGGATGCGACTGACCCGGTCCTGCGGCATGCCGGTTTCCTTGCAAAGTCGGTACGCAGTGAGGCCCAGCGGGTTCAAGAACTCTTCCCGCAGGATCCTTCCGGGATGTGTGGGGTATCGCTCGCTCGCCATGTTCGCTTGCCCTGCTCCCGAAAGCGGCAAATTCCTGTTTCCGATGCCTTCTTCCATCACTGAAAATCTGATTGACGTTCATATTAACGCTACGCATAAGTACCGTCAACGCTAATTCCTAATCATTTTCTCCAGCACCCGGACCAATGCGCCGGACTTGCTACGAACTGACGGGTCCTTGCCAATTCTCTGGGCGATCGATTCGACCTCCGCTGCGCTAACCGCTATGGCCGCAAGTTCCAAGGGCAGCGTCTGGAGATTGGTACCGCCGATCCCGTATTTCGTGAGGACTGTTCTGATGGCGATTTCTGCTTTCGCCATCACCCCATTAGGAAAATAAGTACATTCTCCACCATTCCAAGATCCTGGGACAGCAGATCGATTGGGGATCGGTGGACTCGGAATTGCGCAGTGGTTTTGTTGCTTGATTTCTTTATTTATATCTTGATGGTTGTCTTTGTCCTCGCGATGCGAGGGGTAGCTCTCGCCTGACGAGGCGTTTGACTCGCGAGGTGGAGCCTTCGGCGTTTGCTCGGAACTCGGCTCGCTCCCCACGCTCTCCTGTACTTCAGCAAAGTCGACTTGGCCACCCTTTGGACGAGGCCAATCCGGGTTGTTTGCAATTTGAGATAGTCGCGGCAGGTTTAGCTTTATGCGGTTCGTATAACCTCTGCCATCGCTTGACCGGCCGCCCTCGCTCTTTTCGACCGTGCAAATCCACCCTTGCGCTTCAAGCCGCTGACGAGCCTTGCGCGTCGTCGTTTCTCCCACGCCGGCCCTGAATGCCAAGTGTGCGTTCGAGGGATAGGCGATCCCTTGAGTGTTTGCGAAACTGACGATGGCCGCCAACACATTCTTTTCCGGGAAGCGAAGGGGCGCTTTTTGAGCCGCCTGGCTCATCATAAAGTACCCGTAGAGTGGCCTCTTCGTTGCTGACGACGGGCTGGCGCTGACTTCTTCCTTCAAGTTACACCTCTTCATTCCGACGAGTTGCCTCAGCTTCCTTC
>JAHBTC010000184.1 GCA_019638835.1 Fimbriimonadaceae bacterium
CACGAGAAGAGCGAACACAAATACCGCTGGGGTATAGATTCTCGCGAAACGATCAACAAAGCGTTGGGTGGGAGCGCGCTGGCCCTGAGCTTCTTGCACGGTGCGGATAATGCGAGCGATCGTCGTCTGGTCTTGACCACCCGTCGTCCGCACTTCAAGCAAGCCGTCCTCGTTGATGGTGCCCGCAAAGACCTCATCGCCGACCTTTTTATCCACCGGCACACTCTCGCCGGTGATCGGTGCCTGATTCACTGCGGACGCGCCGGTTAGGACGATGCCATCAAGAGGCAAGCGCTCGCCAGGCCGAATTCGGATGATCGAACCCACAGCTACCTCGCCGACGGGAACTTCGATGAAGCCATTCTCTCCCGCTTGCTTCACCCAAGCGGTAGGTGGTGCAACGTCCATGAGCGCGCGAATAGCGTTCCGTGCTCGGTCGAGCGAGAATTTCTCGATGAGTTCGGCAATCGCGAAGAGAACAACGACCATCGCGGCTTCGGGCCACGAGCCGATGATGCAGGCGCCGATTACGGCAACCGTCATCAGAAAGTTGATATTGAGCGTGAGAGTCTTGACGGCAATGAAACCCTTACGAAGGGTCGGCAGTCCGCCGAGCAGAATAGCGACGACCGCCATCGAAATGACGGCCCATGACTGCTCTTGCCCGGTGGTCCATGCGGTGATTTCACTTCCCGCTGCGAGTACGGCAGAGATTCCCAACATCACAAGTTCGCGTCGTGTGGCGACAGGCTCAACTTCAGCGGCAGGTGACGGTGTCTTACAAACTTCTGAACCGCACGAGCCGTCACCGTCGGGTGAGTTTGTCAGGTTGGACGCGCCTGCTAACGCTGGGGTCATTCCTGCTGACTTGATCTTTGCTGCGATTGCTTGAGTACCGATCAGTTCGGCATCATGTTCAATGGTCAGGCGGCGATTCACAATGTCAAAGGTCAGTGAGGTGACGCCCGGAAGCGATCCGAGAACGCGGCGAAGTAGCTGTTCTTCGGCGGAACAGTCGAGTTCGCGAATTCCGACAATCGTGGTAGTAGGGCTTGGCATAGGAGGCTAGTTTCTTGGTTGGGCTGTTCGGGCGCGCCTGATGTTGTGGGACCGAGTGGATGAAGGCAAGAGTTCGCTGAAGGTGAGCTTCATTCGCGTACCTTTGTCTTTCGTTCTTGAGCCCCCGCAACGGGGGACGGAACGGCTCAGCGTTTTCGTAGCTTTATCAATTGGAAGAAGTTCCAGATCACCGCAGCCGTAAGTACGAATGCGAGTAGTGTGAGAATGCCGTCTAGGTGAATGTGTCCGCACTTTCGATACTGCGCCCGGGAAAAATCGACGGCTAACCAAATGGCGAAGGAAGCCATGAGAGCTATCACACCCGTCATCAGAAGCAGCAAGCGCTGCGACTGTGGCCGCGCCTGCTGCCCT
>JAHBTC010000185.1 GCA_019638835.1 Fimbriimonadaceae bacterium
CGAACAACACGAACTGAATGGCGGTCATCATCACCAGCCGTTGCAATTCCTCGGGCCGAGCATTCTTAAATTTCGCTGATCCGAAGGGTGAGGGATGACTGTCCCGCAGCAGGGCGTCGATGTCGCCCTGCAAGTCCATGATTTCCAGCAGCTTTTGGCAGACCAAGTTCTGCGTCTTGATGGCGTCGTTAATTTCTTCTTCCGAGTAGCCCACGGATTGTTTCCCTTCATTTGTTCCTGTTGGTCAGACGCTCGCACGCATCCAGCATCACCCTGAGCGGCTCAGCATCGGCCAGACGGTGATCCTACCCGACTTCAATGAGCGTTTCAGGTGACAGGCCGCTCTGGGCCACGAGTTCTTCCGAGTCGGTGAAGGGGATCACGTCGTCTTTGCGTGAATGCAGGATCGCTGAATTCGGCTTGAGCTTCTTCACCGTTCCCCAGTTCTTCCAAGCCGGGCACAACAGGACGAGCGGCGTGTCTTTGCTGTCGATGTTGAGGGCGACGGCACCGCCACGAGAAGAGACGACGATCACATCTGGCTGCTGCTGATCGTATTCGGCTTGAGCGGCGCGAACTTCGGCGGCGAAGTCGTCGTCGTTGAGCGAGGGATTCAGGACGGTGTGGCCGTGGTCCTTCAGGTAGGTCGGTTTGAAGCCGCCCGGTACGCTGTGCCAGCCGTGTAGGAAGAGAATTCTCATTACACTTCAGTTGCGTTCAATGGGTTACGTTGCCGGTTTCGTAACCAACAAATCCGCCACTTCGTAACCCTTTGCGGAAACTTGGAACACTTCGCCTTTGTATCCACGCTCGGTCAGGAGTTCACAGCCAACAAGGTCTTTAATTGCCTGCTCCCAAAGTGCTTCGGACCTTGGATTGTGAGGTTCGTTCAACACTTGACCGCCCGCTTGAGTATTGCGTCCAGAACTCATTCGGGTTTGGATGGTGCCGCCTTTTTGTGCTGCGATCACAAGAAGAGTTCTTGCCTCGGCAGGTAATTGATATCCAGCGAGAACGTCCGAGTCGGATTCCACGAAATCGGCAGGATCGGCCACGACATTTTCAAGATTTCGGTTAAGTCCCTCCTCAAATTCAGACCACTTGCTCTCAAAGTTACCGCAGAGAAGGCCGTCATCGTGAGGTGTGGCGAGTGCCCGGTTCAGTGAGCGAATAAGTGACAGCGTGTCGCCCTTGGTCGCCTCAGTGCATTGGAACTGGGATAGCGGACCATCGGCAATCATGGTCACACCTACGCCTAGCAGGTATGGGCAGACCAGAACACCATCTTTTTTCGTAGCGATTGCGCCGGGTGCCATGTCCACTGCTTTGAGTGGACATGTCTTTCCGTCTCTTAGATGACACGACAGAACGGTTCACGAGGAACACCATCCGCAAAACCTGTCGAAGGTG
>JAHBTC010000186.1 GCA_019638835.1 Fimbriimonadaceae bacterium
TAAAGCCCGATTCTCGGCATTCAACGAGGTGGACCATACGATATGAGTGATATCGCCTTCACGGCGGCTCGCCTCAAACTTTCCGGCCGAGAAACTCAGGTAGCAGATAGCAAGCGGATTTTCAAACCGGGCTACGGTCCGCCCGTTGGCTGAGCTTTGTTGCACTCGATTTCCATTGGTGATTACCTGCCAATTATCAGGCACGTTTGCCGTCACGGAAGTCGTTGCCGGGTAGCGCCCCACCCCCGGCCACCAGTAGTCGTCAGTCAGCATGACTTCGTCCGGTGTAAGAACACCCGCATAGCCCCTCAGATTCGGCTTACCCGCATATTCAATGGTGTACGAAAACGTCGCTGCATTCGGGGTCGGCAAATTCACGACGCCACCCGCTTGAGAATACAAAACGGCTCGTCCTGCGCTGTCCTTTACAGCGGACACTTTGTAGTGGGGGGAGAGTCGCACAAAGAAGGATGGTCGTCGTGTTCCATCCATTGCAAAATCGACCTTGGCGATGAAACTCACTCCTGAAGATGGGTCGACATTAACATTGATGTCGTAGTGCGTTGGCTTGACTCCTCGGCGGTCGGTCTCGGGAATGTACGCAGTTAGCCGCCCGCCCCGAAGCGAATAAATCTGGTCTCCGTAGTCCTGAATCGTGAGTGGCGTCGTCAGAACCGCATATTCGTCGTCGTTCACAACGTCCTCCAATAACTCGGCACGCCAACCAAATCGACCCGCCCCGAAAGCGCCGGGGTTGCGCAGGTATCTAAAGTGCTCCGAGTCCAAACCCTCTGAGATCTGCGCGAGCCCCTGTGCATTTCTGGTCTGCGCAAGGGAATCTATTGTGCCGATTGGACGCGGTTGTCCTATTAAGAATACGAGGGCGGCAAGCATCTTACGGGAGTGTAGACGCAAGGGAGGGGTCAGTCGCACCGCCGCATACCAATCGGCACAAGGCCCGGTTGGACTGCAACAGGCACAGAGTTCGGGCGATAATCAGCACTTAGGCGGCGAAGTAGCTCAGTTGGTTAGAGCGAACGGTTCATACCCGTTAGGTCGCCGGTTCGAGTCCGGCCTTCGCTACCATCCTTTATTCCTTGCGGAGCGCAACGATTGGATCTAATCGGGCCGCACTCATTGCCGGGAAGAATCCAAAGACCATTCCAATCAGGGCACTGAATGCTGCGGCGCCCAGCGCAGCCTGAAGCGGGAAGGGTGCGGATAATCCACCCTCATTTGGGAACTTGAGGCTCGCCGTTACGGCCCTGATCACGAGTCCGAAGCACCACGCGATCCCCATTCCAATCAGTCCACCGACAAGACTCAGCACGGCCGATTCAATCAAGAACTGCGTCATGATGACCCCACGTCTCGCGCCAAGAGCC
>JAHBTC010000187.1 GCA_019638835.1 Fimbriimonadaceae bacterium
TCTAGTTCCTGCGCCAAACGACACGCGAGCGTGTCGATGTACGCGACGGGTCGAAGTAGGACTACCCGAGTTGGTTCTTTTCGTCTCATGGCTGCCTGCCAGTCTCAAGTCAGTATGGCCCCGTCCTGAAGCACTCTCAAATCACGACGGGAGAAGTCGAGGTCTTGGCGAAGTCTTCTTTCCTGTGGCAACAAAGCAGGCCCATCGCCTCATGCCCGTGGCCCCTTGGACCAGAACTTTCATTGCCTTCTTGCCCATGCGAAGGGCTTCGGCGTAGGTGCGAAGATCTACCTCCTCGAAGATGGGCGTCGATCGGGATGCTCCGGGTTGAATTCCTTCTGGATCAATTCGCGGATTGCGTTCGCTGTAAATCTCGTACCATTCAATGAACTCGTCCGTGAATGCCTTGAATCCGTTGCGACGCTTCTTGAATGGATGTGGGGGCATGATGGAGCCGGGGAAATCCCGTTCTCGGTGAATGACACTCTGGCGCAGCCATCCAGCGCTACACCCAACCAACTTTGCGGCTTCCTTCAGGCCAACTGAACGCTTGTCAAGCAGTAATGCGGAAGGCATTTGTGTTTGGCTCCATGCTCTTGGTGATAATGAATGACTCGATTCGCTCCATTGCGTCTCGAACTCGGTCAAGTGACACTTGGACGTACGACAGCGTGACATCGCTTCCCGCTGAGTGATTCACGAGACGTTTCATCGTGGGGTACGAAACGTCCAGTTGGTTCGCAATGGAAATAAAAGTCCGACGAAGGTCATGGCAAGAAAACGCGATCCCAGTCGACGCGCGAATAGCAGTTAGGATGCCGCGAGGTTCGCGATAGCTCCGCTTTCCACTCCCTCGGGTTGCCGCGAACACAAAGACAGAATCTGGAGTTGCGTCTCGACGCCGATTGAGAATCTCGCGCATACTCGTCGTGAGCGGTAACGTGTGATCAGATCCGTTCTTGGTATCGCAGATCGTGAGCGTGTCTGACGCCAGGTCGATGTCCGTCCACTTGAGCAGCGCGCCTTCGCTCCGCCGCAAACCAGTGTGGAGCAGCCATTCAATAAAGTCCGATCCAACCGCCGCAGATGGAAACTCATTCGCTTCTCGAATGCTACGAATGGCTCGCGAGAAGGCGGGAAGTTCGTGTACGCGGATATGTCGGGTCCGCGGTTTCTCCTCGAAGTATGCCCGCGTTTCCGACAAAATATTGATCGGGTTCTCGAGCAATAGCTTTCGTGCGATCGCGTAGTTCAGTACGCTCGAAAGAACTCGCATACATCCATTCGCGAAAGCCGGATGCTTTTCAACTTTGCCGATTCTGCAGTGGGTGGCCAAAATTCCTTCGCGACTTATCGATCGAATCGGTCGTGTCCA
>JAHBTC010000188.1 GCA_019638835.1 Fimbriimonadaceae bacterium
CGGTTCAGGAAGAACTCGACATCGACCTCGAAGTGGTGCAGATCGTGTCGCAGTGTCGCGAGAACATTCGACGACTCGAAGATGTGGTCGGAAGTGAGGATGCGGCCATGGCTTCCTTTCGACACACGGATCATCGCCAACTTCGCTTCGTCGGTGGTGGCAAAGGTGACGAAGGCATACCCTTTATTCCCTTTGGGTCTGCTCGGATTTTTGACCCACCGTCTTTCTTTCCGTGGTGACGTTGCCCCTGCCTTGTTGTCATGCTCTTGTTCCAACGCTCCGTCCTCGAAACAGACAAAGTCCTTCGATTTGTCGTGAAGGAGGTCATACGCGTATGCGTCATACAACTCGGACAAGTCCTGAGAGTACTTGTTGAATAGGTTTTGTGTCGTGGTTACGCCTTCTTCTTTGTCTTTCTGGTGCAATTCAGCCATGGTGGATGCCCATTGTTGTTCCAGTTCGTCCTCCCGTTGAAGAGAACGGTTCAGCTTCATCGTTTCGAGATCGGTGATGGTGTACACGGTGGGGGACTGTGGCTTGTGAGGATTAAGGATGATGACATCGATCGGGAGATCGGTGGCAGAGACGTTGTCCTTGATGTATTGCAGTGTCTCCTTTTTGGTCGGCAGTGAACGGGTCAAAGGCTCCTCGACCAATTCGACCTTGACGGGGTTGAGATCCCCTTTGCTGCAAAGCTGCTTCAGCAGCCCCTCGGAGTCGAGATCTCGGTTGATGTTGATGAGCGCCACTGTTCGATGGGCCGGGTGTTCGTACTTCGCATCCGACGAGTTTCTGATGTGGACAACGTGGTTTTCTTCGTAAACCAACGACGGGTGTCCATCACGGAGCCTCATCGCGGAGGACGCGTCACCGAACGTGACGAGAGCAAATGCCGGCTCACCAAGAAGGTTTCGGGTGATGGTGATATTCTTGACGGTTCCGTGGCCCTTCGCGAAGTTGTACAGTGATTGCAGGTTACACCTCTTCGGGATGTTCTGCACCATGACAGTGTCGAGAGGGAGATTAGCGAGGTAATCTTTGGCAACGGTGGATGGTGGGAAGTGTCTCGAAAAGTGTTCGGTTTCTTGTGTGTCCTGGGATTTGGACATGGTGTCCTTCCCTTTCCGGATGTCAAGATACGTCATGTTGTCGTAGTACTGCAGTCCTGCTCCCTTGCCATTTGGTGTGTAGATGTAGTCGGGATCTCGTACCATTGGCGTCTTCTCCGCCTGGTTGTACACTGGCCCACTGACGGTCGCGACCTTCATTCCCGAGACATGAATTTCCTTGACGAATCGCCCTTTTTTGATCGCGGCATAATTTGGGCCATACTCTTTCACGCGACGTCGTTCGTCTTCTTCTGCTTT
>JAHBTC010000189.1 GCA_019638835.1 Fimbriimonadaceae bacterium
TGTTGATGCGAAAGCAACCGATACCGTGTTCACCACAGAATTGTAGGGATGCCAGCAACGCTTCGGCGTTCGCCATGCACAGGCCCGACAGCTTGGTCAGTGCCGCACCACGATTCATGCCGCTGATGGCTTTGACGGTCGTGTTGCGGAACCTGATCGGTTGTTCCAGAAAAATGCAGCAGAGGCCGAGACGGATCACTCGGGCATCCCCCAGTTCCACCAAGTGATGCTCAGTTGCAGTACCGTCGCAATCGACACCCAGATGAAGTACGGCACCTGCGCCACCGCTACCCATTTGTAGTGTTTCCAGACCGCCAACATCATCCAGATGATCGTGGCCCAAACGACCAGAATGTCCACCGCCGCCAATGGCAGGTTCCTCAGCCCGAATTGAATCGGCGTAAAGATCACGTTCGCCACGAGGTTGATGGCGAACGGCAGGGCGACCTTCCACGGAAGCTTCTTGCGAATCGCCTGCACGAACACGAAGCCAAACGTGACGAGGATGACCGGATAGAGAATCTGCCAGATCAACCCAATGGTGGACGGCTCTGGAGTCCAGCTTGGCTTCTCAAGAGAGTTGTACCAGTCAAGCCAGTTTGGCATCGATCCACACTCCCCGAGTCGTTCGGCTCTTATGAACTGAGGTCATCGACAACGTACTGTAATCGAAGAGTCGGGTCGTCTATTTCTCCTCTGATCGCAACTCTTTCGACACACTCTCTGCCACTTGTTTCGCCAGAGCTTCGTTTCCCTTGGCGTTGAAATGAACTCCGTCCGTCGATTGCCAGTCGTGGTGGTCTGACACCAGTTCAAACAGGTCGTCCGTCGAAACGCCGTTGTTCTTCATGATCTCAGCGGCGAGCTTGTTCCGCACTTTGACTCGATCCGTTCGTTCAGCGAACTTTTGCAGATCGTTGCTTTCACGCACCGGCGTCGTGGTTGCCCAGATCAACTTGGCACCGTCCGAATGCTTCTTGACGGCGGCAACGGTCTTGAGAAGCCCATCTCGGTATTGCTCTTCAGTATAACCCCAGCCATGCAAGCCATTGTTGAAGTGGATCGCCGAGAACTTGTACTGCTTCATCAATAGCAGGAGATCGTCGTTGAACGAAGGATCGGACACACATTTCGATGTGGTCAGGCGGGCACAATACGCTTTCCCGGCGAGATGCTTCTCGACACCGCCGAAATAGCCTCTGGTGATCGAATCTCCCACGAGCAGAACTCTGGGAAGCTCGTCTTTGTCGGCGTCAGTCACCCAGATGTCGATCCACTCGATTCGTTCACGGATCGGTTCATCAGCAGGCGAGGGCTGGCACAGGGCCAGCAGGGACAACAAGGCACAGAAATG
>JAHBTC010000019.1 GCA_019638835.1 Fimbriimonadaceae bacterium
AATGTCGTCAGCGATCTGGAACGCGATACCAAGAGACTTGCCGTATTCACGAAGAGCCGAAACTTGATCATCGTCTCCGCCTCCAAGAACCGCTCCAATTTCGCAGGCTGCGCCAATCAATGCTCCTGTCTTTCTTTCGTGGATCCTCTCAACGAGTTCGATCGTGGGCTCACCGCCTTCATTGAGAACGTCAAGAACTTCGCCATTCACGAGCATCGCGGAAGCATCCGCAAGAATCGTGGCCGCTCGGCACGATCGACCGACGTCAGAGTGTGAGCGAAGTGCAATTCGGAACGCTTCGGCAAAAAGCGCGTCTCCTGCCAAGATGGCGAGTGCTTCACCATAGAGTTTGTGGTTCGTCGGGCGTCCCCTGCGAAGGTCGTCATCATCAATCGCCGGCAAATCGTCGTGGATGAGCGAAAACGCATGAACCAGTTCGACGGCACACGCGCCATCCAGGGCATCGTCAATCGAACCCCCGACTGCTTGGGCACTCGCAAGGCACATTAAGGGGCGGGCTCGCTTGCCGACGGCCAGCGCCGAATAGCGCATTGCCTCGTGTAGTCTCGTCGGCTCCAGACCAACGCTAGGAAGGAGTTCGCTGAGGCGTACGTCCACTCGCTTATGCAAGAAAGCGAGTTCAGTTAGTCCTTCCACATCTGAAGTATACGGAGAAGGCCCGGTAGCTATCGGCGTGGCTCGGTATAGTCCCCCGCCATGCGGGGACTGCAGCCTCTCCGTGCCCTCCGGTACTCCGACACTTACCTCAGCCAATGGGGGGAAGTTGTGCTTGCTGGCTCATCAACAATACGGGCCGACGGACCCCCTCTTGCCGCGAGTCAACTGCGGTTTCCCGAGCGTCGGGCCGATGATCGAAGCAAGTTCGTGCAGTATGCCCGCGCCGCCGCCGCCTTGGAAGAGGGCCGTCGCGAAGGTGACCTGATCGTTACCGACCTCGGCTATGGCTGGGTCACGGGTGAAGGTACTGCGCTGATTGGGCTCGCCCATCTTGACGAACTTCCGCCGACCAAAGACGCCGCCCCAGACGAAGCCAGGCTTAGGCTGCTTGAGGCAACCTGGACGCAGATTGAGCCGATTGTTCTTTCGCTTCCCGCGCTTCCCGAACCTTCGACTGGTGATACTTGGGAGTGTGGAGATTGGGCGGTGAACTGGGTGCACGAAGAGTTGAATCTCACCCTTGAGCACTCAACTTTGATTTCAGGAGCAGATTCGCTTGCCTCTGCCCGTCGCTTTCGTGAAGAGCGCGGGCCAGTGCGTTCGCCTCGGCCTGATGATTGGGCCCTTGTAGCCTTAATATCTGCTTCTGCGGCTGTCGAACTGCCTACGGGCCTAGCCTATTTCTCGCTCCGCGACGCCTAATACACCATGGTCATCACCTTGTTGGGAACGGGAGGCGCGGACGGGATTCCGGGTCTGTTCTCGTCCGACAGAGTGAGCGAGTATGCCCGAGAGCATGGCGGAAAGGACATACGAACGCGAAGCGCCGCTGTGATTGATGACGTTCTCAAGATTGATTTCGGGCCAGATACTTGGGCGCAGTGCCATCGTTTCGGGATTCACCCGGACGAATGGCAAGCCGTACTGCTCACCCATGATGATGAAGACCATTTAGCGGTCCCCGAGTTCCAATACGCTCTCTACCCATTTGTCAATCGTGATCACCTACCTTTCACGGTCTACGGAAACGGGCACTGCCTGAAGAAAATCACGGATCGGTTTCCGGATTGGCCCCTAGATCTTGTATTGACCCAGAGTTTTCATACTTTCGATTTTTGCGATTATCGAATTACGCCGGTCGCCGCAAATCATGCACCGCCCCAAGATGCCCAGAACTACCTGATTGAACGGGACGGCAAAACGATTCTCTATGCTACGGACACCGGAGTTTGGGCAGAGCGAACGTGGCGATTCCTCGAAGGGGTTCGAGTTGATCTCATGGTTCTTGAGTGCACCGAAGGGATTGTGCCAACCCCCTACAACGGTCACTTGGACATAGAGGAGTGCTTGGCCGTTGTAAGCCGGCTTCGCCACCAGGGCACTGTTCGAGATAAGACGGTCATCGTGACCACCCACCATGCCCACATGGGGGACTGCACCCATGGCGAGTTAGAAGCCAAGTTGCATCCCTTGGGTATCGAAGTCGGGTATGACGGTTGGAATCGCGAGGTTTGATGCGCCTTTGCCGGGACTTGGTCCGTCTTGAGGATTGCCAAGGGACTGGCGGGCACACGGCCAAGGATGGCGCAACCCCATCGTTACCGCCTCGCAGTTGAAAGTGTCCTATGAGTTTCGTCGCGATGTGGTTTGGCTTTGGCCAAAACGAACACTTTGATCGAGGCCTTAGCGCGTGGGAGCGCAAGAATTTTGGAGAGGCCGCCGTCCATTTTCAGAAAGCCGTCGAAACCGAATCGAACGAGCGCGTTCGCGAGAAGGCTACTTCGTATCTCGCCGGTGCCCTCGCTCAACTCGGACTGATGAGCCTGAACAACGGAGAGTTCAACGACTCGGTTTCCCGATTCCGGGAAGCATTGCGACTACGACCTCGGTTCGCAGATGTTCAGTTCAATTTGGCGTCGGCGCTGATCAAGTTAGGTAAGTACGATGAGGCCCGTCAACACCTCAGTTCGGCGATTGACATCAACCCAAACTACGCGATGGCTAGAGTGCGACACGCCGCGCTCATGATCCGGAACGGACAGAATGACGATGGTTGGGCCGAAGCTCAAAAGGCGGCCGAGGCGGAATACATTCGCGGAGAGCATTGGGATTCGGCGCAAGCGGCCGCTGAGACCGGGAACTGGCCCGCCGTGTCGGAACTTCTCCTTGCACTTACGCCAACGCGTCGCGTGAACCTTGTTGACAAGGTCACCGAGGGGGACGAAGCGATGCGTTCCAACGAGTTTGAGAAAGCGATGGAGTGCTATCAGTCTGCAAGTGACTTGGCTCCGACCTTCCCCGACATTCATCGGCGACTCGGGGAGGCCAAGTTTATGGCTAACGATCATGATGGAGCCATCGCATCATTCCAAACGGCACTTGAGTTGAATCCGAGTTATGCGGACGCGTGGGCACTCCTGGGAGTCGTGTATCGACGCCTCGGAAAAGAATCAGAAGCCACGGAAGCGTTCCGCAAAGCGACGGACGTGGAACCAAACCACATCATCGCTTCGCTTGAACTCGATGGCCCTGACCAAAATACAAACCCTTCACCGTCTGGTCAGTCTCAACATGGTTCCGAAGAAGAGGAATAAGTTTTTCGCAACGGTTGACTGACCCTGTCAGTATCTGAGGTCATGATCTCAGTTCTGATTGCGGTTGCATTGCTTGGGCAGTCAAACCCCGCCAAGCCTCTTTTTCCTGAGATTGCGTTTGAGATTATCGCGATGGGAATGGCCGACCAGGAAGCCAGGTTTCGTTTGATTGACGCGATGAAGGCAGAGCCTGGGGGTGCCTCAATGTCCATTGCGCTCAAAGACACCTCGCGAGAAGACCAACTCAATACGACTCGCATGAAGCAGATCGTCGAGCAAATCGGGTGGCCGACGCAATCCAAGGTGGGTACTGAGGCAAGTGGTACCGCTTGGCTCCTTGTTCAGCACGCCGATGCCGACCCAGAATTCCAGAGCCATTGTCTTGAATTGATGCGGCCCTATCTCGGCAAAGGCGAAATCAACGAGCAAAACTATGCCTATCTATGGGACAGAGTTGCCATCAACTCAGGCGGCAAGCAACGGTACGGAACGCAGGTCAAGAACGAAGGCGGGCGATGGATTGTCCACCGATTAGAAAACCCAAGGCGCGTCGAAGAGTTTCGGCGACAAGTAGGATTGATGCCGCTCACCGAGTACCTCAAGTTGATCGAAACAATGTACGGTCCACCGAGCGACGATTAGGTTACTTTCCGCCGCCATTCAGTACCGTTCGGACCGTCCCTCAACTCGATGCCCGCTGAATCAACCATTTGGCGGATTGCGTCGGCTTGAGCGAAATCGCGAGACGCTTTGGCCTCGGCACGCTCCTGAATAAGGGCGGAAATCGGACGACCTTCGACCACAGGTTCCTCTACCAAACTCTCTGTCGCGGTCCCGCCAACAACGCCCAAGAGCGCATCGGTCTTTCTCAAGAACCACTGCGCGGATTGCGCCTGACTTGTGGTTAGGTCGCTGTCTCGCAGGAAAAGGCGCGCGCCCTCAATTGCTTTCGCGATCGCTACGGACGTATTGAGATCGTCGCACATTGCTTCCAACATTTCGTCGTATACGCGTTGCGTCTCCGTGTCCGGTTCACCATCGGCTGATTCGGAGATGCCAGCCGCCCGAACGCGTTTCTCTACCTCGCGGAATCGCTCGATCGTGCTCATCGCATCTTTCAGGGACTGCATCGTGAAGTTAGCCGGCTTGCCGTACGGTGTAGACATCAAAGAAAGGCGAAGGGCCATGGGGTCGTGCCCCTTCTCAAGTAAGTCCCGTACGGTGTAGAAATTGCCCGCGCTCTTCGCCATCTTCTCACCATCAACTTGCAGGAAGCGTACATGCATCCAATGGCCACAGAAGGGAGAGTGGGTTAGGCACTCGCTTTGGGCGATTTCGCATTCGTGGTGAGGAAAGACTAAGTCTTCGCCGCCGGCATGCAAGTCAAGTGTGTCACCGAGATACGTGCGTGACATGGCGGAGCATTCAATGTGCCACCCAGGGAAGCCCCAACCCCACGGAGAGAACCACTGCATGAGGTGCTTGTCGTCCTTCTTCCACAAAGCGAAGTCGGCGGGGTGCTCTTTGTTGTCGTCTTGCACCACGGCACGAACAGCACGCATCAGGGAGTCTTGATCACGGTTGCCACTGAGTTTGCCGTATTCGTCAAAACTGCTTACTCGGAAATAGACACCCGTCGGAGTCTCGTACGCGTGTCCTTCTTCAATCAATCCTTGGATGGCAACGATCTGTTCGCGCATGTGCTCGGTCGCACGGGGACGAACCGTTGGTTGCTGGAGGTTAAGCCGATTCCAGTCATCTTCAAATGCGTCCGCGTAATGACGAGCGAGATCCCAGATATTTGCGAAGGCATCGCCCTCCTTTGACTTGAGTGCCTTCTCCATCTTGTCTTCGCCTCCGGCATCCGCCACATCGTCCTGCGTCATGTGTCCGACGTCCGTGATATTGCTCACATAAGTGACCCGCCATCCAAGTGCTGTCGCCGTTCGAACCACAAGATCGGAGGCGATAAACGTCCGGAAATTCCCAATATGGGCGTACGAATAGACGGTAGGGCCGCAGCAGTAGAACTTGAGGTGACCTGGTTCTTGCGTCTCCACGGGCTTCACGGAGCGACTTTGCGTGTCGTACAACCGGAAAGTAGGCATAGGTTAGGGTGAGCCTACCGCTCGAACATTGAATCAGAGTAGGGCGGGATTATTCGTCGTCAGCGATTTCGCGAACCCATTCATGGGCGCGTTCTTGAGACACTTCGCGAGAAACCATCACAAGCCGAATTGCCTGACGGAATTCCCGAGCCTGAATCAGTGCCTTCACGTGCTTAGCGAGGGTGGTTCCGTCCCATCCCTTGACCTCTTCGGGCGAAGTGACCTTGATACGGCCCCGACGAATTTGGATCAGCCTCTTGAGCGATTCGAATCCGATATCCATCAGGGTGAAGGTTGACCACCATAGCCAGAAATTCAGGCTGTCCGGAAAAATCAGCTTGAGGATGCCGACGAGAAACGCGTTTCGGAACGCACGACCAAACGCGAGACGACTTAAGAAGTCATCCCATGATTGCAACGTCACCAGAGGTACAGCGTTCGTCATCTCCATCTTATGATAACTACGTTTTTCCGAACTTGACCGTCCGGTAGCCTCAAAATCAACGAGTACGAGGACTCAATTCTCGTGCCAGAGTAGTCGCAGACCCGAATGAGAGAATCTCGCTGAACGGCACAGTGACCTCGTAATCTCCTTCCGCGTAGGAACCCAACTGGTACCGATCGAACTTCCAATTCAATCCCTTTTCCGTGACGACAAAACGGTTGAGATAGTCGTAGTTAAACTCTTCCAGCGTATCCAAGCCGCGCTCTCTTTTTTCGTCGTTGAGACGAGGAAGGAGGGACATTTGGGCGAATGCGATCCTATCGTTGCGGCTGCTGATGAAATGTTGGAATCCAAGCCTCTCAACAGTACGACCCCGTAGAATCCAGCCAAGCACCTGTCGATTCGTGTTCGGGTGCGCTCCGCCGGCATACTCGTACGTCTCAACCCAAACACTGATGAGGTTTGGTGTGACGCGAGAGATGCTCACCGTAATCTCTTGCGCCCAAGGTGCGGAGGAACTCTCTTGGGCCCAAAACTTCTTGGCCGAGTTCAGAAACTCATCGCGCGGCCCCATGACGGCCGCGCGCACACCGTTGTTGGCCGCAACTGTGAGAGGAGTTGCACCCGGGAGAACAGGATAGGTTCCTTTCGTCTCATATTTCTCCGGCACCGCGATGTTCCAGCCTGGCCACTGTGTTCCGGTCGGTTGTACGAGCACGGAAGCGGCAATCAAAGTCGCAAGCATCAGTTCGTGATCTCCGTTCGAATCGAAATCGTTGTTTCGGTCTTGTCCTTTTCCCGCATGATCAGCACCATCACTTTCTTCTTAGGCTCATCTAAGTTGTAGGAATGCATTTCATTGCCGTCAGCGTTGGTCGTTGTGACCGATGCACTTGGGAGTTCCTTCTTGTAAAACTCGCTCACCTGAGCGACTGAATCGCCAGTTGTATATGTAAACGCTGCGACCGATCCGGTTTCCTGCTTCATGGTCATTCCACCGGACTCGTCCTTCTTCGCGCCCGGATAAACCGCGACTCCAAGATTGGCATCCGACGCCCCGGTACCGGCCTGAATCTCATTCCCTTTGTCATCCTTCATGGTGAGATTCCCGTCCTTGCCATCAATGTTCATGGAGCCTTCGGGGCCATTGATCGTAACGTTGCCGCCGTCTTCGCCGGTACTGTTGATCGTTACGTTGCCGTCTTTCGTTGGAATCGTCGGTTTGCAGGAAAACAAGAAGATGGAACAGACTGCGGTTGCAAAAAGTACAGTGCGCATCCCCGTATTTTAGCGGTTGGCGCGTCTATTCTTCCAAGAGATATTCCGCGAGGAGCGTTGCCGTGTCACGCAAGGCGTCAATGTGGGTTCGTTCGTAACCGTGGCTCGTATCTACGCCGGGGCCGATGAGAGCCACCTGGGCGGCTCCACCCGCTCGCCAATATTGGCTGCCATCGCTGCCGTAGTAGGGATAGACGTCGGGTTTCAGTTCAACTCCTGCACTGTCCGCTATCAGACGCAACTTGTCGCTGAGTTCCCGGCTGTAAGGGCCGCTGGAATCCTTCAGGCAGACCGAGCAATGGAATTCGTCGCCATTCTGGCCGGAGCCAATGCAGGCCATATCAATGACGACGAGTTCACTCAAATCCATCGGGAGGCCCTCGCTCCCACCATGACCCACCTCTTCAAAGTTGCTAAACAGAACGACGGAGTCCTGTCCGACACTGAGTCCAGCATCGTTCAGGGCCTTCATTGCCGCGAGCAGGCAAGCGACACCAGCTTTGTCATCAAGGAATCGTGAACGAACAAAGCCACTTTGGCTGTGTTCGTAGCGCGGATCAAACGAAACGATATCGCCCACTTCGATCCCCAGCAATCTTGTTTCTTCAGCGCTGTTCGTTCGTTCGTCTAGGCGAACTTCAAGAGAGTCCGCGTCCCGCTTCGCCGTTGTTGCTTCCCGATTGACATGAATCGCCCCATTGGTCAAAACGATGGAGCCTCGAATCTGTCCGGTACGTGTGGTCACCGTCACGCCTTCGCTCTCCACCGTCGGCCACATCACGCCGTTCAGCGCCGAAAGTCGAAGCCTCCCGCTTGGTTTGATCTCCGCAACAATTGCCCCGAGGGTATCCACGTGCGCGGTCAGGCCACGAGGGCGATCGTGCTTGATGCCCGAAAGGTTTGCGACGATCGCACCTTTATTTGTTCGTCGGCCAGTGATCCCCATCGCGTCGAGTTCGTTTTCGACAAACCCCATCACCCAATCGGTCGCTCCCGTTGGGCTCGGCGTGTTGATCAAGTCCTCCAGAAGGCGGAGGAGGTAGTCCATCGAGATGTCGAGGCGAGGCACGCGCGGAGTTTAGCCAATCGAATCCTCGAATGGCACCGCTAGGCTTGTCCATGGACTGATTGCGAGAGGTCTTTGAACCGAACGGGTATCACAACGCCCTCCCCCACGTTCCTCATGAGCGAGCCTACTTCTCCCCATAGTGTTTCTCAACGCGTCCGCATCATTACGCTTGGCTGCGCCAAGAATGAAGTGGACAGCGAGGAAATCGCCGGAGTTTTGCGCGGGGAAGGACATGTGGTTGGCGCAAATGAAGACGCGGACGTGACGATCATCAACACGTGCGGATTTCTAGAAAGTGCGAAGCAGGAAAGTATCCGGACGATCCAACAAGCCGTCGCATCAAAAGGGAATGGTCGTGTGATCGTCGCAGGTTGCCTCGCGCAACGAATGGGAGAAGAGTTGCGCAGACTGGCACCCGGAGCGGACCTCTACGTTGGTGTGGGACAGATGGCTCGATTTGGCGCGCTTGTGAAAGATGTGTTTGGTCACGCCGAATCTCGCGTCGAAGTAACCCCGCCCCACCACCGATGGGCTGACGTCGCGACGCGGGCACGGACTGGAAAAGCATGGAGTGCCTATCTCAAGATCAGCGAAGGCTGCGATCATCGATGTACCTTCTGCACGATCCCTAGTTTTCGAGGAAATCACGTCAGCAAACCGATCGAGCGAGTTGTTGAGGAAGCACACCATTTGGTGAAGACAGGGGCGAAAGAGATCAACCTCATCGCCCAAGACGTCACCCAATACGGATACGACTTGTACAAAGAATTCACGCTTCCCAAGTTGCTTCGGGAGTTAAACGAGATCCCCGGCATTGAATGGGTGCGTCTCCTTTACTTCTATCCGAACCGTTTGACTGATGAAGTGCTTGACGCAATGGCTGATTGCGAGCATGTCCTGCCCTACGTAGACATTCCATTGCAACACGTTCACCCCGACACATTGCGTCGCATGAAACGACCATGGGACGGTGATCGCTATCTCGCCCTTTTCGACAAGGTGAGAGCCAGGCTCACCCGAGTCGCAATCCGCACAACTTTCATCGTCGGATTTCCCGGCGAAACAGAGGCTGAGTTCTCTGCGCTCCTTGACTTCGTACGGACTGCCAGACTTGACCGAGTAGGGGCGTTCACATTTAGCCGCGAACCAGGCACACCGAGTTACGAAATGGAAGGTCAGGTGCCTGCGCGGGTGAAGCAAGAGCGATTTGATCGCTTGATGCGTGCGCAACAAGGCATTAGCCTCGCGATCAACCGGACTTACGAAGGGCACAGCCTGAAAGTTCTTGTAGAGGAAGCCAAAGATGGTTGGGTGGCTGGGCGGTCGTTCCGCGATGCCCCGGAAATTGACGGTTGGGTTTATGCTCAGGGAGATGCCGTGCCGGGTTCAATCGTTGAGGTGAAGGTCACAGAGGGCCGAATTCACGATCTATACGGTCATTTAGCCGGAGTCACGGCGCCGAAACGTCGCGCTCTGACGCCGCTTACGATGAGCGGCCCTTCGGCTCCGCAATAGCTTAGGGTTGCTTTATGTGCCAACATCCAGACTCATCGCTTCATGAGAATCGGTAATCCCCGCGAATCCTTCCGCCGGGCCGAAACCCCTTCCGTTCCGCTTCGAAGGCGGATGCTACTCTGGTTCGGCTTGCTCACCCTCATCACGGCACTCGTGGTTGGCGGACTCGCGCAGTGGAACTCCAAACGGGTTGCCGATGAACTCTTAACCGAGTTAACAACGAGTATCGCCTCGCAAAGCGCCGATCGAACTTTGAGCCATCTCAAAGACAGTGAGCCCGCTTTGCGTCTCGCTCGAAGCGTTGTCCTCAGTCGCCTAGTTTATGGGGCCGGCGATAACCCCGCCGATCCCGAGATTTGGCAGGCACGCGCGCGCCTGTTGGCGCAAGTGCTGTTTTCGTCGCCCGGGGTGACCCAAGTCTATATTGCCGACCGACAAGGATTCCTGGTCAAAGTTCGTCGAACGGGTGCGATTGCCGAAGTTGAGACCGCTCAACCCCGCGCGAACCGCTCAACCCTATGGAATCGGTACGAGCTAACGGCGAAGGGGATCCTGAATCCACTTCCCCCGGTCGAGGATGCAAATGCCGCCACTTTTGATCCTCGAAAGCGAGGTTGGTATCAACAAGCGATCCAAGACGATAGCGTCCAATGGACGGATGTGTACCGTTTCGTCCGATCCGAAGCCAATGGCGTGACGGCCGCCGTCCGGTTAGTCGATCCCAACGGTGAAGGGATCGTCGGCGTACTCGCTGCCGATATCGAGGTGTCAGATATGAACGCATACCTGGCCGGGATTGAGACGGCAGGAAGCGGTCGAGTTTATCTCCTAGACGGCCAGGGAAGAGTGATTGCGGAGCCGGAGTCAACGGATAGCGGAGACGGTTTGATGAATGCCACTGATTCGCCGGATTCGGTTCTCAGGGCGGCGGCCAGTTCGTTGTCCGTGCCCGACGTCCAGCCTCATCGGATGGTCCGCGTAGGAGCGAAAGGTGGCCGATATCTCGCGGCTGCGGTTCCCGTCCCCTTGCGGCCGGCTGACCCTTGGTGGATTGTGGTTGCGGTGCCGGAAGCGGCGGTCGCAGGTCTCGTACAGCGACAAACGATGACTACAATCTTCCTGAGCTTGCTCGGTCTGGTTGTCACGCTCGTAGCGGCATGGTGGCTCGCTCGGCGGATCGCGGCACCTCTACAGCGATTCGAAGAGGAGATGCACGACGTTGGCCAGTTACGTTTCCATGCGGGCCGATTACCGCGCACGGGTCTACGAGAGATTGACGGAATGGCGACTGAGTTAGAGCGACTCAAGACAAGTGTCTCTGCGTTCGAGAAGTACGTTCCACCGGAACTTGTACGGATGATTCATACCGGTGGGCGTCCCGTAGAACTCGGTGTCGAACGCGCAACCGTTGCGGTGATGTTCGCCGACATCATCGGGTTTAGCCGACTGAGTCAGGAGTCCGAACCTGAAGCCCTCACGATTCAACTTGCCGACTTTTACGTGAATATGGAAGAGGTCGTCAGTGCGCAGGGAGGTGTCGTCGATAAGTTCGGCGGCGATAGCGTGATGGCTCTGTGGGGGACGCCCGCTCGACCGTCCACAAACCCCGGACGAGCCGCAATCCTTGCTGGGCTCGATTACATCCATAATCAACGGGCCGAGCCCTCCAAACTGCATTGCGGTATCGGAATTCATCTCGGAACCGCCGTCGTCGGCAACATCGGTACACCCAAGCGGATGAACTACACGGCAATCGGTGACACGGTGAACCTCGCCAACCGGATCGAAGATCTCACGAGGGTGTTTCGAGTTGACCTCCTCGTGAGCAAGGCGGCTTGGGATCATGTCGGCGACGATGTTCTGGGTCGAGAGATCGATACTGTCGTAGTGCGCGGTCGTGACGAACCAGTGGTCATCTATCAGCCGCTAATCCGAAAGGAGTTGGCTACTGATCAGGACTATCGGCTCGTTGAGTTGTACGAACACGGCTTGGCACTCTACCGCCGAAAGATGTTTGAGGAGGCGGCGACGGTTCTCGCTGACCTTTTGGTGGAGATTCCCTATGATGTTCCTGCGGAAGTGTTACTCAAACGATGCCTCAGCTTCCAAAAGAAGCCGCCGAAACCCGATTGGGATGGCGTCACGATGTATGGCTAAAGGAATGCGAGTCGGTCTATAAGCCGGATTCTGTCTTTGTGCGACGATTTCTCTGATGCGGCCTACCCGAAGGGTCACCGGGCCGGATCAATCCCTTCCTATTTGGCCTTGCTGCAGATGGGGGTTGCCAGCCGACCGAGTCACCCCGATCGCTGGTGCGCTCTTACCGCACCGTTTCACCCTTACCGCTTGCGCGGCGGTTTGTTTTCTGTTGCCCTATCCGTCGGGTCGCCCCGCCCAGGCTTGCGCCTGGCACCTTGCCCTGTGCAGTCCGGACTTTCCTCCCCGGCTTGCGCCGAGGCCGTCGCCCGACCGACTCGCAATCGCAAAGGTACCCTTTCGGCTTCTAAATGGCCGGGTTTCGTTCTGAACTGATGAGGACGCTGGATGAGCGTGGGTTCATCCATCAATGCACCGACCCCGATGGGCTTGACGCTCTTGCCCTTAAGGGTCCGATTACCGGCTATATCGGTTTCGACCTAACGGCGGACAGCCTGCATGTCGGAAGCCTCTATCCCTTGATGTTGCTGCGAATTCTTCAGCAGACCGGGCACCGCCCGATTGTCTTACTCGGCGGCGGCACCACCAAAGTCGGCGATCCTAGCGGCAAGGACGCTTCCCGCCAGTTGTTGACTCCAGAACAAATCAATGCGAACAAGGAAGGATTGGGTTCGGTGTTTGCTCGCTTCGTTTCATTCGGCGATGGCGGAGCGATGATGGTCGATAACAGCGAATGGTTAGATTCGCTGAACTACCTTCAGATGCTGCGCGAGGTCGGAAGGCACTTTACGATCAATCGCATGCTGACGTTCGACAGCGTGAAGGCAAGGTTGGAACGCGAGCAACCTCTGACTTTCCTTGAGTTCAACTACATGATTTTGCAGGCGTACGATTTTGTTGAATTGGCCTCGCGTTACGGATGTCGGTTACAAATGGGGGCGAGCGACCAGTGGGGCAATATCATCAATGGAGTCGAACTTCATCGACGTATTCAAGGAGATGAAGACGACAAAGCCGCTCTGTTTGGCTTGACGTGCCCCCTCCTTACGGATGCCCAAGGCAATAAGATGGGTAAATCAGCGGCGGGGGCAATCTGGCTGAACGCCGACAAGTTGAGCCACTACGATTTCTGGCAGTACTGGCGCAATGTGGATGACGCGGACGTCGCTCGGTTCCTGCGATTGTTTACCGAGTTACCTGCTGAGGAGCGTGAGAAACTTTCTGCGCTCTCGGGATCGGAGGTGAACGAGGCGAAGAAAGTTCTCGCAACCGAAATCACTGCGCTTGTTCGCGGGAGAGACGCCGCCGAGGAAGCCGCGCGGACCGCACAAGAGACTTTCGAATTAGGAACATCGTCGGCGGGTTTGCCGACGGTGACTGTATCGCAAGCGGATTGGGATGCCGGAATCCGCATTGTCGACCTTTTGGTTCGGTGTGGACTCGCAGACTCAAATGGGGCCGCGAAGAGACATCTCGCCGGAGGCGCGGTACGGGTGAACGACGAGCGTGTTGATGATTCTGGCTCGATATATGGTGCTTCGCAGTCCGTCGAAGGGGCAATCAAGGTGAGTTTGGGCAAGAAGCAGCACGTTCTCGTCAAGCCCGAATAGGAAATCGCGGAACCCTCTTTGATCAAGGGTTCCGCTCAATGTTCGATTGGGCTTTGCTTAGCGTCGAACGTTCGGGAGCGCTCGGTTCGCGAGAACGATTTGCTCCATCTTCTCCGTCGTGAGCGGATCGGCGGCGAGGCCAGGGAATCCTTGCCAGCGGACAATCCCATCTTTCGAAATCACCATTGCGTGGGGAATGCCCTTGACTCCGACCGTATTGCCCGTGCGGCGTTGCTCGTCTGTCGCCACCGCATAGTGCATTTCGGTCGACTTCATGAACTCAGAAATCGTTTCCGGTTTCTCGTTGCTCAAGCCGATGATTACGAGGTCGTCCTTGAATTTTTCTTGCCATTCGTTCAACTCAGGAATCGTCGCTCGGCAGGGACCGCACCAAGTTGCCCAAAAGTCGAGCAAGATGACCTTGTTGGTCAAGTTAGGGGCTTCACCGCTGAACCAGGTCTCCACCTCGATTTTTGGGGCGGCTTTGCCTCGGAAATCGTTCTCAGCGTACAGTTCTTTTCCCTTGACTATCTCAGGGAAGGTTGCGGCTGGTTCAGAAAGTACGGCTGCAATAAGGATTGATGCAATCATGCGCGTAAATTACCTACTTTCCCCCTCACTTATTAGTTGCGAAAAAAAGAAAACCGCTCCGAGCATTTCGCTCGGAGCGGTCGAATGGCAATGGTTTGCGATCAGCCCTTCTTGAACACCATCGTCGTGCCCGCTTCGGACAAGGTGATGGTTCCGTCGGCTTCAGAGAATGTTCCCGTCACGGGCTTCGTGTCTTCACCTTCGGCAGGTTTATCGTCCTTGGTTGTGGCGGTCATGGTGATCTTGTCGCCTTCCATGGTGTAGGTGCCCGCCATAACGGACGTCGCGTCACCCGCCGGCATTGTGAGTGAGAATGTCTTGTCTTCCTTCACTTCCAAGCTCATCTTCTTGAGCATTGCCTCAGGATCATTCTCCTGCATCATCTTCTCAAGTTCGGCGGCCTGCGCAGGGTTCGTCTTCTTCAGGGCTTCGACTTGGGTCATCGCCTGAGCCTTGGCGTCGTCTGCCTGCTTCTTCATCTCCTCGGTCATGACCGGGTGATATGTGCCGACGTGAGCCGGGCCACTCGCAACTGGCGCGGAGCCTCCTGTGGTGCCAGCGCCACCGGTGGATTCAGTGGTCTCAGCCGTGGCTCCGCTTTGGCAGCCCGTAAGCATCAAAGCACCAAGAGACAAAATGACGAAAAGTGAAGTAATACTTCGCATACGAGGAATTGTACCGGTGCTTTTCAACCGAATGGTAGAAATATGGCCCGTGATTGACCAAATCTTGCCGAATCTGGCCTACTTTTCCCAAATTAGGGGTGCGTCATCCACCTCAATCGTTAAAGTTTCTGAATCAGGGTCATACCGATATTGTTGAGGGATCAAGCCGAGTTCGGCGGTGGCGTTTCCGTTACGCATTTTGGGGGTGAGGGTCAACACGTTGTCCACTAACTTGGCTTCACCTTCTAGTACGGCGTCCTCACCGTCGTAAGAACCAACGTAGCGGTATGTGCCGTCCGACTTGATTTCAAGCCTTTGGCTCTGGACGATGCGCCGAGGATGATTCATTGCCATCTGTTCGGCGCGGTCTTTGTCTGTCTTCCAAGCATCAGCAACGAGCTTGTCGGCCTCCTGAAACTCCTTTTCGAGGTCAGGAGTAATTCGGATGCGATACGTTCCAAACAATCCTTTTGGTTGAGGCTGGCACGCTATTGCGAGGAATAGGGCCGGAAGGAGCAAGGCGTATTTCATCTGCGGAAGATCTGCGGCCCGTTCGGGCCGGGAATCTCGATTGTCTTCGCCTGAGCATCGTAGTTGAACTCTTGCACTCGCTGCCCTGACTGGGCGGGCTTTCCGTTCATGGAGTCCGCTGTCATCACGAGTTTGTCTTCCCGAAACTCGTACGTTCCTAACATCACCTCAGGCTTGCCTTGGTTCGTAATGTTGAAAATGAACTGTCCGTTCTCTTTGAGTTCGATTGACATCCCTTGGACAGTGAGTCTTGGCTCTGGGAATGTCGCAGCCCGCTGGGGATCCTTCTTTCGGAGTTCTTCCCACGCCTTTTGTGCGGCGTCAATCACCGCATCTTGCTCGTTGGTCAAAACGAAATTGTAGACACCGGCCCGTTCCGCCATGACTGGATTCGGTTTCTGGCAGGCAGTGCAGGCGAGCAATGCACTGAACAAGGCGGTGACGATGACCGTTCGCAAGTTTCAAGGTTACCAGTTACGGATTGAAGGAACAGGTAGGTAACCTTTTCTTATGAATGGATGGAGGTTGACCTGCGCATGGGCTGCGGCCCTCATTCCATTCGTTCTCGCTCCCGCCCTCTTGGCGAATCGTCCCGCGATTTCCCCCCAGTCCGGCCCCGTCACATTCGAGAAAGATGTACTCCCGATCTTTCGGGCACACTGCACGAACTGCCACGAAGAAGGGAATGATAGCGGTTTTCTAGACCTGACGAACCGAGAACTGATCCTGGAGGGCGGAAGAAGTGGCCCCGGCGTAATCCCCGGTGACCCGGAGAAAAGCATTTTGCTGCGACGGGTTCTGGGGCTCGATGGGAAGCCACAGATGCCCAAAGGGTTTGGCCCCATCAGCGACGAAAAAATGGCCACGATTCGGGTCTGGATAAGCCAGGGGGCTCTCGCAACCCCGGCAGGTACCGATACGCGACACTGGTCGTACATTCCTCCGGTTCGCCCCGAAGTTCCTGAGGGTGCAGGTTCACCGATTGACCGACTTGTCGAAGCAAAACTGGCAGAGCAGGGCCGATCTTTCTCTCCTGAAGCCGACCGTGAAACTCTAATCCGTCGCGTCTCGCTCGACTTGACCGGATTGCCTCCGACTCCCGAAGAAATCGCATCGTTTCTTAGCGATCGTGAGCCGGATGCCTACGAGAGAGTTGTCAATCGCCTACTAGACAGTCCTTCGTACGGTGAGAGAATGGCAAGGCCTTGGCTTGACCTTGCCCGGTTCGCCGACACCAATGGTTACGAGAAAGACGAAAGACGCCAAAACTGGGCTTGGCGCGATTACGTGATTCGTTCGTACAACGAGGACAAACCGTTCGACCAGTTCACACGTGAGCAGATCGCCGGAGACCTGCTCCCTAATGCAACGCGAGAACAACTGATTGCCACCGGATTCCATCGCAACACCATGCTCAACCTGGAGGGGGGAACCGATCCAATGGAGCAGCGATGGCTTGTCCTTGTTGATCGGGTCGCTACGACCGGAACAGTTTGGATGGGTACATCTTTCGGATGCGCGCAATGTCACGACCACAAGTTCGACCCGATTTCCCAGAAGGAGTTTTATCAGTTGTTGGCTTTCTGGGAGAGTGCTGACGAACCCAGTCTTCCCCTCGCCGAAACGGAAACTAAGCCATTTCTTGACCGCCTGAAGGCGCGGCAGGCTTCGGTAATGGCTCTGCCGGATTCCGAACCCAAAAGAGTCATTCTCGCCGAGATTAAGGCCCAGATTGAAGCATTGCCCCAAAACCAGACGCTGATCTTTCAGGAAAGCGATCGCACCGCCGAAACACCGATTCGGAACGGCGGTGTCTATCTCAGCCCAGGCGAAAAGGTTGTCCCCGGGGTCACGACACGGATCGCACCTTGGTCGGAGTCGTATCCGAAGAATCGGCTTGGTCTCGCCGAGTGGCTGATCTCACGCGAGAATCCGCTCACGGCACGAGTACAGGTCAACCGAGTTTGGGAACTGTTCTTTGGACGAGGGCTTGTCAAGTCGTTAGGAGACATGGGGACTCAGTCGGAGGTGCCGGTGCAAGGGGCGCTTCTGGATTATCTCGCGGTTGAGTTTATGGACGGGAGTTGGCGGTTGAAGCCCCTGATCAAGCAGATCGTGATGAGCCGGACATACCGCCAATCTAGCGCGATGACCGAAGATGCGCTCGGCTGGGATCCCGAGAATGTCTATTTAGGTCGCGGAGCAAGATTTAGGATGGAGGCGGAGATGATCCGCGACAATGCCTTAGCGATCGCCGGCCTTCTTGATACAACTATTGGTGGGCCGAGCGCATTTCCAACCCAGCCTGAAGGGATCTGGAATATTCCTTACAACGGAGATCGCTGGCCGATCGAACTGAGCAGCGATCGCTATCGCCGGGGGATCTACACGTTCTGGAGAAGAACGTCGCCGTACCCTTCCTTCCTTTCGTTCGATGCTGCGAGCCGGGAGGTTTGCCTCCCTGGTCGAACGCGCACGAATACGCCTCTGCAAGCGCTGATTACGCTTAATGATCCGGTCTTCCTTGAGGCCGCTTCTGGACTCGCAACCCGAATGAGAGAAGCGGACGATGAAACGGTCTCTAGGATTGAGCGGGGTTACCTGCTTGCCCTTGCCAGAAAGCCATCC
Source organism: Fimbriimonadaceae bacterium (assembly GCA_019638835.1). GTDB lineage: Bacteria > Armatimonadota > Fimbriimonadia > Fimbriimonadales > Fimbriimonadaceae > JAHBTC01. The sequence goes on from JAHBTC010000019.1 coordinate 17,870, forward strand.
GCCGTCGAAACAAACCTTTTGGTTGAGTATCAGAACGCGCAAGAAGAAAGACTAAGATCGGATGGCGCGCGAGATGCAGAAGGTGAGTCTTGGCGGTTGGTTGCAAGCGTTCTGCTGAACCTTGACGAGACGATCACAAAGGAGTAACCGCATGACAGAACGTGAGATAAACGAGTTAGCTTTAAAGCACATCACGCGCCGGCACCTCTTCAAGATGACGAGTTACGGCATTGGCACTCTCGCTCTTGGCTCGATGCTCAATCCCAAACTATTGGGAGCGACTCCGCCGGCCGAGAATCCTTTTGCGGTTCGGCCGCCCCACTTTGCACCAAAAGCAAAGCGTGTGATTTTCTTGTTTATGGCCGGAGCGCCGTCCCAACTTGATCTCTTCGATCCCAAACCAAAACTGAACGAACACGATCGGGAGCCTATTCCGGAATCCTTCGTGGAAGGCGAGCGATTTGCATTCATCAAAGGCACGCCGAAACTGTTAGGATCGCCTCACAAGTTTGCCCAGCATGGTCAATCCGGGCAGTGGATAAGCGAGCTACTGCCGTATACCGCCAACGTGGCGGACGACTTATGTGTGATCCGGAGCGTCGTGACCGACCAGTTTAATCACGCTCCCGCCCAGATTTTTTCCATGACCGGGCACCAACTTCCTGGTCGGCCCAGCATTGGTTCTTGGCTCCTTTATGGATTGGGCGCCGAATCCCAAGACCTTCCCGGGTTCGTGGTCTTGGTGAGCGGAATCAATAATCCGGACGGGGGCAAAGCCCTCTGGAGTAATGGGTTCCTCCCATCGCATTACCAAGGGGTTGAATTCCGGAGCAAGGGTGATCCCGTACTCTACGTATCCGATCCCGAGGGTATGGATCGCACCTCACGTCGGGAGATGCTTGATGTCATCCGCCAACTCAATGAGATTCAACTGACGGAACAAGGTGACCCCGAGATCGCGACGCGAATCTCCAACTACGAACTGGCGTTCCGTATGCAGGCGAGCGTTCCCGAACTGACTGACCTTTCGAACGAAACTCCCGAGACGCACGCGCTCTATGGCACTGCGCCGGGGCAGGTGAGTTTCGCGAACAACTGTATGCTTGCGCGACGGTTAGCGGAAAGGGGATGCCGCTTTATCCAGTTGTATCATCGGGGCTGGGATAGTCACGGTACGAGCCCCGGAGATGACATCATGGCGAGTTTGCCTGCTCGGTGCCGCGAAGTGGATCAGGCTTGCGCTGCTCTCATTACCGACCTGAAACAAAGAGGAATGCTTGACGAAACGTTGGTGGTCTGGGGCGGTGAGTTCGGGCGGACCCCCATGAACGAAGAGAGAGACGGAAGCACTTATCTCGGCCGTGATCACCACCCGCGCGCCTTCACCATTTGGATGGCGGGAGGCGGAATCAAGCCTGGCGTGTCGTTCGGAGCAACGGATGAACTTGGTTACAACATCACTGAGAATCCTGTTCATGTCCACGATTTGAACGCGACGATTCTTCACCTGATGGGGCTCGACCATACGAGGTTAACGTACAACTATCTGGGTCGAGATTTCCGGCTGACCGATGTTCACGGCGAAGTCGTTCAGGGCATCCTCGCATAGCGGTTCAGGCTCAAAAGGTATCCTCATTCCTATGTTTGCGGCCCTGATTCTTGCGGCGGTGATGCGTCCGGTCGGCCCGGCTTTTCCTCCGATCCCTTTGGGCGTTGAGTTGGCAGCTGAAAACGATTTGCGAGGGAAGTTTGGGCCGCGACTTTTCGTAGAAACGTATATCTCGGGCGAGGCTCCTAAGACAGACGGCAAGGTTGTGTTACTTGACTTCTGGGCGACATGGTGTGGCCCCTGCCGAGAGACGATCCCGGAACTCAACGTTTGGGCCGAGAAGTTCAAAGATGATCTGGTGATCATCGGCCTCAGCGACGAGACTCCAGATGAGATCAAGAACTTCATGAAGCAAACGCCAATGAGATATCACGTCGCCACGGATCCATCGAGTCGGACGGCGACCGCAGTCGGCGTACAAGGGATTCCTCACGTGCTGGTGATCTCGAAGGACGGCATCGTACGATACCAAGGGGTTCCACTTGATCCCGCGAATCGGCTAACCGAGGCAAAACTTGAGCAAATCATCCGGGCGAACCGCGCTCTTTAGCCCAATTTTGATGGTGTTGGTTTCATGCGCGCCCGCACCCGTCGCGGAGGCACCTACGCCCGCTCCGACTCCCCCGAAAGGAATGATTTACATACCAGGCGGTACGTTCCGAATGGGGAGTGACGATCCCATGTTTGCGGACGCTCGCCCGGTTCACGATGTGACGGTCGACCCCTTCTTCATGGACGAGACCGAAGTCACGAACGATCAGTTTGCGTCGTTTGTTGAGGCCACCGGCTACGTTACGCTTGCGGAACGACCCCTAAATCCGGCCGATTATCCCGCGGTCGACCCGGCTCAACTTAAGCCTAGCAGCATCGTATTCTCACCTCCTGCGGCGGCGGTTAGCTTGTCTGATCCATCCAAGTGGTGGAAGCTAGTGCCCGGAGCATGCTGGAAGCACCCAGACGGCCCGCAATCGAACATAGAAGGGCGAGGAATGCATCCGGTAACGCACATCGCATTTGTCGACGCGATTGCCTATTGCAAGTGGGCAGGAAAGCGGTTACCTACCGAAGCCGAATGGGAGTTTGCCGCTCGGGGAGGTCAGGACCAGAAGGAGAAGGTCACGGGCGGAGAGTCGAACACCTTTCAAGGCGAATTTCCCCACCGGAATACGCTGACCGACGGCTACGCTCTGACATCGCCTGTAAAAGCCTTCCTGCCAAATGAGTACGGTCTCTTTGACATGTCCGGCAACGTGTGGGAATGGTGTGCCGACTGGTACCGTCCCGATAGTTACGACACCCACGAAGCCAAGAACCCCGTGGGGCCGCCTTCGAGTCACAGTCCGGCCGAGCCGGGTGTTCCAATGAGGGTGCAGCGTGGCGGCTCGTTTCTTTGCGCCGATTCCTACTGCCAGCGATACAAAGTGGGAGCCCGAGGCAAAGGTGCCGTGGACTCCACTTGGTCAAATGTCGGTTTCCGCTGCGTCCAAGATATTCCCTAGTCGTTAGGCAAAACCCCGAGCTCAATGTGACTAGCGGTTGTTCCACCATGCAAGACCTCAATCGTCGCTTTGCGGAAGTCCGCGTCGGTAGCTCGATAGATGTCCATGAACTGATTGGGGTTTCGATCCGCAATGGGGAACCAGTAACTAGAGACCTGCACTAGAATCCGGTGTCCCTTACGAAAGGTATGTAGGACATCGTTCAGGGCAAAACGGACGTGCGTAGGTTGTCCGGGGCGGACGGGCTCGGGCCGCTCAAACGAGTTGCGGAACTTGAGCCGGAAGATATCCGATCGCACCATATGCTGGTAGCCCGCGAGTGTGCCAGTTCCCGAAGCGTTTGGAGTTGAATCGTTTTCGGGGAACTCGTCAATGACCTTGACTACCAAGTCGGCATCCGTTCCAGAAGTTTTGACCCAGAAGTCAACGTAGACCGGGCCGCCCACTTTGAGATCGGAGGTCTGAACTGGGAGCTGGAAGGTCACTGTGTCTCCTCGCCGGCTTGAGAACCTTTGGTCACGAGCCAGCCAATCTCCGGGTGACCGCGTGCTCTCCATGTAATCGGCAAGATACGGTGTGGGACGGGAGGGATCGGCGACATACACCGTTCCACCGGAAGTCGCCGGACGACTCCAAGTCAGCTCACGGTTCTTGTCAAGATAAAGCGCGGTAGCGTTAGACTTTGGGGGCCACTCGGAGAACGTATTCCAAGTAAGATTACCAGTATCAAACATCGTCGCCTCAGGGATCGCCCTTACCGAATCATTACCGCGTAAATACCGTTCAAAAAACGGTAACTCTACGTTCTCTTGGAAGTACTGACCCGTACGGCTACCCCATGGAAGTTCGCTCAAACTTGCACCATTTCCAGACGCCCATTGGCCATGCGACCAAGGCCCCATGATCAGGTAGTTGGGTGTGTTTGGGTTCTGGCGCTCCGAAGCCTTGTACAAGTTCAAAGCACCCCACATATCTTCCTTGTCGTACCAACCTCCGACGGTGAGGACCGCACAGTTTACGTCGCTGAATGATCGCCACAAGGCACGAGACTTCCAGTACTCGTTATAGGTGCCGTTCGACATCAATTCTTGCCAATAAGGCAGTCTCCCTTGGAGATGCTTAGTCTCAAAGTTGGACAAAGCTCCGGTCTTCAAATAGAAAGCATAAGCCGATAAACCTTCCCGGTCAATTTGCGGGGGTTGTGTGCCGCGAACGCGGTTGAAGTTCACGGCGAAATCGAACGTCTCTTGCACAAACATGACTCCGTTGTGATGCACGTCGTCACCCAAGAACCAGTCGTTCACCGGGGCTTGTGGGGAAACGGCTTTGAGGGCCGGATGGTTCCGAATCGCCCCTGCGCCAGCGTAAAAGCCGGGATAAGAAATTCCCCATAAACCAACTCGTCCACTGTTTTGAGGCACGTTCTTGATGAGGTAGTCCACAGTGTCATACGTATCGGTTGACTCATCAATTCCAGAAGAACCTGCACGGAGAGTCGGACGGACGTTGATGAAGTCTCCCTCGCTCCCTCCTTTTCCGCGAACATCTTGGAAAGCGAGGATGTATCCCGCATCATTGAGGGCCGCGTAACTGCGGCGGGGGGCGGCGTTTGGGTTGCCTGCTCCATAAGGAGTCCGTTCCATCAGGATGGGGAAGGGGCCAGTCTTACCTTTCGGAACGTAAACCACCGTATACAGTTTCGTGCCATCCCGTGCTGGGATCATGTACTCATATGAGTCAAAATTGTCCCTCCAGGTTGGGTTCTGACCGAAAGCAAGACTAACGAGGGCAATGGCACCAAGACTGAGAAGTCGGCCGCGTTGCATAGTTCATCTTGGCCCCAACGCGCCCTATTTCGCAAGGATCACTTGTCTAGCAAGACGTAGACAAAGACACCTTGAACGGGTATCAGTCCGGAGTCCGATTCAAACCAGACTTTCAGAAAATCGTTACTGCGGTGATAGAGAAGTCGAAGAGGGGGTGATGAACCCACTTCCTCAAAGGACGCGGTTTGATCCTGAACATCAATCAACCGGAAGGTAGTTGTGATCTCTTGATGCTCAATACTCGCTCCCGTTGATCTGATGTGCCTCAGACGCATTTGAACTTCGCCGTCCCACCGCCCAAGAATTCCGAACTCGTAGATGTGAGGTTTTCCGTCCGTCATCCAGCGAAAGCACATGATCATCTGGCCACCACGTTCAGGAAACCAATGCTCTTCGACGGGTTGACCGTTGATGTCGCCCAGCCAGGCACCAATCAGCCAGTGCAAGTCTTCAAGTTGATTGGCGACTGGCGGTGCGGTTTCGTCCATCTTCCGCTAGGGAATCGGAATGTAGTCAATCAAATGGAGATAGGTGAGGGTGCCCGCAAATATTTCGGTTGTCCGAAAGATAAGCCATGCATCGCGGCAGCCGCGACGTTTGACATTGCTCAGCACCTCGGAGTTCAGATAAATTCGTTCGGGGTCAACATCGGCGGACGAGGTTTGTATCCCTTCGCCGGGAGCAGGGTAACCCAATTCACTCCAACGAATTTGCTTATCCATACCGCTATTATGGAGACGAAATCCGTGAAATTCACCGATTTCACGATGAATTTTCTGTCATAAACCGCGAGAATGCAAAGGAACGCCTCATCACGTGAATCAAAAGCCGCGATAAAAGAGTTTTGAAGAGTGTGGAACTCAAGATTCCTGCCGGGCCTTTGCACTCCTATCGCCATCGCCATCCCGAGCCGATGGACGTCAATCAGCGATTCTCTGACTCTCTCACTCGGGGACAACACGTCGCCGACCGGATCGCCGCCGTGGTCGGAAGTTGGCCGTTCATCGTCACTCAATCTGTTTTTCTGGTTGGCTGGCTGACCTTCAACGCACTCACCGGACGTACGGCATTCGATCCTTACCCATTCATATTGCTGAATTTGATGCTTAGCTTTCAGGCGGCCTACACCGGACCGATCGTGATGATGAGCCAAAACCGACAAGCAGAAAAGGATCGCTTGATGGCGCAAAACGACTATAACTGCAACGTGACGGCCGAGGAGGAGATTCGACTGATCATGGAGCACCTCAAGTCGCAGGACGAGTTGATGCGGGAAATCCTTCGGCAAATAAGTGAGACGCGAGAGGGTCTGTGAATGAAATCAGACTTCAGTGGTGCGCGGTACGGGATTTGAACCTGTGACCCCTACAGTGTCATTGTAGTGCTCTACCACTGAGCTAACCGCGCACGGGGAAGGGAAGTATGCGCCGGGGGCCGCCCGAAAGTCAACTGAGCCCCACGGACCGTCCCCTTAGCGAGACGAAAACCGTTTCATCAACTCGAGCGTGCGAGGGCTAACGTGGTGTTCAATACCCTCTGCTTCGACTTCAGCCGTTTCAGGCTCCAGCCCCAACACTTCTAAGAACTCGACAACGATACGGTGTCGTGCTCGGCACTTCTGGGCAAGCTCAAGCCCCTCCTCCGTAAGACGAACCGGGCGATAAGGCTCAAGACGGACGAGACCTTCTCTTTCCAGTCGACGTAACGACTTGGCAACCGTAGGATGGGCGACTCCCAACTCCTGGGCGATGTCGGTGAGACGGGCTTCTCCGTGCCGATCCGTTAGGTCGAGGACTACCTCCACATAGTCTTCAGCAAGTTCAAGTCGGTGTGCCTCCCTTGTTCGCTCAAAGCGAGCGGAAGAATCCGCCGAGGCCCCCATGCGCCCATTGTAGCAAACCGCTACGGGTTCACGCGGATCGTAACGGAGGCGTTGTCTCCCAGCGATATGGCCCGGAACTCTTTCGCCTTCGTTGAATCCCCGTCAACCGTGAAACTCCATTCGCCTTGGTCGTTGGCTTTCGCTTCCCCAAGCACGTTTCCGTCCCTGCTTATTCGAACTAACTCCCCCGGGCGGGCAGTGCCCTTCAATTCGAGTGGTTCCGCCTTGATTCTTGCGCCTTCAGTGAGGTTGCTGATTCCAAGTGTTGGGCCGTCCGTGTCGGGTGCCAAAACAATATAAGTTACTTCGCTAGCGGGATGTTTTCCGTCCGCTGCCGTCACCTTAACTTCCCCGGGCGCAAACTCGAAGGGAGCACTCCATGTGCCGTCTTCCCCAACCGTAGCCTTCACTTCCTTGCCATTCGCCGTGACGGTGACGGTGTTCCCTGGGGTGCCCGTTCCCGAAACCGTGACATCCCCAGGCGCAACCGCGCCCTCGGGATCGTTGATATCAAATTCCTGAGCCGTAATCGCGGTGTGGCTAACGTCTGTTCCGCCGTGCTCGTTGGTCGCGCCGTGAGAGTCGGCTTCCCCATGGCTGTTGCCTTCATGCGTTGGCGCGCCGTGTTCGCTGCTGTGACCAGCTTCCAGTTTGTGATCTCCCGCTACGTTTTGTAAGAAATAAGCCGCGAATGCCATGCCGGCGAGGCCAAGAAGAAAGACGCCGGAAATAACGATGCGCGCTTGACCCTGGTCGTGATTCTGCTGCGGTGTACTCATCCTGGATACTCGTCGGCTAGTGTTGCGGCCTCGTTCACCCAGTCGTAGATCACTTGCAAGTTGCTTTCCTCCTGTCCGATTCCAAGGATCTGGGCAACGTGCTCCGGTGATGCGTGGCTAAGCTGTTTGAAAGTGAGGATGCCCGCCTCATAGAGCTTGTGCATTCGCTCTTCACCGATGCCAACGATTCGATCAAGAGGCTCCGCTCCGTGATAAACGGGCTTCGCCGCCTCTACGACTTCTCGGGCTGCCTGAGCGATTTCGTCGGCTTCTGGCATCTTGGGGGCGAGTTTTGCTGCCTTCTCCATCTCTTGGATCTGGGCTTTTAGTTCGCGATTTTCGGCCTCGAGGCTCGGGACAACCGACGTGCTCTTGAGTCGTTCCAACTCGGCGAGACTCGGTTGCAAGTTGTCGAGTTGCGCTCGATACCGGGCGGCTTCCGCTTGAGCGGCCTCAAACTTATCGCGCCATGCGGCGTCATCCATCGGCGCTTCCGCATCCTTCTTCATATTAAAGAGAACGCCGACGCCAAAAACGAGAAACCCACCAAGAAACGCCCCGATCGCGAGTGACATCCAATCCATGGCCGCTCCAAGTATGACTCAGGATTTCCGCAAGGTGAATGACCCCACGCGATCTCCTTCGGTAATCCGCCAGCCCGGCTTCAACTCTAATGTCCAGCCATCACCTTTGAGCTCATTGGCGGCAATAGGAGCAGTTACGTAAGCACTTTGCCAGTCGGCGCTGATCCGGGCTCCTTTCGTTACCGTGATCGTTCCCCACTCCGCACTGATCGTCGCCGTGGGATACACATTTCCCCACCTACCAAGTGGCGTCACTTCGTTCGGATTGAAAGTGAAGTTTGATTGGAGAAGTGGGAGGTGCAGGACCGGCCCGGTCACCAACCTTTCAGTCCACAGTTCAATTTGCCTTTGGCGTTCCGATTCTCGTGCATCTTCACTAACGAAGATCTCGCTGGAGGAATACGCATTCGCACGAGAGGTTGCTTCCGCAAGCGAGGGTGTGATCTCAAGGCCCCTCGCAGCCGCAAGGAGATCGGTAAGGCTAGAGGAGGTGGAAAGCGTGGTTCTCCATTTCCCCTCTTCCATGTCAAGGAGCAGCGCATAAGCCGGACCGGTTTCGTAGGCAAAAGACATCGGATACGTTGGCTTGAGCGCATTGACCTTGAGTCGCCCGGCCATGTGCCAGCGCGCGGACTGATGATCGAGGCCACTCAAAGCGACACCCGTGTACTCCGCAAGACCCTCATGCACTTCCATTCTGTCTTCCTCACGCTTGGCATCCGGAAAAAGCATTTGCCGATAAGCCCGGAAGGAGAGGGCGTCCTCGATTGCTCGGGTGCGCTCAGCGCCCCACGAAACAAGCGCGACCGAAAGAGCCCGCCATTCGAGGCGAAGCCAAACTCTCCCTTCTTTTGTGTCCAAGTGCGCGTTGCCTACACCTTCGGCGGGAAGTCGAAGGTCGGCTTGGATGCGGTGAAATGACTCGTGCATTACCAGCATGCGGCGGGCAACTAACGTGTCGGGCATGTTTTGGAAAGGTACAACGGTGAAGCGCAGCCCACCAACAACGTGCGATGTATTCGCGATCGGAAAATCAGGGGCCGCCGTTCCGAGAAACACACCGGCTTCGGCCACAAGGATGCCTTCGCGGTCGCTTTCATTTGCAACCAGAAGCTTCGACTCCGCATCGACAAAGATCGTTGGTCCGTAAAGCGGTCGCCCCCAGAGAGCGCCTTCGTCTTCTCTTGATGCGATTTGTGCCTCAGAGAAAAATTGCGTTGCGAGGCGAATGGCCTCGCTCTTGTCTAACGCAAGAGAGCATTGCAATGATGCCAAAAGCGTGCAAGCAAGACTAACTGAGCGGATACTCATCCCTTCTAAATTGTAGCGGAGCACGGCGTCTGTCAATGATGGGAGTCAACTGGGAGCGGTGAGATCCACTCCCAGTTTCTAAGCGCAAGCCTCACTCGTATGTGACTTCGAACATCCACTTCCAGCCCGAGCCAAATCTTCCCTCCATCCAAGCGAATGTTTCGGCAGCGCCCGAGGCCGGGCCCCATCCGCCGCTTAGGGGAACCCACTCCTCGTTCGTCGGTTGGATCGAGTGCCAATCGTGTCGGAAGGGCGATCGACTCTCAATCTTGGCTCGCCAGTAATCAGGATCATAACCACCCGTTGCCAGCATTCTGTACGACTTCGCTCCTTCAACCTTCGGCAAAACTACGGTCGCAATTGTGCCATGTCTGCCCTCGCCAACCAACTCATGATTGATCAACTGTTTGGTTTCATACGTGCCAAAGACTATCGACCGTCGTTGTTCAATTCGAATCTGGGCAGTTGCCTGCCCCATCGAATGGTAGCCAGTCGAGCTCCTTCGGAAGACGTTGACTATCAGTTTGTCGTTGCCGTACGTAGATCCTGCTCGAAACTCGACGGTATTGCTCGTCTGATATTCCCCGTATCCCGTCAGACCACCGAGTCCTTGTTCCAGCGTGTATACGTAATAGAGTTGATCCTGGCCCGTGTACGGTGGGTTCATTTGAACGGAGAATTCCTGTTCTTCACTGGGTCGCAGGCTGGTGATCATGGGGCCAACGATAGGTGATGCTGATTCCACCGTTATATAGGCTTCAGCCGGGCCGACCTCGGTTCGCTGGTTTCCATCCACTTGAGTTGCGACGGCGCGCACAGGGATTCGTCCTCGGCCTTCTTCATTGACAATGAAGAACGAGACCGTTGCTGAACTTGACTCGAAGTCCGTGCCGACGTGCGTTCCGTCGGTAAGACGTCCGTAGCCTTCGGGAATGCTCCAATGATAAACGAAGGAATCTCCAGGCTCGGCGTCGATTACGCTAGCTTCCAATCGCAATGCCGGACTTGAGGGGGTCATCGCGGATTCTTCCGGAGTGATTCGAACAACTGGACGCCCTGCCGTCACAGTCCAGATGTTCGCGTGCTGAGACGTCAGAGCACCTCCAGCACTTATGACGGCATCAAGGATGTTTCCCCCAAGGTCAACGACTCGTAATGCTCGAAGGAATGCGCGCGATACGTCCAGGAAGTCGTTCTCCTGTCCTTCGCTCGTAGTTGCAGAAATGATTTCGTAAACGATGTTGGCAAGAGCCGCACGTGCTGGCTCACTATCAACAATTCCGTAAACCGCAGTTTCGATCGCACCTTGGATATCTCCTGCTTCGATCGCTTCGAGAATTCCTGGCTCGTTGGCGACATAAACCGAAACAAATCCCTCAATTGCGCTACGAACCGTCAGGAAGTCTTCGTACCGGTCCCCGAAATCTTGGCTCGCGGGAAGGAAGACGTTGAGATAGATTGGCAGCACATGATCAATGAAGAGGGCGTATGCGGCAAACGTTCTCCACTTCGCTTGTTGAGCGGCGCTCAACTGAGCGTAATCCCCTCTTGTGATCCCTAAGCCGACGGTGGCAACTTCGTACTCCGCCCGATCAGCACTAGATGGCAAGAGCGGAAGCTCAAGCGGCGGGGCGGAAACAGGCGTCCAAGAGTAGTTGCCGTTAGCGTGATTGCGAATCGTCCCAATTACGCCGGCATAGCCCGATGCTCCCTTCATCTCGAATTCGTGAACTGGCCGATCCTGGTCGTGCCAAACATTTTCTTGTCGGTAACGTGTTTGCCTCACCCAGACGTACGCGCGTCGGCGGTAGTTATTGGTGATCACGAGCGTATTCGGGTTTTGCTGATTCATGACAAGGCCGCTTTGGGCGTTTGGCGGATCCACTAAGAGCCCACGACTTGAGAATCCGCCTTGAATTGCTGCGAGTTCCGATTCGTATTCGGATGGCCATTCGGAATACGGACGTCCCGACTTGAAGAGGTCGTCCACTTTGGTTGTTAATGCTGAAAAGCCCTCAAGCGACTCAATGTCATCAATGAGAATGCTTGCTTCCTCCCCTCCATAGAGATAGGTAGCGGTGCCAAAAAACGCGATGGCCCGGGCCACAGCCGCGGGATTCAGAGTCGCGTCCTTTTGACGAATCAGTGCCGGGGCGACCAACTCGTTTGCTCCTTTCGTGATGAAGACCATTTGCCCAGCTCCCTCGAAGATGTTCAGCTCAAAGTTTCCATTGGAATCGGGGGTTGCCTTATCGATGGAACTGAGGATGCGGAACTCATTGGGAGCACGTCCAGATTCAGGGATATCCAGCTTGCCCGTAACACTGACAACTGTCTGGCGACCTGTAGTGCCGGATGTGGTTCCCGAATTTGTGCCAGTTGTTCCCACGACTGGACTGCTGCCGCCGCAACCAATCAAAATCATAACGACGGTAAGAATTGCGAACAATGTGACACGCGACTTCGTCATGAAACGATGGTCGCCCCCGTGTATCAATCCATCGTCAATCTTTCTGCCAAAAGTCCTAGTGCGAGTCTAGATTTACTCTCTAATAAGGGTTGCTGCCGCCCATTTCACAACTGCTTCTTCGTGGGCCCCGCGGAGCAAACTGCTAGTCCGGTCTGGGCCACTGAGTTTCAATCTTTTGAGCGTTCTTTCGATTTGAAGTCTTTCTGCAGGAGAGCGTTCATGCCCCAATGTTTCCCGAAGAGACTTCACTGCGCTTTCGAGTGCCGGGCTCGAGCTACCCAATCGCAGATACTCAAAGGCAAGGCAAATATGATCAAGGGCTATCAATGTCCATCGGCGCGACGACGATCGATGGGCGAGGAGAACAGCTTCGGCCAGTTCCTTTCGACCTTGATCATTTCCCGTAGCGGAATGTAGGAATCCGGTTACGGTGAGCCAGGCTACTCGCGGTTGTCCGAATAGAATCATATGGGGCGAATCAGATTCCATCTCCTCGACGATGTTTTCAAGCTCTTCAAACTCTTCCTCCACAATGGCGACAAATCCTAGATTGATTCTTATGAGAAGGCGATAGTAGGCGTTTTGTGGTGAGCTATCCAATCCATCCAGCGCCGACGCATACATTTTTTTGGCGGTATCAAATTGAAGTAAGTGCCATAAAGTCGATGCATGTCCGTTGAGAATCACAGAGCGGGTCTGGGGAGATATCTGATCACTTAGCTTGGACACGGCCCGTCGCGAGTGTTCTAGGCTCTTGTCGTATTCACGGATCTCAAGATAGAAGAATGCAATGTAGGAAAGTAGCATGATTGTATGCTCCGACTCTCCCACTTGCTCCGCCATTGGCTCAAGATTCGCGCGAAGTTGCTCGGCTCGTTCGTAGTCCGAGAAGCGTAGTGCCAGTAAAAGGGCACAACATCCAACGACGAATCGATCGTCTGAAACACCCTGAGTTCTGCTCCAAATCCGCTCGATAATTTGTCTTGAGGCGATCAAGTCCTCGTGACTTAGCCAAACCATCGGATCGGCCGCAATGAACTTTGCGGCTGCGTCACCTCCCTTCGCGAGGCTCCGCTCGAAAGCTGTCACGATAGCCGCTCTTTCCACGGGAGTCGTTGGTTTGACTCCCGGAAATTGTGGTGGATAGGTTCCGTTGCGGACTGAATCGAACAACCGGTAAAGACCTTCAGACGGAGCAAGACCAATCGTTTTCTTTAGCGACTTCGCATAGTGTGAGAAATCTTGCTCGGCTTCGGCTGGTTTCTTTGAATGACCGTGAGAACGAATCAGCCCAGCTATTGCCGCTTCGCTGATCGGGTCAATCTGGAAAGCGAGCCGATACCACTGAATTGCTTTATCCCAGTTCGACGACTCCTCTTCGGCTCCTGCGACGGTTAGGAACGTTCGCAACTGGGTATCTAACCAGCGCTCGCGTTCTTGCTCTACCCAATCCCCTTTCCAGCCCTCAAGAATGGGCGAGTTCATTTTCTCGGCAACACGCGTGAGTAATCGAATGTGATTGCTCTGGCTAGGCTCTGTTTGGGCTTCACGAAATACGTTCCGGATTTCCCAGACATCTACTCTCATTGAATCTTGAGCAACTTCGACCTCGTTTTGCGTCGCGACAAATACTTGGGGCAAGTTTCGACCAAGGGTATGAAGTGCGGTTCTCAGATTCGCCATTTGGCGATCTTCCTCGAAGGCAGGCCACAGGCAACGTGCGAGGTCTCCTCTGGACATTCTTCGCCTGGGGTGGAGAGCTAAGACTGCTAGCACATGGAATCCCCCCATTGCTTTCCAAAGGATTTCTTCACCTGAGGCTGAGATCACCTTCGGACGGCCGATTAGTCTGAGTTCATACAGATACTTCCAGTTTATCCATTGTCGGAGTGCTGGGTCTCGTAGTCAGGCTACGGTGGGACCCCGAAACGCTTGCCGGTAAAATAGCGTTTACCTTAGTGTAGGAGACTCAAGTCACCTGAGGTTTCCGCAGTAAAGAGCGAATTGAGTATGGGAAGAGTCGTAGGAATTGACTTAGGCACGACCAACAGTGTCGTCGCCATCATGGAAGGCGGTGAGCCGAAGGTAATCACCACCTCGGAAGGAACGCGGACCCTTCCGAGCGTCGTCGCGTTCCGCACAAACGGCGAGAGGCTCGTCGGGGCAACTGCAAAGCGCCAGGCCATGACGAATCCGGCCAACACGGTTGCCAGCATCAAGCGGTTCATGGGCCACCGACTCGACGAAGTAAGCGAGGAGGCAAAGCGCGTGAGCTACAAGGCCATGACCGACAAGAAAGGGAACATGGTTGTGCAGATCCCGGCTGTGGACAAGCAGTTCACTCCGGAAGAGATCAGCGCGATGATTCTCCAAAAGTTGAAAGCGGATGCAGAGGCATACCTCGGCGAAACCGTGGACCAAGCGGTGATCACGGTGCCGGCGTACTTTGATGACAGCCAGCGCACCGCGACCAAGAACGCGGGCGAGATCGCTGGACTCAAAGTCTTGCGCATCATCAATGAACCGACGGCGGCTTCGCTTGCCTACGGCCTTGACAAGAAGAATAACGAGACGATCCTCGTCTTTGACCTCGGTGGCGGAACGTTTGACGTTTCGATTCTAGATGTGGGCGACGGAGTATTCGAAGTCAAGTCCACCGCTGGCGACAGCCACTTGGGGGGTGACGACTTCGACCAGAAGATCGTGGATTACCTCGCCAATGAGTTCAGCAAGGAGCACGGCATTGATCTACGCAAGGATAGCAAAGCCCTCCAACGATTGAAAGATGCGGCGGAGCGCGCGAAAATCGAACTCTCAAGTAGTGTTTCGGCCGAAATCAACATGCCGTTCATCACGGCGGTGGACAACGAACCGGTTCACATTGAGACAACGCTCTCGCGAGCGAAGTTTGAGGAACTTTGTCAAGATCTGCTCAAGCGGGTCGAGGCACCGGTCAAGCAGGCGCTCTCGGACGCGAAGTTGAGCCTCGCCAAACTGGATGAGGTGATTCTCGTCGGCGGTTCAACGCGAATGCCGATGGTTCAGGAACTCGTGAAGAAACTCACAGGTAAGGAGCCGAACAAGAGCGTGAACCCGGACGAAGTCGTGGCCGTGGGCGCGGCCATCCAAGCCGGCGTACTTGGCGGCGACGTGAAGGACGTAGTCCTTCTCGACGTCACTCCGCTGAGCCTTGGTGTGGAAACTCAGGGCGGCATCACCGATAAGTTGATCGAGCGTAACACGACGATCCCCACCAAGAAAAGTCGAACCTATACGACGGCGGTGGACAATCAAAGTGAAGTCACGATTCATATCTTGCAGGGCGAGCGGTCGCTGAGTAAGGACAACAAGAGCCTGGGGCAGTTCAACCTGAGCGGTATCCCGCCGGCTCCGGCGCGCACCCCGCAGGTGGAAGTAACGTTCGACATCGACGCCAACGGAATCCTCAACGTAAGCGCGAAGGATCTGGGCACCGGTAACGAGCAAAAGATCACGATCACTGGTTCGAGCAACCTGGACCGAACGGAGATTGACCGAATGGTTGAAGAGGCCGAAGCCAACGCGGATCGCGACAAGGAACTACAAGATCTGGCGATGGTGAAGAACGAGGCCGACCGGTTGGTGTCTTCGATGGAGCGGATGCTCCGCGAGAACGGCGACAAGGTGGACGAGTCGGACCGCACCCAGATCGAAGAGTCAATCGAAAACGTCAAACGCGTTCGTGAGCAGGACGATCTTGAGTCACTGCAGGCAGCGGTCAAGGAACTTGAGTCGCTCAGCCACTCGTTGACCGAGAAGATCTATCAGCAGGCGACGGCCAGCGGTCAGTCGGGCGAAGAAGTCGGAGT
>JAHBTC010000190.1 GCA_019638835.1 Fimbriimonadaceae bacterium
CTCCGTATTCTCGACGAAAGCGTCAACGTCGTAGAAAACGGCTTGCTCCGCTTCAATGGGAAGCAGGGGCGACATCGCCATGATCGGGGTATCCACAGCCGCATCCCGAAGTGAAATGGCTTCTTGGACGGTGGCTACGGCAATCCACTTACAACCGTGCCGAAGGGCATGGCGGGCCACCGGGACGAGGCCATGTCCGTATCCATCCGCTTTCGCCACCAAGGCAAGTGACACGCCCAGACCGACCACACGCTGG
Organism: Fimbriimonadaceae bacterium; assembly: GCA_019638835.1. Lineage (GTDB taxonomy): Bacteria > Armatimonadota > Fimbriimonadia > Fimbriimonadales > Fimbriimonadaceae > JAHBTC01. The sequence continues at coordinate 257 of JAHBTC010000190.1, forward strand.
ATCTCGGCCAGATTGTGGGTTACCGCCGCGAGGTCAATCTCGGCCCATGTGCGTGGATAGGGAGGCACTGTTTCTATTCTAGACCTGAGCGGTGAAGATAGGTTAGACCAAGCAATACTCGCCAAAGGGTTGACCATTTCCTCACCAAAGTGTTAGAATTGGCTTATGCCAGGACGGCGAGACGAAATTGCAGCAAAAGCATATGAGATGACAGGAGACCATGGATTGGAATCCGTCCACGCCCGCACCGTTGCCACCGCGCTTGGGATCAACCACGCGACGGTTCACTACTACTTCCCGAAGAGGGTTGATCTTCTCAAGGCCGTCGCAGAAGAAGCGCTTCGGCGACTCAGCAACGACCGAGCTGCTTTCTATGAAGGCATGACCAAGCCCGACGACAAACTTTCGGCCGATTTTGAACTCACCGAAGACTATGCGATGAAGGGTTCACGCTTTTTCCGCGTGATTCAAGGACTGTTCGTTGCGAGTCTGGAGGAACCTTCGTTGAAGCCTCTCGCCAAGAAGATCTGGACGGCTTGGGCTGATGGAATCGGCAAGAACGTCGCATCCGCAAAGGTAAAGAAATCATCACCATTTGGTCAGGGAGACCTTCTTGCCGCAACTCTTCTTGGGATTGGTCTTGTCTCGCAGTTGCACGACGGCAAGTGGGATGCCGCTGGCAACGTGAACAACGTAAAAGGCAATCTGACGAGCGGTTAGGTTGTCGCAACTGGCTGATCCACGAGCCAACACGCCGCCTCGGCTCCGGTCGAGGCGGTCATCAAGTGAGGGTCTTGGTCACAGCGTTCAAATCGTTTCGGGCAGCGAGGAGCAAAAGCACATCCCGATGGTAACTCGCCAAATCTTGGCGGCTGGCCCGAGATCGTTACAAGTCGCTTCTGTCCTGGCTGGGGCACCGCAGAGAGGAGAGCTTGAGTGTACGGGTGTTGAGGATGGTGGAGTACCGATTCGCTCGGCCCCTTTTCCACAATTCGACCGGCATAGAACACCGCTACCTCGTCGGCCATTGATGCGACGACCCCGATGTCATGGGTGATGAGCATGACCGCCGTTCCTTCTTCCTG
>JAHBTC010000191.1 GCA_019638835.1 Fimbriimonadaceae bacterium
GCGGAGTTGCACGAGCGGGCGTCGGTGGCGTTCGAGCATGTAGCGAAGCTGGGCAAGTCGCTTTCGAGCGCGGCGGAGCACTACAACAAGTTTGTCGCGAGCTACGAGCAGCGGCTGGAGCCGACGTTCCGGAAGTTTGAAGAGAGCGGGGCGAAGAGCGGGAAGGAACTGCCGCAGGTGGAGGTTGTGGGAACGCAGTTGCGGTTGATGGCGGAGTAGCAACGCGGCCGAGAAGGATGTTCGCGATCGGACGGGGGAATAAGAGCACAGAACGTGTGTGGCTATCAAAAAATGGATGCGGGAAGTTCAGCGGAAAAGTTTGGAGGACACCGGCAAGTAGTGTTGGAGGTTGCGAAGTAGCGGGCTTCGGTGGGAGGGAGTGCGGTTGTGCGTGCGTTGCGTTATGCTGGCTTGAACATGGAACCGGCAAACATTCGACGCAAGACTGCTAGCATCCGGCTTCTCAAGTCCCGAAAGATTCCGACGATTGAGCATTTGCCGCCTCTCGATCCGGATGAGGAGCTTGGGACGCGATCTGTCGAGGCGGTGTTTCGACGCATGCGTGCCAATTTTGTCTATTTCATGCGAGGGCAGTTCGCGATGGAGGGGGCTCCCTTAAAGGAATTCCGAGAACGCCTCGACAAACTTCATTCGTGGGACGACCTGAGCCTTGCAGAAAACAAAGTGGTCGGCGCGACCAAGCTCACTCAGAAGCAGATCGTCGAGACGTCATGGGCGCTCGAAGCGGTTTACACGCTTCAGTGGGCGCTCCGTCTCGAATCCGAATTGCCCTGGCCTAGTTCCACATGCAACATGGAGGCGGCGTTTAGGACGATCAAGCAGAATCAATCCGCGGAAAGTCTGTCCGAGCGCCCCTTGGATGAGCTGCTCGAACAAATGGACCTGCACTACCGCATGTTGTGGGCATGTCGGCAAAGCATGCTTGAAGGAATTGATTCACCGGGAGAATTGAATGGATCGGTTGTTGTTGAACGCATGCGTGCATTCGGGTGGCTGGTGAACCCGGGCATCAGTTGGGACGAGGTCGATCTGTCCTCGTGAGATCGGAAGTAGAGTCCATTTCGTAATTCGGAGTGCGGAATACTTGCGTTGCTATCGGGAGGGTTGGTTGGCGAGCTCGCTGATGTTCAGCGTGTTGTTCTTGAAGAGCGCGGGGAGTTGCTTCTTGGGGTCGCTCGGTCCCAGCGGGATGTTCCACTTGATCGTGCCGTAGACCTCTTGGAGGACGTCGTAGGCGATGGGCTGTTTGTCGGCGGGGACGACGTACTTGATGGTGGAGAGGCCGATGTTTG
>JAHBTC010000192.1 GCA_019638835.1 Fimbriimonadaceae bacterium
CTGCTACTGTCAGTTCGACCTTGTCTAATTTCCTGGAGATGGTGACGTCGATTCGCCCTCCTGCTGGTGTGTACTTGATTGCGTTGTCGAGCAGGTTGATCAGCACCCTTCTCAGTCGATCAGGATCGCCGGGGATTGAAACTCCCTCTTCGCAGATCAATTGGATACTCAAGTCCTTCTGCTCGGCCAGCGGTTCGATATCGGCTACCGCTTCTCGTGCCAATTCGCCGATATCGGTAGTTCCATTGATGGACTCATTCAGCCCCGCATCCTCGCGAGCCAACATTAACAGTTGATTCGACAGCGACGTCAACCGCTCCGCCTCATCGGCAATCGATTGCAAGCTCTCTTCGTAATGGCGAGTTGTCCGGGGATGCCGCAAGGCAATCTCCGCGGTGGTCCGAATCACCGCCAGCGGGGTACGAAGTTCGTGCGCTGCATCCGCCGTGAACTGCCGTGTATCGTTCAATGCGCGTTGCAGTCGGTCGATCATCTGGTTCAAAGTCACGGCTAAACGTCCCAACTCATCGTTCGGGTTGAAAACTTGCAAGCGTTCTGATCTCTGCTCGGCAGTGATTTTATCGGCTGCCGCAGTCATCAAGTCGACGGGACGAAGCGCACGCCGCGCCAGCCAGAATCCCCCTCCGATAGCGATCAGCACAATAAGAGGTCCTACGGTGATGAGCAGTTTTCTGAGATCCTGAAGCTCCGTAAGAAATCGTTCCAATGGAATGAGTACCGCGATGCTGAGTGGCCCTTCCGGCCCGCGCGACCGTTGCCTGCCAATACGGCACGATCCAAGTCCCGCCACGCTGCTGGTGGAGTAGCTTACGTCATCGTCTGCCAAGGTCAGAGGCATCGCAGCAGCCGCGTTCTGAATCCGTTGGCTCACAAACAACAACTCTTCGTTCTTGGATTGGACGACGAAATCGTAGGATTGATGATTTCCAAATCGGAGTTCAAGCTGGCGGCGCAATTCGGCGCGGTCGGCAGCCAGTCCCACTTCAAGCGCCAGTTCTTCCAACTCTTCCGCAATCTCAAAATCGGTTCGGGCCAGCAATCGATCATACATCAGGCGGTCTATCAGAAGACCGAACATCGCGATCAGTACCGTGAGACTTCCGGCGTACCACAACATCAACCGGGTGCGAATGGAAAGCCGCATCACAGCAATTCCTTCGGAATGATGTATCCCACGCCGCGGACCGCGCGAATCAGCGAAGGCTCTCCCTCGCGATCGAACTTGCGGCGAAGACGGTTGATGAAGAC
>JAHBTC010000193.1 GCA_019638835.1 Fimbriimonadaceae bacterium
GACTCTGGACTTCACCGTGCCATACGGCTCCTGGAAGTTCTATTCCGCCTCCAATGCGAGTGGCAGCGACTCGCAATTGATTCCGGCTGCGAGCATGCACTTCCACACCACGGCCCACGTTTCTGCAGACGTAGTGACCTTCGACCCCAGGCAGCCGACCCCATGATCCAGATACGGAGGTCTCGCTTTTCCCGTCTTCGTCGCCTGGGCGCGGATGATTCCGGCCTGACTCTCACCGAGTTGCTGGTGGCAATGCTCGTGCTTGCGGTAATTATGGTCCTTGCTACAAACGTGTTCATCAACACCGGCAAGGCTGCGAGCATGGGTACTTCCGTCAATACGAGTACTAAAGCCGCATCTCTGGGGTTGAACGAGCTGGCGAGGGCAATTCGCTTCGCGGCAAGCAATCCGGTTTCCGGGCAGGCAATCGACGACCCGGCTCTCGTCGTCGCCAAGGATGATCTCGTGACGGTGATCTCTTATTTGGACGTAGATCCCGCTGCGCCTCAACCGGTGCAGATCGCCTTCACTATCGATGCGCAGGGGCGGTTGATTGAAGTCCGCTACGACTCCTACGAAATAAGCAAGGGCTTTTGGGGCTTCAAGTCGACTCCCGCCTCGACTCAGATTCTCACCGGTGCCCTCGTGGCGCCGGTTAGCGGAGAGGCCGAACTCTTTACCTACCTGAACTCAGACAATCAGCCGCTCACGGTTCCCGCGAGCGGACTTTCCCTTTCGCAGCGTCAGTCGGTGGCCGCCATTAAAGTCTCGATCAAGTTGAAGTCTGACGATGCGAGCGCCGGAAGCCCGGTCAAGTTTGAGAGCATTATCGGCATCCCGAATCTAGGGATAAATCGGACGGTGGAGTGACATGTTGAAGCTGCTTCGTTCAAGACTTGGGCGCTCTGATCGCGGAATGGCGCTGATTGTCGTAATGGGGATCGGACTGGTGCTTCTGATCTTGGCAACTGTTGCGGCTACGGCGGCAATTAGCGGGACCATGAAAGCCCGGCAGGATCAGGCCTGGAGCGCCGCACTCTCAGCGGCTTATGCGGGAATTGATGAATACCAGAGTCGGCTCTCCAACGACAGCTTTTATGTTCAATACGGCAATCCGGACGCCGAGTTCAGCGACGGGAGCGATCTGATACTCCCTACAGGTACTCAGGAGAACGAGGCCTTCGGAATCGGAACCGACGGTACCTGGGCGACGGTGGCCGGAAGCGGCGGCAAGGCAAAGTTCCGTTACGAGGTCAACAC
>JAHBTC010000194.1 GCA_019638835.1 Fimbriimonadaceae bacterium
TAAACGTCCGACGTTTGAAACGACGATCACGGACTCGGTTACGCCTCTTCGTTTAAATAAGCCAGCGACAATCAAAGGCGAGGCCAAGTATTACTTCGGTCTTCCGGTTAGCAGTGGGTCCGTCAGATGGCGAGTGACGCGTTCTCCACGTGCTCCACTTTGGTGGTCGTACTACGGCTGGTCATGGTGGTTTCCGCCAGCCCCACCGCAGACAATTGCGACAGGTGAATCGGCGATGCGAGCCGATGGCACATTTGAAATCACATTCACCCCGGCGGCCGACGAACGCATGAGTTCTGATCCAAAACGTGCGAAAGATCTCAGCTATAACTTTTCTATTGAAGCCGGCGTAACGGATGAAGGTGGCGAGACGCGTTCTGGGGAGAAGTCTTTCCGAATAGGATTTCAAAACCTGGAAGCTCAGATCGATATCGAGAGTCGCTTTTCTGTGGTTCATGAGAAAGTCGAAGCCAAGATATCGGTTGCAAGTCTCAGTGGTAAACCCAAGGCGGTGTCGGGAAGCTACAAGGTTCATCGCTTGCGTCAACCGAACGACACTCCTTTGCCGGCCGAGCTCTCGCGAGACGCACGGCTTTTTTCGGATCGAGACCCATTGGCGGACCCAAAGCGAGGAAAACACGCAGATGACGAAGTTCGTTCGCGGTGGGAGACAGATGCACGATGGGAAGTCATCGCCACAGGTTGGCCAGACGGTGAAGTCGTTCGAGCGGAGAATATAAAAACGGACACGAGCGGCGTCGCCAAAGTGAACCTCGACGGCTTTACAGAGTCCGGCGTTTATAAAATCACGTTCGAATGCAAAGACGAATTCGGAACTCCGGTTTCCGTTTCACGTCATATTCTTGTTGCGGAGGAGAAGAATCCGAAGCTTCAGTTCCCAATCCTACTGCTTTCGGACAAAGCGTCTTACGAAGTGGGTGAGACGGCGAAGATCCTTGTGTTCAGCGGTTTAAAGTCACAACGCCTCACGATGGAAATGTATCGCGAGGGTGTTCGCGTTAAGCGAGATGAAATCGAGGTGGGAAAAGGGTCGGCGCTGATCAAAGTTCCTATCACCAAAACGGATCGTGGCGGACTGACTGTCTTGGTCAAAGGTCTTCGTGATCACCAAGTGATGAAGCAGGAAGTGAATCTCACGGTTCCATGGACGGATCGTGAACTAGAGATCAAGTATTCCACCTTCCGCGATCAGATTCGCCCGGGCTCAAAAGAGACGTTTCGAATC
>JAHBTC010000195.1 GCA_019638835.1 Fimbriimonadaceae bacterium
GACGCGTCGCGCAGATGGGGACATCACCGCCCAGAAGCGACTTGGACCTTCACGGACGATGACGAAGAGATTCCGGAGATTGAGCCGTACAGCCCCGCGCAAGTTGTGGAGTATCTACGACTCATTCAATCGGAAGTGGACTCCTTGATTGATGCCTTGGACTTGGACGAGGATGAGTGCGGCATTCCGTGGTATGTCGGACTCCCAAGGGCAGAATTGTTGATCCTGAACGTGCGCCACATCAGCGAACATGTTGGCCAGATGCACGAGTTGCGGATTGCCGCCGGACTCGATGTGGATTGGCGCACCTCGCGAGATAGGTAGTCGTTAGTTCTCGGGAGTATCTTCACCGAGCAGGTGTCGTACGGTGTAAATCTGTCCGGCGTGATATGCGACGTGGTATGCGGCAATTCGCAGTCGATCTCGGAGTGTCTTAATCCTTTCCCAAGAGTCATCAAACCTGTGATCGGGCCCAAGTTCAATTGTTTGTGCAACCCGGTAGCAGTGTTCATGGAGTCGTAGATACTCGCCGGTTATCGACGGGAGGTCGAACTCGGTGAGTTCAGTATCCACTGGATGTTCGAGCATCGTGGGCGGCCATCCAAAGATCGGCTTGGTCATGACGGATGTCTGCCACTCTTCGTCCGGTTGGCCCGCAATGTATCGGCAGAAGATTGAAGCCTCCGATCGGGAAACGTGGGCGAGGTGCTCGCTGATGGAGAGTAGGTTCGGCGCGGGCCGGCGATGAAGATTCTCCTCCTTGACGTCCCCGAGAACGAGGTCGGTCTCGAAGTACATCCAGTGCCAAGCTTCGATCAGTTGATGAACTTCGGAGTGCATGGGCAGATGTTAGTCCAACAAGGTGTTCGATGGTTCGTTGCTAAATCGCGTTGCCTAGTGTCACTGGTAGTTGAATTACTTCTGGCGCGAAAGTGTTGGTACACCGAAGTGGACGCGCTTAGAACTTTCTTGACCGATTTGCCTCGGACCAAGCTCAGTCCTCGCAAAGTTGCTATACAATGAGAGGACTATGGCGAGTAATCTGCGGCGAGTGCGAAGGGACTTCGGGGTTCCTGTCGCAGCAGAGCCGAAGCGAGTCATGCGGATCGATGATCCCGAACTTGCGCTTGAGGTTGCTGCCCGTCGTGAGAAGAACAATCTCTCTGCAATACGCTCAGGGTTGCCTGCCGTCGGCTCAAAATTAGTCAATCGATAC
>JAHBTC010000196.1 GCA_019638835.1 Fimbriimonadaceae bacterium
CCGAGGGAGAAGCGGATCAGTCATAAGTAAGAGGAGCGAAAGCATGAGTGATGGCCACTGTAAGTCGCGGGCCCACGCAAGACGGTAGCCCGACGAGCATTTTTCATACGTTACCGGACCAGAATGGAGCATGGGATGTGATCCGCGCCTTTCGCGCTCCGACTTTTTGAAGATGGCGGCCGTCGTTTCCGCGATGGCAACTTTGCCCGCCATGGGGCAGGATGCACAGGAGGCACTTTCTTCCGACGACATCGCAAAGGCCGAGAAACTCGCCGGAGTCTCCCTCACAGAGGAGCAGAGATCGGCGCTCGCCCGACAACTCCAAGCGCAGCGCAGAGCCTTTGATGAGTTGCGCAACGGTGACATTCCAAACGATCTAGCTCCGATGACTCCATTCGTTCCGCAGGGCAAAGTAAAGAATCTAGCGGGCCCGGTAGATGCCAACGTCATTCGGCGGGATCGGTTGCGGCGGCCGAACAATGACGAAGATCTGGCCTTCATGACGGTAGCTGAACTTGGTCAACTCATTCGAACGAAACAGGTCACATCGAGAGAACTAACCGAACTCTCGTTGCGAAGGCTAAAGGATTACGGGCCCCGGCTCCTCAACTTGGTCAGTCTCACCGAAGAGCGAGCACTTGCACATGCCGATTTGATGGACGCGGAAGTCCAACGCGGGCGAATTCGCAGTCACCTTCATGGCATCCCGTACGGTATCAAGGATCTCTTCGCAGCCAAAGGTGCGCCCACCACTTGGGGCGCGCAACCCTATCGAGAACAAGTGATTGACCACGACTCTAAAGTGGTGCAGATGCTTGAATCCGCGGGTGCGGTGCTCTGCGCTAAGCTGGCGTGCGGCGCTTTGGCGATGGGAGATGTCTGGTTCGCCGGTACCTGTCGCAATCCATGGAACCCAACACAAGGCTCAAGTGGATCTTCGGCAGGAAGCGCAAGTGCGATGGCGGCGGGATTAGTTCCATTCACAATCGGCACAGAAACGCTTGGCTCTATTGTCTCGCCTAGTCAACGATGTCGCGTTACTGGATTTCGACCCACATTTGGTCGAGTAAGTCGAGCCGGGGCCATGACGTTGAGCTGGACCATGGATAAAGTGGGGCCGATTTGTCGTACGGCGGAGGACTGTGCCCTCGTTCTCACCGCAATCGTGGGGGCCGATCCAGACGATCCCGCGTCCGTGAACCGTC
>JAHBTC010000197.1 GCA_019638835.1 Fimbriimonadaceae bacterium
GCGAGAGCAAGGAGTACGCCGTGAAGAGTTTCGACAAGAAGAAGATCGGGTCGGACGAAAAGACGAAGGTACACAATATTTTAGCCCTCTCGTCACACACCATGTCTGATCGACGTGCACTCCCCTTCACCTACCGTAGCTCGGACTCATGAACGAAATTAACATGATGAGAATCATCGACCATCCCAACGTCATCAAGTTGTACGAGGTGTTCGAAACCGACAACCACATCAACCTCGTCCTCGAGCTCCTTCGTGGAGGAGAGCTGTTCGACAAGGTGGTGGACAAGGGATTCTACACCGAGAAAGACGCCGCAGGTCTTATGAAGAAGCTGCTGGGAGCTCTCGACTATATGCACACGAAGGGAATCATGCACCGAGATCTCAAACCCGAAAACCTCATCCTCGCCAACACCGAGGACGACGTCGAGGTGAAGATTGCCGATTTCGGACTCGCGACGTACGTCGACATCGACGAACAGCTGTTCCGTCGGTGCGGTACTCCCGGGTACGTCGCTCCCGAAATTCTGGCAGACCAACCGTACGACCACAAGGTCGACATCTTCTCGGCGGGTGTCATACTGTACATCTTGCTCAGTGGAGCGTCGCCGTTCTATGGGGACTCATACAACGAGATTCTGCTCAAGAACAAGAAGTGCGAGGTGTCATACGACTTCGAGGACTGCGAACAGAAGCCGACCACCGTGGGTACAACAACACCTCCCGTCACACTGCCGTCGTCTTTGTTCCTCACACCGAATCCCTGAATCTGTGTAGCAATGGAGTTCATCAAGCAAATGCTGGAAAAGGATCCGAAGAAACGAGTGACGGCTCGAGAAGCATTGAGCCACCAATGGATCACCGGCAAACCGAGTGAGCAGTCGTTGGGTGGTGTCCAACGAAATCTGAAGAAGTTCATGGACGAGTAAATTTGCCATCACCCCAGAAACACGGTCGAACTCACACGCCACTTTCGTGTAGCAAGAAACTGCGTCTCGATATCAACACCGGTGCCAAGGAAGCGGCACGGGCGAACAATCTCGCGACGAATACCCCGTTGTTCAATGGTCGAACCGATGCGGTGCAGGAAGAAAAAGGAAGGACATTCATGGACTCGCCAGGAATGAAGCCGGTGGGTAAGAAGGAACCCGAAGTGGACATGAGGAAGATGGCGATTCTGAAGAATGCCAAAGCGGCTGGGAT
>JAHBTC010000198.1 GCA_019638835.1 Fimbriimonadaceae bacterium
GCGCTTGAGTAGTAGCGGTAGCGACCGCAACCGAACACCGATTCGGGCGATCAACCCAACGCTGTACAACGCGGGAGCGAGCAAGATTGTTCTTGAGCAACTTCCTCTCTTACCGACAGGCGGATTCCCAGCGGTTGCAGGCAAGAACTTCCTGCGTGCCCGCTTGCTCGTGAATACGGGCGGCGGCGGTAGCGGAGAAACCGCGCTTCCGAAACCGGCAAGCTATCCGGTCGACAACAGTTGGGACTTCTATGTCGCCAATCCACTCGGCGTGGTTACTCTGAACAACTCGTTCAATACGGCGTTCAGCGCAGGTAACACGACAGATGCCACCAATGTGATGGCCCTTCGTAATGGCAGCCTCGGAACCGACCAGTTCCCGACGCCCGACGGAACCGATTTGCGCCCGAACGCGCCGCTCACGGCTGTAGGGCCAGAGAAGACGGCGAAGTTTGATCCGGTGAGTCACGGAGCGCAGGGACTGAGTGAGGTGGTTGTCATTGACCGTAGCCTCATGACCTTGCTCAATAATCGAGGCCTCCAAGGAGTTCGTGTTGAGCCGTACGATCACGCGTGGCGAAACGATGGTTCGCCGACGGGTGGGGTCTACAAACCCCTCACGGCGAACGCCGGTGTCAACTATCCGCTGATGGAAGACTATCCGGTGCAAAGTCCGAACCGAAGTCTTGATTATCCGGACGTTCGTCGGGAGAACCTCTCGGTGGCAAAGGACTTGAATGGTGAAACAGAGAACCCGCTCTTTAGCGCGGTGAGTTTGAACCGACCAACCTACACGGCGGCAGATTTCAATACCTACCGTACGACAGGTTATGACCTTCAGTTAGTCCGCGCCTTGCAGCCGACGCAGTTCGAACTATTCTTGAACGTACCGCGTTACCAGCCGCCGTCAAACCTCGGTTACCGAGCGGAGCATGTGGTCTATGTGGATAACGGTCAGAACGGCTTCCAAGGCTCAAACGCCGAATCCTACCGGTCGTTCTTGTTGCAACTGAATGTTGCGATTGACGAAAAGGTTTCGATGGCGCAGCCGGTTGTGGACCTTGGATCGCTTCCGGTGGGTTCAGGCTTCAATGGTGGAGCCGGATTCCAACCGCAAGATCCATACAACCCGGCCACCAATTGGTCACCGTGG
>JAHBTC010000199.1 GCA_019638835.1 Fimbriimonadaceae bacterium
CGTCGCTGCTCCTTCACCCGTGCTGCGCCGGTCTCCCCTCACCGCAGCATGGACAGCATGCAAATCCCAATCGCACGCCGATCCCCCGATCCACCACCAACCGGTTCCCTTGTCGAGCAATCCACACGCCCTCGTTGCGACCCGAGCCGATTCTTGTTGCATCGCCCTCATCGAGTAGAATGGCCTCCACGAGCGCCATTCCCGGCAACGACCAACCAAATTCAGATGATACTCCGACTCGTCGCCAGTCACCCTCGCGCCGTTTCACGAAAGACAACTCGAAAAAAAGCAGACCTCCTCCCCCCCTCCGGGGCCGTAGCTCAATCGGTCAGAGCAGCAGACTCATAATCTGTTGGTTGCGAGTTCGAGTCTCGCCGGCCCTATTCAGCATAATCCCGTTTTCTACCTAGAAAAGTAGCATTTTCACCAACCACGGGCAAGTAAAAACAGGAGGGATGCACAAACTGCAACACTCCCTGTACCGCCTAGTACCGCGTGTTCAGTGACGTTCTGGTGACGCGCCAGTGACGCCTACTCCCTGACCGGCTCCCGTCGCTCGCCTGCAACTGTCAGCGTTCCCCTCATCGGGGTTCGCGACTCGCTCTTGAACGGCTATCATCACAGCCGTTCACTATTCGCAGCATGGAGGCGATGCGATGACCCACCCGATGGAGCGGGAATACGGACTGACCGCATACGAACTGCTGAACGCCATTGGCGGTCGGTTCCGGGCGCGGGTGACGCTTGAGGGTGCGGTGTCTGAGATTCAAATGGAGAAGCATCTCGCACGAGTTGTCGGGACCGTCATCGAACGGTACGAAGAACACGATTTGGACAATCACCCGGACTTCAGCATTTGGTTGCCGGGGCGTGACACTCCGTTGCTGGCGGAATGCAAGAATGTCCGTGACCACAGTGAAGCGTATCGGTTGGGCGGTGAAATCGTCGCGTACAAGGTGGAGACACAAAAGACGCGAGCATCACAAGGCGACCCAACCAGCCGGTATTACGGGGTCGACCAATTTGATATCCTTGGTGTCTGTCTGGGGAAGAAAACGGGCGACTGGTCGCAGTTCCTCTTCGTTCGTTCAATCGACTTGACACCACACCGAACTCATTCCGGCAAGCTGGCCGTCATGCAGCGCGTC
>JAHBTC010000002.1 GCA_019638835.1 Fimbriimonadaceae bacterium
ACCGCCGCTTCAATCTCATCGGATACGAGAAACTTGAGATCAAGTCCTGCTCCTTCGAACTGCCCCTTGAGCTGTCGCTGGTAGTTCGCAAACTCGTCTTCGTCCATGTACCGGGCCTCGGGTTGTCGTAGGCTCGCGATCATCCCGCGGACGGCTCCTTGCCCGAGTGCTTGCATGTCCGTAATCGGCTCTTTGTAACGAGACGCCATGATTTGCGTCAAGTCATAGAAGAATTTGGCTTCGGTTTCTGGCAACTCCGAATCTTTTTGGGCCGACGCAAGAGGACCGCTCAGCGCGCTGACCGTGGACAAATCGGGATTTCCCAATTCAAGCTGCGTCCGCAATCGGTGACCACCGATCAGTGCCCCGGTCAGGCCGAGGATAGCAACGGCGGTCCAGATTTGCGCGCGAGGGGAAGCCATAGGGTTACTGTATCCAACCCGTGCTAACGGGAGGAGGTTCCCCTCAATGATCGGACATAGGCCGCGAGCCATGCCCGGGGTGATTGCTGGAGTTGGCTCCAAACCTCGTCGGACACTTCATCACCGCGCGCGACAAGGTTCTGGACGGCCGCCTTGATGACCCTCCGATCTTTGTCACCGGTCAATGCCACCACTTCATCCACCGTCAGAAATCGGTTTGCTTCATCAACCTCAAGAACGGCAACGCGTACGATGGCGTGCTCGTCAGCAAGCGCACCCTTCATGGCTTCGGCTTCGACGTTTCGGGCACCCCAACGCCGAATCAAGTCTGCGCGTACAAATGGGCTGTCATCTCTTAAGCCACGACGGGCTTCGGCCTGAACTGCGGGTTGCTCAAACTGTGAAAGTTGATCGTTCGCCGCCGCACGGATCGCTTCACTGGGGTCATTCAGAGCCGTGAACATGAGCCTTCGCCCGGAGAGTTCATCTCTCGTAAACCAGTGGTTCGTTACGATGTATCTGACTCCCGCGTCGGGGTCTTGGAGGGCAAGCGTCATCGTCGGCGGGATAAGTGGCTCGGGACGACCATTCATGGCAAGGAGACCAACGGATCGCTCGCTCCATACCGACGAGGAAGCGAGGCGGTTCATAACGTCGAACATCTCGGCTCTGGCCGCGTCATCAAGACGACCAAATGCCAACGCGCGCATGTACGAGAGTGGTGCGCTTTTTGCGATGTCGATGATTGCTGCACTGTCCGTTGCTTGGTTTTGGAACGCGTCCAACGCAAGATTTAGGATCGCGGGAACGGGCATTTTAAGCGCCGGCGCGATGATGGTCATCGCCTCGGGATGCCGATGGCGCGCCAAGACAGCGAGGGCAGTAATTCGGTCAGGTTCCAACGGACTTGCAAACGCGGTCTGTACTGACTGCCACTCTTCGGCCGATAACTCATGCGGCTCATCCCTGAGAAGAGAAACCGGCCCCATCACAACGTACGGAAGGTCAACAGCGGTGACATCCATACCAGAAACATCTGTTTCTAGCCGGGCATAGAGAACGGTAGACGTGCCGAACTCCTGACGATCGAAAAACTCCGATCCGATCGGAGGCGCGAGTCTGATCTCGGCAACTTCGCCCCTTGATTGAATCGGGCCGGTATCCACCACGACGTTCTGCCACTCGTTGTTCATGGGCACGACGAGGTTCATCGTGGGAACCTGGAGCCCGCTTACAGAAGGTGCCGAGAGCGTTCGATTGAAGAACCGATACTCGTACAGATAGTTTCCATCGGCATCAACGAACTGAAGGGCAAGCGGTTCGCGGCTTTCCGTTCTGATTCGGAATCCGTAGCGAGTACCCAGTGTTCCTGGGCGGTCAATGACTACATAGCCGCGCGCAATGGTTTCTTGCCGTTGGATCTGAAAAACGCCGTTTTGGTTAGGGGCAGGCGTAGCCGTCATCCCGTGTGCTTCCGGTAGCGAAACTTGATCTGGCTGATTGGTGGGTTGCGGTGTGATACCAAGAACCGACTTGTCCGTGCTTCCGTCAAGGTTTCGTCCCGTGACGTCGAGGGCAATCCATGGGAGGCGGCCGTTCTCAAGATCAATCCATCCGAGGGCCTCTAATCCCTGTTGTCCTCCAACGAGGTCTAGTACGGCGTCGAGGTACCCCGGATCAGACAACAACACCTGTTTATTGCCCATCGTCCAAATCGCTGTCCGGCGATTGAGATGAACGTTATGGATTTCTCGGTCGTAAGAGGAACCCGACCAAACAGCGAGCGAAATAGGATCAACATGAGGAATGCGAGCGAATACTGAACTCCATGCCTCGCTCCTCGTCAGCCGAGTTGGTTTGACTTCGGTCGCCGCATCCGCCGTAAACGTAGGCAAGGATGCATCGGCGTTAAGAAGGAGGTCACCGAGGGTGACGTTGCTCAGCCGCGTTCGCTGGCGGTAGTCGGGTGCAGTTTGGGAACCCCGTTCACCTAGTCGCATCGCGGCTTGCGCGTACATTCCTTGGACGAGAAACTGATCCAACCACATGGCGGGATCAGCGTTCGTGAATGTGTTGTACGCCAGTACCGAGACTGGCATTCCGTCAATGTTTGCGTGATAGGTGTGGTCGTTCAGCGCGCCATGTATGACGAAAATTGCACCGTAGGGACCTGGTACGGGGGCTCCGTCAGAGGCGAAGTACGCCCGATTCGCAGCCGGTAGCACCCGTGTCCGAACAAACTCCTCCCGAAAACTATCGATCTGGAGGTTGAGGCTATCACTGCCCGAGAGAAGATCAATGGCACGATTGCCATCGGGAAGGTCAAGCCACGTTTCATCTTCGGTGACCTCGAAGTCGATAACAATCCGTCCGAGTGCTTGCCCTTCCGCGAGAGTCTTGAACCGAGCGAGGGACGCGAGAATGGCTTGGAGTTGGCGACGCTCAATCGTGCCCCGTTTAACCGTGACTCGTCCGTCGGGAATAGCGGACACAGATGAGGTGCGAGTGTTAAGAACGACCTTGATGGGCACACGCACTGGCGGCTGTCCGGCGACCCCTGCAGGAATCAATTGTTTGGCATCAGCCCAACCACCGTCGGTGATTCGGCGTCCGGAGAGGTTTCCTTGCGCGTCAAACTCAAGTTTCCATCCTTGCCACTCGTACGCAGAGTACGGCTCTCCCCAGTTTGCGTTTGGCGAAGGCTGGACAATGATCGGCTGCTCGAGTAGCCGAACAAAGGCTGGCGGATCTTGCGCCCCTGCTACCGCACTCACAAGGGTGAGGGCACCAAAAACCAAGCCGAATCCTTTCATTCAAAAATACGGACGTCGAAGGGGCCCACCGCGTGTCCGTCGCCCCGGGTCATTTGCAAGGCTTGCCGTGACATGAATTGATCCAAGTCGGCTGGAAGTCGATCGATAAAGTCTAAAACAACTCGTCTTGCATTCTCCGCGTTCTTCTGGAAGACTTCAAGGACGCTGTGAGCTGTGACGGCCTCCGTGTCGGCCACGATGCCGCTATCAAAGTCGGTGACGAGCGAGAGATTCACGACACCCATTCCCAATTCATGACAAAGGTAAGCCTCTGGATACTGCGTCATGTTGATGATCTGCCAACCCATGTCCGTGAACCACTTAGATTCGGCTTTCGTCGAGAATCGGGGACCCTGAATGACAACCACGGCACCGCCGTTGTGAACGGTAATCCCGGCTGCGGCGCACGACTGCACCATAAGATCACGAAGGCCCGAGTGATACATGTCAGCCGGGGAAACGTGCGCGGTGATCGGGCCATCGTAGAAAGTGTCGTCGCGCCCTTTTGTGCGGTCTACAAATTGGTCGGCAAGCACGAAATGTCCGGGCTCTATGTGTCTCTGCAGTGAGCCAACGGCGCAAGGGCTCACAATCACTTTCACGCCCATGCGATGCATGGCCCAAACGTTTGCGCGATAGTTAATCTTGTGGGGCGGAATGGTGTGTCGCCGTCCGTGACGAGGCAAGAACGCGACCCGTCGCCCCGAAACGGTGGCCATGAGAATAGAGTCGCTCGGCGCCCCGTAGGGAGTGTCGACTTTCACCTCCGTGACGTCATCAAGAAGACTATAGAAGCCGGAGCCTCCAAAGACCCCAATTTCTGCGTGAGACATTGAGGCGGTTCTACCTTCTTTGAGGGTGGGAGGCGCGTCTTACGGTTGTCGGTCCGCCCAAGCGATCGTCTTGAGAGTGATGTTCTGCATCACCAAGTCAAGTTGAGCAAGGCGCACGAACGGTTTCTCTTGAAGTGCGAAGACCTGAGAGTCCTTCACCGCAGCGACCGACGCTAACCGAGGATCTTTGATGACCCGGTCTGCACCGTCTCCAACCACAAATACAATCTGCGGATCCCACGCAATCAGTTGCTCTACATTCACTGTTTCGTATCGATCACCATCGGGGCCAAACAATTCCGTGCCGGACTGACGAATCAAATCTCCGGGGAGACCATTCTTACCGGCTGCCATGTATTCGCCGGAACCAGCGAGAAGCAAAACGGCGCGCGGGCGCTTTTTCTGCGCGAAGGTGTTGTTCACGCGAGCGAACGTAGCATCAATGGTGTCGAGATACTCAGAGATTCCTACTTCATTCTTGATCATTGCCGCAAGGCGGACGATCATTTCTTTATGTTCGGCGTAGGATTTCGTGTTGAAGTCGAATGTCTCTGCGCCGGTACTCTTGATTTTCTCGATTTCCGAGGGGCCAAACAACATCGAATCGTAGACAATCAAGTCGGGCTTTGCTTCGACGAGGGCCTCTTCGTCTATCTTGGTGTTCTTAACAACCTTGGGTCTATCCATGACGCCACCTTGGTCGTCGGCGTCGGTAATTCCGACAATTGGCTTTGCGGATTCCAACCGAACAATCAAGAAATCGGTGATTGCGGGCGACATGGAAACGATTCGATTGAACTCTTTGTCGCGGGGAACTCCACCCACTGCCGGCGCCGATTTCTGACACGCGGTCACCAACAACAAAAGCGGCAGGATGGCGACGATGAATCGAATGGCCCTCATGGAAGTCTCAAGTTTACTGATCGGAGCCTATGAGTTCAGGGCTCGCGGGTATCATGGGCGTCCCGCAGGGGTGTAGCTCAGTTGGTAGAGCGGCGGTCTCCAAAACCGTAGGTCGCGGGTTCGAATCCTGTCGCCCCTGCCAGTCAAACATTCTTAGTGATCGGCTCGAATTGAGTCCGCGAGTTCAACCAATCGGTTAGGTGTGGAATCGCCTGCAACAACCAGCGAAACACCGCCATTACACCACGACACGGTGTTCAGCCCATTCATCTGTCCAATCGTATAACGGCCTTGCTTCTTTCCCGCAACATTGAGTTTGCCGCTTGCGTTCTCAATGGCTACGATATAGAACTGCTCTCCCTGACTGTCTCGAACCACGAGGCGAGCAAACGCTCGGCCTTCAAAGGCACCTTTCTCCATGGATACAGCCCGAAGTTCTTCAGCAGGGGAAATATGAACTGACCCTAAACTTTGGTTGAGTTGACGGAAAGCGTCTGCCGCGCGAATCGAATCAAGATCCTGAGTATTCCTGGCCGGGGCGGCTCCTCCGACGATAGATGCCACTTGAGTATCACCCAGCCCTTGGCCTTGGAATGAGCGCTGTGCGAGAGTGCCTCCAACAATCACAACGGCAAGCGCACCCGTAAGGGCCCACGCATGCCTCGTGACAAATGTCTCCGTCCGCTTCGATTTCTCAATTGCGGCGATCCGCTCCATACAAGTCGCCAATAATGGATCGTTCTCTTTCGGTGTGCACTTTGTCGATACGACTTGCTTGACGAAAAGCATCCAGTGGTAAGTGGCCTCAACGTCAGGATTGGATTGCCGCTCTTGATGGATGGCGGCGCCCTCATTGGCGTCGGTATCGCCATCAATCAGACGACATATTCGTTCCGTCGAGTCACTCATTTCTTAGTCCTGCCTCAGATAACCACGTTCAATCGCAAACCGTTCCAGCGACCCACGCAAATGCGCCCGTCCCCGCGCGATTCGGCTCCGCACCGTGCCAACAGGGATTTCCAGCATTTCAGCGATTTCGTCATAGGATGCGCCCTCAATATCACTCAAAACCACGGCCGTGCGGAAGATTTCGGGAACAGCCGCAAGCGCGGCTTCCACCTCATCTTCTAGTAAATTCGCTAGGATTTGCTGATCGGGGATTTCGGTCAACGCGGCGACTGGTTCATCCATCGTTTCTTCGTCTAACGATGGTTGGTTGCCCGTCCTTTGGCGTTGCCTGTACTTATTGATGTAGAGGTTGGTGAGAATGCGGAGCATCCACGCCTTGAAGTTCTGTCCATCAAACCTCTCGAATGCGTCAAACGCTCGGACGGCGGCTTCTTGGACGAGATCAGCCGCGTCGTCGCTATCCCTTGTTAAGCGAAGCGCGGTACCGTTCAGGGAAGGGAACACCGCTTTGAACTCCCGCTCGAACCGGTCGCGCAGGCGATCCCGCCCGGTTCGAAATAGCATGCATTGATGCTACCTCTGAGGTCGGAGGTATTCGGGAAGCCCGTACTCCTACTAGGGTTTCGGCTATATACAGGTCAGGTCTCAATTGGTTGGCCCAATTCGTGTATCATCGGCGGTTACGCGTCACCGTGTATTGCGGGGCAGCCTCAAATTGCCGCCGACGCCCATTTGAGACGAAACATGAAGCGCTCTGCTTTTACCTTGATCGAACTGCTCGTTGTGATTGCAATCATTGCGATCCTCGCTGCCATCCTCTTCCCGGTTTTCGCGAAGGCGAAGGAAGCCGCCAAGAAGACCCAGTCCATCAACAACCTCAAGCAGGTGGGCACCAGCACCCACATCTACTTGAGCGACTACGACGACGTGATGCCGCTGAGCGCTTACCCGCAGCCGACGACGACCGGAATGTCCATCTTCAGCGTGTACGACGCTCTTCAGCCGTACATGAAGAACATCCAGATCCTTGTCAGCCCGAATGATCAGCCGGGTCAATCCTGGAAGGATCGTTTGAACGCCCTCGGACTCCAGAGCGCAACGGTCGAGCGAGCGTCGTACATCCCGAACCTTGGTCTTTTCGCAGACAACCTTTGTGGACTTCCGATCAAGTCGGCTTACACCCCGACCACGAGCCACTCGTCCTTGAGCGAGCCGGTCTTCACGATCATGTTCTTCGATGGCTACATCAAGCAGGGCGTCCCCGCGTTGGACTACTACACCTTCCTTGGCCAACCTCGCCATAGCAAGGGCCTCGTGTTGAACTTCGCTGACAGTCACGCCAAGTTCTATCAGTGGAACGGAATTCCGAACGGCGGCGCCACTCCGGCGGGCTCACGTGCGGCGGTTTACTACGATTGGAAGCGAGTTGAGCCGGCCTGTGGTACGGACAACCTTTGCGAATCCAATCAGGAACTGCAGAACGTGCCGAGCACGGCTGCCAGTCCGTACAACGACCTTCACGGTGTTCCCGGAACCGGTATCACCGACTCCGAAGACACCATCCCCTGCCCGTAATCCACAGAGGGAATGCAACGGCCGGACCGGGACTCATGTCCCGGTCCGGCTTTGTTTTTGATTATTGATGTTGTAGAAACGCGATAGCGAAAGCACTGCTCGCAGGGGGCGCCGTAAGGCTGAGATGATCCGGGAATGACCGGACTGTCCCCTTGAACCTGATCCGGGTCATGCCGGCGGAGGGAATGCGGGATGCGACGATGACTCTTTGGGGAGATTGCCGCGCCCGATCGGCGCGGTGATTTTGGCCTGAAGAAAATGAAACATCATCGTCCGAACCGAAATTCCGGTGCATTCACGCTTATCGAACTCCTCGTTGTGATCGCGATCATCGCGATCCTTGCCGCAATCTTGTTCCCCGTGTTCGCCCGGGCAAAGGTGGCCGCCAAGAACTCAGCGGACATCAGTAATGGGCGGCAGGTAGCCATTGGTTTGGTGATGTACCTCTCAGATTACGACGATCAAATGCCGATTTTCTACGCGTACAACAGCATGCCGCCCGCGGGCGATCCTGCACACAAAGGAGTCGAGGTTCAACTCTTTCCGTACCTGAAGAACAAGGATGTTTTCCGAAGCCCGTTCGACGTAGGTGGACCCTATACGGACATTGACGTTCCGGGGGCCGGAAGCTATTGGAAAGCGTATGGGTCGTCGTACCGGTTCACTCAGTGCCTCTATACCGTTGTCCAAGGCGAATCGAGCCAAAACAATACGGCCATGACTTTTGATCGTCCGGTCAATGCGGGGCAGATTGAGTACCACAGCGAGACGCGGGCAATGAGGTCCGAGATGATGGCGTTTTTCTCTCGGGACAAAGACCCTGGATGCGCAAGGTATGGCTATGATTGTGACCCTCCGTACAACTACTTCCGGATGTGGAGTCCTACTGGCGGGGTAACGATCCTTTTGGATAGCCATGCCAAGTTTGCGACCGGTTCGGCCACGTTTGACGACCAGCGGATTACACCAGATGGTCGCAAGTCTGGCGAACCCGAAGCTACTTCGTGGTCAGGCACGGTCTACGGAATCTGCGACTAACGTGACATTCCCAGATTTCTCCCTTTGAGGAGATGGTCTGGCATTACGAAAACCTGCAAAGGCTTCACAATAGGGTTTGGTGAGCCACGCGCTAGATGTCCTCGATTTCGGGGAAATACGGAATCAGCTTGCGGCCGAGTGCGAGACCTCGCTCGGTCGCCCGCTTGCGCTGACCATCGCACCCACTTTTGATGCAATGCTCGCTCAACAAAAGGTTGCGCGAACGAGGGAGGCGACCGAATGGCAAGACCGTGGGTGGGGCAGCATGGCGGGGCTTCACGATGTGCGCGAGCCCGTTCGCTTAGCCGGGAAGGGAGGCACTCTTGAAGGTTTGGTTCTCGCGCGAATTGCGCGTTACCTTGAAATTGCAGGGGAGTTTCGCGAATCTCTGATCAGCGGCAACGCTTGGCCGCAGTTGGTCTTGCTTGCAGAAAGCCTCCCCCAACTGGCCACCCTCAAGCAGAAATTAGATCGTAGCCTCGATCTTGATGGGAACGTAAAAGACGAAGCGAGCCGTATTCTCGGCGGATTGCGCTCGAAGCGAAACACTTTGGCGCAACGCTCGCTAGATCGCATTCAATCCTATCTCTCAGGTTCAACCCGTGCTTTGCTGAGCGACCCGATCTACACCCAACGCGATGGTCGTTACGTTCTCCCTTTGAAGGCAGAAAACAAAGGGAAAATCAAAGGGATCGTGCACGACACGAGTGCAAGCGGTTTGACGGTGTTCGTCGAGCCTCAGGATGTCCTCGCCCTAACAAATGACTTGCGAGAAACCGAGGGCAAGATTCGGGAAGAAGAGCGACGGATTCTCACCGATCTCAGCCGCGCGGTGGGTGGGGAAGTGGAAGCCCTGCAATCAGGGTTGGACGCTTTTGCAGAGATCGATTTGGTGCGGGCCATAGTCCGACTCGGGGACAAACAGGGCGGATGCATCCCGGAAGTTGGAGACGGTCCATGGATTAAGATTGAAACCGGTCGCCACCCGCTGCTGGATCGACAGATTGCCGTTCCCTTTTCGCTCGAAATTGGCGGGGAAATCGATGTGGTCTTGATTACTGGTCCGAACACCGGTGGGAAGACCGTGACCATGAAAGCCGTTGGGCTAGCGGTTGCGATGTCTCAATGCGGGATGATGCCCTGTGCCCGGTCGGTCTCGATGGGTTGCTTCCGGCAGATATGGGCAGACATAGGAGACGAGCAAAGTTTGCAGCAGTCGCTCTCAACTTTTAGCGGCCACATCAAGCAGATTGCCGCTGCCCTTGCCGAGATCAAACCCCATGCTTTGGTTTTACTTGATGAAGCGGGTGCCGGAACCGATCCGGCGGAAGGCTCAGCGCTTGCGCGGGCGATTCTACTGGCTTTCCAGGAGGCAGGGGCAAAAGTGTTGGCAAGCACACACTACGGCGAACTCAAGCTCCTCGCTACGCAGTCACCTGGCTTCCAGAACGCGAGCATGGAGTTTGATCGAAAGTCGCTCCGCCCGACCTATCGATTGCTTGTCGGAGTTCCGGGTTCAAGTCATGCGTTCCACATTGCCGAAAGGTATGGCATACCGAAATCTGTAATTGAGACGGCCGAAACGGCGATTGACCCGGAAGTCAAGTCGCTTGCGGAGACGATTGCTCGTCTCGAGCAGTCCGAGAAACTTGCCCGGACGGCGCAGAGTGAAGCCGATCGGCTTGCGGCAAGATTGAGAGTTGTCGAAAAGGACTTGGAAGAAAAGGTAGCGGAGGCAACGGAGGTTCGCACAAAGGTTCGTTCCAGAGCCGCGACCGAGCTAGAAGAAGTACTGCGGGAAATCCGGATAGAGGCAGCCGATGTGTTTGCCAGTCTCAAGAAGGATCGAAGTGACGAGGCATTGACAAAAGCGAGAAAGCGACTGGACGACCTCCAGGATGTTGGCCAATCGTTTGTCAAGGAGATGCGACCGGCAATTGCAAAACCCAAGCCAGCGATTGTCAACCAAACGGTGGTAAAGGGGAGCAGAGTTCGTTTGCGCGGCCTGAACCAAGAGGGCACTGTGTTGGACGAACCAAAAGGAAAGGCAGTCGCAGTTCAGGTAGGTTCCCTACGAATGAATGTTGCCTTATCTGAGTTGGATATTCTGGCCGCCCCTGTAACTCCAAAATCCAATCCGAAGGCAAGTAGAAGCGGACACGTCCAAAGGGCGCAGAATGCGCAACGTGAACTGCATTTACGCCGTCTTCGGGCTGAGGAGGCGGCGGACACTTTGGAAAAATTCATTGACGATGCGGTGTTAGCGGGTTTGCCAAATGTACGAATTGTTCATGGCAAAGGCGAGGGAGTCCTGCGGGGTCTGACCCGCGACATCTTGCGCGCACACAAAGATGTGAAATCCTTCGGTGACGCGGCCGCAGACCAAGGCGGTGACGGAGTGACGGAGGCAGAG
Source organism: Fimbriimonadaceae bacterium (assembly GCA_019638835.1). Taxonomy (GTDB): domain Bacteria; phylum Armatimonadota; class Fimbriimonadia; order Fimbriimonadales; family Fimbriimonadaceae; genus JAHBTC01. Next base: position 10,907 of record JAHBTC010000002.1, read on the forward strand.
TTGCGATGAGTGAGAAGTTACTTCTCGCGGCGCGGGCGGCTCAGTTGCGCGCTTACTGCCCATATTCAGGATATCAGGTCGGAGCGGCGGTCGAAGACGCAGAAGGACGCATCTATGCCGGATCGAACATTGAGAATCAATCTTACGGGGCCACGGTTTGCGCGGAAAGAGTTGCGCTCTGGAACATGGTAGCGGCGGGCTCACAACAGTGGGTTCGCCTTGCGGTTGTGACCAAGGATGGGGGCACTCCATGCGGACTTTGTCTGCAAGTCATGTCTGAGTTTGCGGCGAATGATGAGGTTGAAGTTGTGATCGCAACTCCCGAAGAGCAAAAGCGGATCCTTACCCTGCACGATCTCATGCCGATTCGATTCGAAAGCGATGAAGTCCAGAGGAGTTCCCAAGTAAACTAGGACCCTGCGAATGTCGCTCGAACACGTCACGCCTGAATCGGTGGACAATCCGGAATCTGTCCGCGATCTCTTGAATCTCGCCATGAGGTTGAAGGGCGGGGACAGTGGTCTTGACGACGACATGATTCTCGCGCTGTCCGAACTCAGCGGACACTCGCCCGACATCCTTAAGATGGCCTCGCGCTCGCAGGTCGTTTCTCCAAGGGCAAGTTTCTTTGACCGCCTCAAAGCGCAATATCACTCGTTCGACCCGAGCATGAGGCGATATGTTGCGGCTGTCGTATTCGGATTGATGGCCGGTGCATTTGCCGCTGCATCTATGCCGTTCGGGGACTCAAGTGGCTTCATTGGTGCGCTCAGCACTCTCTCGTGGATCGGCGCGATCTGGAACTGTGCTCAAGCCCGCAACATCCGGGTTGGAATCGGCGCGGGCACGATCACAGGAACGGTTGCCTTCCTCATGTTCACGGCAACAATCTTTGTGATCAACCTCATGCCAACTTTGAGTGTCCGAGGTTTGCCAGGGCCACTCTTGATGGTAATGGCGGCGGGTGGCGCAGCGCTTGGCGGCTTGGTTCAAGCCGGCGCGACAGCCTTCCGGAGGCGCCTCGGCCTCAAAGACCCGGCCTCCCAGCGCCGGGAATTGCTGGAAAAACTGTTGGCGATTCAGGAAGAACTCAAGGCAGTGGAGCGATACGTCACATTCGTTAGCGTTGACGTTGTTGGCAGTACGCGGATCAAGAAAGAGTCGGACACTTTGAGCGCCGAATACTCGTTCAACGAGTATCACCAGTTCATTGAAACCCTGACTCGAAGACATGGAGGTCGGGTGCATAGCACGGCGGGAGATGGAGTGACGGCGGCGTTCGATACTCCCGAGAATGCTTTCCGAGCCTCACGCGCGATGCTTGCCGGGCTGTTTGAGTTCAACGCCTTTCGGAACAAGACTGGTCATGACTTTGATCTTCGAATCGGCATCCACACAGGAACGGTGATGGCACCCGACCAAGATGTAAAGCAGGTGAACTTCGCCTCGGTGATTGACATAGCCGCCCACATGCAAAAATGTGCCCCGAACGGCACTTTAGCGATCAGCGAAGTCTCGGTGTCGGGGATGCCTCCGGGCGAATACGGCCTGACCGACGAGCAAGTGGACTGCAACGGAATGACGGGATACATTTGGCGTCCACGTCGTGTTGATGCCCCCATCGCGAAGGCCGCCACCGAAGCCCTGCCCGAGAAGATCTAGCCACCAATCGGTTGGCTTTCCAGCGTGACATCGGGTGTCATACCGTCCCGATCTGAGTCACCGCCGTCATCCAAGCCGTTTGCACCGACGCTGTATAACCGGAATTCTCGACCGGCCGCCCGATACAAGAACGACTTTAACGAGTAAGGGTCTGTCGTGAGAGAAGGGGGGTATTTGCTCAGGTCGGCAGGTGCTTTGCCGTCCCTCTTAGTATCGGCCACGATAAGTGCCGTTAGCGCGAGAAGGCGGGTCTTCGCCAGATAGGTTCTTTCCAGCGCAGGTAACAGTCGTACTTGGGCGAGATAGTTTTGGGTGAGATCCCCCCAGGGCCGTTCTTTGCTGGGGTCATACCACTTGCGCCCTGCCGCCGCCGGCTTGGCGGGTTCGCGAACTTCGGCTTCCGCTTCTTCAATGTGCCGGTCTAGTTCGCCCTGTAGTGCCCTGAGCCAATCGTTTCGGTCGGCGGCACTCAACCTCTTCAGGCTCGCGATCGTTTGTCCCCCCCGGCTTCCCAACTCGTTGGCTATTGAGTCGGTTTGATTGCTCTCCAATCGGTCGAAGAGGGATTCAAGGTTCAATGCGCCCTGTTGCCGCTCAAACTCAAAGGCTGGACTCAGGTCGGGCGTTTCTTCTAGAGTCCTTTGAAGGGATGTCGCTAGTCGCCGCAATTGGCCCTCGCCCATGGTTGCAAGATTAGGCGCGATCGCCCGGCGGACACGTTCGAGCGCATTTCGACCAAGTAGCGCCCCTGCCACTCCATTTTGGGAAGTGCGAGCCCCCAGGCGGGCGAGGGTTTCGGCGAGAGGGAGAACCTTTTCCCAATCGCGTTCGCGGGCGGCGGCTTCCATCCGGTGAGACGTAGTTTCGACAAGAAGACGCCAACCATCGGCATAGGGAGGGGTTGATTCGGGGGAGACTGGTTGGGCTTCGCTATTGTACGTTTGAGCATTGGCTTTCACCAACTGGTTGACTTCAGGACCAAGGGATTCGTCCAGTTTCTTGTAATCGGCGGGCCATAGGCGCGTTGAACGCTGAATCTTTTCGGGGATCTTTTTCTCTGCTGAAGCCGCCGCAAGAGCATACGTGTCGTAAGCGTTGCCAGAGTTCGGCGTCGGAGTGTAGGTGGCCGGTGGTGCCACGTTCGGCCGGACGACAGGAGCAGATTGCTTGCATCCCGCAACGAGCAAGCATAAACACGCGAGGGACATCACCCCGTAAACCAAATGGAAACGCTCACGTGACTTCCGTGTCACAAGTCGCAGGATACCGCGCCTGTCAATTCTCTCGTGCCAAACTTGACTTCGGCACTCCCGCTTTTCGGGCGCGATTGCTACCGAGCCCAACATGAAAGGAGTTATTCTCGCCGCCGGAAAGGGGACGCGTCTCTACCCGGTTACTCGCGTTATCCCAAAGCCACTCTTGCCGATCGCGAATCGAATGACACTGGCGTACTCCTTTGACCAAATGAAGGGAGCCGGGATACGCGAGATCGCGATTGTTGTGAGTGAGAACGAATCCGCCATGCGCGAAGCGCTTGGCACCGGCTCGGATTTCGGGGTGAATCTGAGCTACATTCGCCAACCTGAACCCAAAGGGCTCGCCCACGCGGTGTCGTTTGCCCACGATTTTGTGAACGGCGATGACTTCGTCCTCTATTTAGGTGATGCAATTTACGGCCAGTCGATGGCTCCTTTCATTCAGCAGTTCAAGGATTCGGGATCAGCAAACCTAAACTTGGTCAAAGCAGTGGATGATCCGCGCCGGTTTGGGGTAGCGAATGTGACCGACGGTCGAATTGTAAAACTCGTCGAAAAGCCATCCGAGCCAGAGTCGAACCTGGCGATGGCTGGTCTTTATGTCTTTGGCCCTCAAATCTGGTCGGTCTTGCCAGACCTCAAACCGAGCGCAAGAGGTGAGTTTGAGATTACCGACGCGATTCAAATGCTGATTGATCGGGGTGAGACAGTCATCCCCGGAATCTACGACGGTGCGTGGTTCGATACGGGCACGCTCCCATCGTTCTTGGAAACAAGTCGGTTCCTCACTCAGAGCAAACCGCTCATTGGTACCGAAGGATCGTGCTCGGCGGAACTCTCCGGTCACGTAGTTATCGGAGACAAGGCTTCAGTGAGTTGTTCGGCGATCGAAGATTCAGTGATCTTGCCGGGGGCTAAGGTCGAAGTCAGCGGCGAGATTCGGGGATGCCTACTTAGCGGAGAGATACGTGTTGATGGTGACCTTGTGGATTGCGTCCGGCACGGCGACCTCACCGAATAGGCTCATCCTAATAAAGTCGAGCCGCCCTGACGCAAGCGTCAGGACGGCTAAGTTACGAACCCAGATCCGGATTATTCGCCCGAGTCGGCGCCAGTTGTTTCCGCCGGAGTATCGGCGTCGGCTTCTCCGCCCGACGAGCAGGCGGTCAGGGAGAACGAAAGCAGCGTAAGGGCTGCCAGGATCACGAACATTTTCTTCATCGTCAGATTTCCTCCTTGCAGAGTGGAGCCTGAATTGCTTCCGACTCCCTTCTATTACCGTCCGGAGAGTCCGAACGATGCGCGGATTATGCGCATTCTTTTCGATTTTCGCAAGTCCTAGCCTCGTTGGGGCCCGTTTTTGCAACCTTCAAGCCAAGAAAGCGATATTCTCAGGTTATCTATGCGCGGGACCAAGTTAGCGGCGGCTCTCTTGCTGACTGTCATCGCGCACGCCACTTACGCCATGGAGATCGTTGCGACGGTCCCCGACGTACCTTGGCCCTCTCCCGTGGTGCCCGTAACGGTCACTTTGACAACAGAGGCGGAGACAAGAAGCGGCGCAGTGGTCATCCGTGACGGCACATTCCATATGCGTATCCCGGTGGATATGCCACCGAATACGACACGCGAACTAAGTTTTCCGCTTCCCCGTAACCTGCGGAACTACCAAATGTACTTTGACGGCGGTGGATTGCCTCAACAGATTCAGGCCCCATCCCCGGAATACGGTCGAACCGAGTTGTTCGTTACGATCGGCGATACGCCAGGAATGCTCAACGTCCTTCAGGAAGAAAGAACGACCGAGGACTTTGTCAATTCTCGGACAGCGACTTGGCACTGGGAACCGGGGAAGGTTCCACTGCAACCCGCCGTGTTGATGGGGATTGAAGCGGTCACGCTAGGAGACGGAGCGGAGCGACTCAAAGATGAAGAAGTGCGCGCGTTGCGAGATTACGTCTTGCTTGGAGGCACACTGGTCATCCCAGGCGGTGCGGCGGCAACGGTGGCACGAGACCCCCGTTGGTCGGCTTGGCTACCGGCATCGTTGGGTGATCCGGTTGTTCTTCCGGCTTCTGACTTGGGCTTTGCCGGTTCAGCGCAATCCCAATTCACGGTCCGATCCATGTCCTTGAATCCGGATGCGGTTGCCCAAAGTAGATTCGTTGCCAGGAAAGCGTTTGGGATTGGTGCCGTCGTTCTGACGGGATTCGACCTCTTAGAAACGAATCTAAGAGCGGATTCCAAGTTTAAAGAGCAGTTCAGGGTGATCGCTGCTCCCGTTTCTGATCGCATCGTCAACAACGCTCAGTTCTCGGGCGGATACGTCGCCGAACCCGGCGAGACATTCCGAGTTCGACCCCCCGGCTTTTGGCAGATTTTCGGATGGCTACTCGCCTACATCTTGATCGTCGGGCCCATCAACTTTCTCGTCCTTTCAAAGCTGAAGCGCAAAGAGTTGGCATGGTTCACCGCACCAATCTTGAGCGTCGCCTTTGCAGGCGTGGTCGTTGCTCAGTCGCAGGTGCGTCGTACTACGGGGGCGGCTCATGCGGTTGAGGGGATTGTCGTCGCCGATAGCACTTCTAACCGGGCGATCATTTCCGGTCAGCAATTGCTTTTCTTCCCCGATGGCGGCCGATACGACCTGAAAATGCCAAATGTGACTTCGGTTTGGTTCGGCGGAGGGCGGAATGACAACCCGTTGGCCCAAATTGCGGGTAACCGAGGCATCTTCGCAGACGGCATTGTCTACAGCACGCATTACGATTTTTCCAGTGTGATGGCAAAATCGCTAGCCTACGAACAGTTCTATTTCGTGCAAGAGATCGAGCGTCCATTGCAGGTCTGGGCCCACATTGATCGGATCTCGCAAGGGGTGTTCAACGTGACGGTGCGAAACCAGGGGGCAGAACCACTTCGTGGCGTGTCGGTGAATGCCGTTTCCGGTGTTCGGTCAAGCGTTGTCGCCGAGAATCTCGTGCCAGGTGAAGAAGTGAGGAAGGAGATTCAGATCCGCGAGAATGAGCAAACGGGCCTCTCTGAGCTACTTCTCAGTGCAAGTATTCAGTCAGGCGGGGCCGAGGTCGGACGAGGCGAATCAAATCTACGATATCAGCAGGTCGTGTTGGTCGGAGGCAAACTGTGAACGTTTGGTACAAGGCAGAGGAGCGTAACCCTATGCTGGTGGAAACTCGCCAAGCAACCCTCCGTATGCTCGGGATACAGAATCTCAACGCCAGTGCCCGGTGGAATGTCGCGATGGTTGGGGTCGTTTTCCTTGGATTGACAGCGCTCGCCATGCGCTATCCAGGGGTCGTGATGCCGAACATTCTGATGGCAATGCTCTTGGTGCTACTCAACTTCATCTTGCCGGTTGTGCTGCATGGAGTCATCGCAAAGGAGCGCGAAAAGCGATCCATTGACATCTTGCTTTCGTGCCCGGTTTCACCGCAGCAAATCGTGAATGGAAAGGCACTCCGGGCCGCCCCGTGGTTCCTTTTGATTTCGGGTCTGATCATGCTTCCTTTACTCGGGTCGTTATTGGCGCGAGCGGTCATCAAGGAACCGATGCCGGATGCCCGGTATGGACTTGCCGGGACACTGCTGATCGCGTTTGTATTGCTCATTTCAAGCAGTGCTTTCTTTAGCGCGATCACGATCTTGGTGTCGTCAATGGTCAAGCGAGCCCACCTTGCGCTCATCGGCACCATGGGGATTTTCTTCCTTCTGTACTTTGTCGGGCCAGGGATGATGGCGATTTTGAACATCAACTACGGCTATGAGATCTATCACCCGTATGTCGCAATGACCCTGCTTTTTGAAGGAACCACCGACTTCCTTGGTCCGTGGTGGGTGATTCTTATTCAGACCGTTTTGACGGCTGTGTGTTTGTTCATGGCCGCGAAGAACGTGAGCCGTGATTATCGAGAAGGAGACCGGAAGATCAACCGTGCTTGAAGTCCAAAATCTATCCAAGACTTACGGCGGGTTGAACGCCGTTTCAAATGTTTCGTTCACGCTGCAGCCTGGAGATATCTTTGGGTTCATCGGAAGTAACGGTGCCGGCAAAACTACGACGATCAAGATGATTTCGACGTTGCTTGAGCCCACAGCCGGGACTGCGGTGCTTGATGGCTTCGATATCATGAACGACCCCATGGAAGTCCGGCGACGCATTGGTTACATGCCGGATTTCTTCGGTCTTTATGATGACGTCCGGGTTTGGGAGTACCTCGACTTTTTTGCGACGATCTATCGAGTTCCGGCATCGGAGCGACAAGGCGTCATCTCAAACGTACTGGAGTTGACTGACCTCACCTTCAAGCGGGACGCGATGGTCGCCTCGCTCTCGCGAGGAATGCAGCAACGGCTTTGCCTTGCCCGCTGTTTGGTCCATGATCCGACTTTGCTTCTTCTTGACGAGCCAGCATCGGGGCTTGATCCTCGGGCGCGGGCTGAACTCAAAGAACTGCTTGCGGAGCTTGGCCGGATGGGCAAGATTATTCTCGTCAGTTCGCACATCTTGCCTGAGCTTGCGGATTTTTGTACTAAGGTTGGCATCATTGAGCGCGGAGAACTACTTGCTTTCGGTCCGGTCAATGAGATCGCGCGGGGGATGGAGGCCACAAAGGTCTTGGAAATCAGATTGACAGACCGGGCAGGCGATGCGAGCATGTTCTTGCACGGCAAGCCAGGAGTGAACCATACGTTCCTCATGGGAGCTTCGACAGTGAAGATCGACTTTTCGGGCACCGAGCACGATCAGGTCGAGTTGTTACGCACTTTAGTCACCTCCGGCTTCCCTGTGATGGACTTCCGTGAGCAGGGGGCTGACCTTGAAGATGTGTTCCTCAGGGTGACGAAGGGGGCCCTGAATTGACGAAGTACTCGTGGATCGCGGAACAACGACGCATATACACGGAGAATGCGGGTGTGATCCGTGATTTCCGGTCACAAATGCGTACGTTCCGTCCCTTCTTCGGCTGGATCGCTTACCTTGGGATTGTCTTTCTTGTTACCGGGATCAGTTATTACGCGATTAGTTCGACTTCAAACTTGCAGGCCGCTCAACTTCAGGATCGGCTCGGCCAACTCTTTATCGTTCTAGTCTGGCTCCTCGGGATCCTTGTCTCGATGACGACTCCGGCTCTTACGATATCCTCCATCATTGCAGAGTTCGAGCGCGGTTCGATTGACTTGGTCATGTCGGCCCCGGTTCATCCCAAGTACTTATTGGTCGGCAAGCTTCTTAGCGCCTATCGCTACGCTTGGTTGCTCTTGATCCTCGCGCTTCCGTTCGCAGCTACTGGCGTTGTCATGGGTGGTTTCACCTATATGCAGGTGCTGCAAATTTTCTTCTGCATGTCCCTTCAAGCCTTGATCGCAGGGGCCGTAGGTTTGGCGGTTTCAACGCTGACCCGTAAGACCGTGAACGCGTTGATGCAGACGTACGCGATCCTTTTTTTGGGGTCGCTGGTTCTGTCGGCATTTGGGTTGACGACGATTCTGTCGGGGGCGATGTCAGGAACTCGTGAGGCGCCTTTCTTCGGTCTGCTGGTTCCTGGAATGTGCTTGTTTGCGCTGGATACGTTCACCCGAATAGGTAGCTGGGAAGTTCCCAACTGGATATTGGCGACCGTGTTCACCCTTGGAGTTGTTCGTTTGTTGCTACTGGGCGCGGCTTCGGGACTTCAATTCACCCTGAATAAGGAGATCATCGGGCTGAGGATTGGTGGGCTCATTGCCGCATTCCTCGTCATGATCCTTCTGAGTTCCGGGGGGTCGGCCGCATTTGCGGGTCTTGGTCCTGGAATGTCCGTGGTGACAGGTCAGCAACTCGCGGCCTCGTTTGTCGTGATCACGGGGCTCGGATTGCTGGCTATCATGAACTACCTGTCCTGCTGGCAGTTCGTGGGTGACCGCAAGTATCTGAGCAATGGCTTTTTCGATCCGAGACTTATGTTGCGCGGTACCCCAGCCGGCAACGTGCCCTACATGTTGGCCCTCTTCATGGCGGCTCTCGGCGGCTATGTGACTGGCGGGATACTTGGTCGAATGAACCTGGACGGTAGTTTTTGGCTGCACATGACCTGGGCCCCTGCGTTTTGGTTGTTCTTTCTGGGATTGGGATGGTGGTCTTCGGTGTTGAACAAAGTGAATGCACAGGCGGCACGACGCTTGCAGGGTGCATTTCTTGTAATCATGCTCGCCGTATCTTCGGTTGCGCTTAGCTTTGTTCAGGCCAACACAATGGGGATGGAGATTATTTCGGTCTACCATCCGCTTGCTGGCGCAGTGACGAGCGAGGCAAACGTTGCGATCATTCACACGAGCCTGTATGCGGCAACCGGCGCAGTCTTGCTCCTTACAGCCGAAATGAAGCGTAGAGAAATCATCAGGAGTTCATATGGCAGTCCTCTCCCTTGACCTGAAAGCCTTTCAACGGCGTATTCGACTCGTTCGCGCATGGAGAACGATGGCGTGGGGTGGAACTGCGGGGGCTGGGCTCGGTTCGGTCGCACTAGGTCTTGACCTTTGGACCAATGTCATCGTGCCCGCAAACCTTGGTGCCGGATTGGTGTTAGGCGGGCTGTTCGCAGGAACTCTCATTGGTTTCATATTGCCGGTAGCTGCGCGCGACGTGATGCGAAGCGTAGACCGTCGGGCGGGCCTGAAAGATCGATTGACCACTGCCCTCGATTTGGCGGATTCGGCAGACGAGATGGCGGACGCACAGCGGCGTGACGCTGATCGAGCCGCCCAATCGGTTCATCCGAAGGGGGTCTATCCATTCCGATGGAGCCGGACGCATACCATTTGGGTAATTGCGACAGTAATTGCGATGTCATTCCAAGTCATGGCGATGACGGGGGTCGGTCGTCTCGGTAGCCAACTTGAGCAAAAGGCGGACCTCGCAAGTTCAGCAGTCCAAGTGCGCCGTATTGAACGGGAACTTATGAACCGTTCCGCGCAGTTACCGCCGACGAAGATCGAAGAGCAACTCGCCGCTGGGATGGCTTCGCTCGCCGAGAAGCTTGAAAAAGGGAAGATTAGTCGCGAAGACGCGCTCAAAGAAGCGGACAAACTCGCCCAAAAGGCGGAAGACGCAGCGAAAGAGCGGGCTTCAGTTGCCGGTACTCACCTTGACAATGCTGAGAACGCGGCCCAGCAAGCCCAGCAACGGGCGTTCAAGGAAGCTGGGCTCCGAGAAGACCAGGCTCGCAAAATGGACCTTAGTTCAGAGCAGCGAGAGCTCCTTAACCGTTTGGTGGACGCGGAAGAGTTTGAGAATCCGGTCAGTACGTTCGATCCGGCAACATTGCGGGCGGCGGGGATGCAGAATGCCGACCAAAACCTGATGGGGATGAATCGGGAGCAAACGGAACAGGTTCGTCAAAGTCTCCAGAACCAGATGAACGAGTTGCAGGCACGCATGAACGAAGGTGCAATGGACTCCACGCAACGACAGCAGTTGGAACAGCAGGTTGAGGATCTAAAGCTTAGTCCCGAGGCAAGACAGACCCTCGAACAGATGCAGCAACCGGGTCAATCAGCCGAGCAGATGGCTGACCTCGCTCAACGACTTCAGGAACTCGCACCAAACATGAGTCAAGAGATGCAACAGGCCCTTCAGCAGATGGCTCAGCAATCAATGTCTCCGGAACAGATGCAAGCAATGTCTGAAATGTTGCAGCAGGCACTTGAGAACAACACCCTGAATCAGGAACAGATGGAGCAGTTGCAACAGCAGTTGGAGCAACAGATGACCCCTGAGCAAATGCAACAAGCCCAACAGCAGATGCAACAGATGCAGCAACTGATGGAGTCACTGGCGGCGAATCAAGATGTGAGGCAGGCACTCCAACAAGCGATGCAGTCTGACCAAATGCAACGCGTGGCGGAGGCGATGCAGGGAATGCGTGAAGCCCAACAAAACCTACAAGAAGGACAAGGCATGTCTCAGCAACAACAAGAGCAGTTGCAGCAGCAGATTGAACAAGCAGCGAGCGGGATGAACGACCCGCAACTGCGTGAGCAGTTCCGGCAACAGATGCAGCAGGCCATGGAACAGATGCAGGCGGGTACCGGCAATTTGCAGGCGGCCCAGCAGATGATGCAAGCCCTTGGGCAACAAGCAATGCGGGACGCGATGCAAAGCGCTCGGGAAGGGAATGACAACCAAACTGGCGATTTGCGAGGGAATATCACCCGCGACACAATGCCGTGGGAACCGGGTGGCACGACTGTCCGCACGGGTATTCGGGGTGAACGCCGCGAGTCCGATGCAAATGAAGACTACGTTGAGGTGCGGGCACCCGCGCAGAACAACGGACCGAGCAGAGTGCCGTATCAGCAGGTCTTGCCTCAATACCGCCGAGAAGCAGAGCGCTCGACGACTGGGAACCGTTTGCCCAAGGAGCGACGGGACCGAATTCGCGAGTATTACGACTCGATTCAAGGGAAGAAATGAAGGGTCAAGAAGCAGCGGAGTGGTTCCGTAATACCGTCAGCAAAGTTCGGACTGAGATTGCGAAAGTCATCGTCGGGCAGGACGAGGTCGTTGAAGGAGTCCTAGTGGGATTAGCCGCCAATGGCCACATTCTGCTCGAGGGGATGCCGGGACTTGGCAAGACCCTTTTGGTCAAGACTCTCGGTGAATGTCTTGGACTGGAAGTCCGCCGAATCCAATTCACGCCTGACCTGATGCCTGCCGATGTGACCGGAACAAACGTATTAGCGAGCGACGATGCGGGTGGTCGCCGATTCGAGTTCCGTCCCGGCCCAATCTTCGCGAATCTCGTGCTCGCTGACGAAATCAACCGGGCAACGCCAAAAACGCAAAGTGCAATGCTGGAGGCAATGCAGGAACGATCTATCACGGTGGGCGGTCACATGCATACTCTGGATGAGCCGTTTCTTGTCATGGCCACACAGAACCCGGTGGAGCAAGAAGGTACTTATCCGCTACCGGAGGCCCAACTTGACCGTTTCTTGCTCAAAGTCACGGTGCCATTCCTTGATCGTGGAGGGCTCGCCGAGGTCGTGCGTCGAACCACGGGAACGGCCACGAGTTCAGCGAGTCAAGTCGCTTCGCGCGAAGACGTATTGCAACTGCGAGAAGTTGTGAAGGAGGTTCCGGTTGCCGACGACGTATTGCAATACGCCCTGACTCTGATCTTGGCGACTCATCCCGAATCCAAAGAGGCTCCAGATGAGACTAAGAAGTACGTTCGCTATGGTTCGTCTCCTCGCGGGGCGCAAGCCATCGTCACCACGGCAAAGGTTTACGCCTTGATGGACGGTCGCTACAACGTATCCAAGGACGACTTGAAGCGAGCGGCGATGCCGGCGCTGCGACACCGAATTCTATTGAACTTTGAAGCGGAAGCGGACGGATTGAACACCGACCGGATCGTTCGTCACGTACTGTTGCAGGCCGATCTCGCAGATAAGGACCCGATCCACGCCTAAGGGGACAAACCGATCGTGTCGGTAACCCTCTCCCCCGCAGAACTTCGTTCGGTGCAAGGATTACGCCTTGTCCCTCGCCGAACGCGGACAGGGCACCACCGGGGTGAGCGGATCACGAAACGAAAAGGGATTAGTCTTGAGTTCGCGGATCACCGAGACTACGTGGAAGGTGACGATTTACGCCACCTTGACTGGAACGTCCTTGCAAGGTTAGGTCAGCCGGTCGTGAAAACCTATCAGGACGAAGAAGATCTCTCGGTTTACCTTTTGGTGGACACGACTGCATCTCTTGATTTCGGTGAGCCCGCGAAGTATGTGTTGGCCCGAAAACTCGCGGCAGCCGTAGCAATGGTAGCGCTCGCGACTGGGGACGCTGTTCGTCCATACCCCCTTGGATCTACTGCGAAGACAGTACCGCTTTATCGTGGGATGGCGAACTTCGGGCGGGTGATGGCACAAATCAACTCATACCCAAGGCAACAGAAATCAAGTGTCTCTGAGTCGCTTCGACAGTTTGCGCGGGTAGATTTGCCACCCGGAGTCGTCGTCATTCTCAGTGATGGTCTTGATCCCGAATTCCCCGAAGCACTCCGCGCCGTTGCGTCCAGAGGACACGAGCCTTGGCTCCTGACCGTGCTTTCACGCAATGAGTTGGAACCCGACCTTGAAGGTGAGTTGAAACTTCTAGATGCTGAGTCCAACGAGGCGGTGGAAGTAACGGCAAATCGCTCTGTCGTCGAGGAGTATCTCAACAATCTAGATGTCCACCTGAAATCGCTTCGGGACGCTTGCGTTCGCGGCGGAGGTCGATTCGCTCACACGGCTAGCGATACGCCATTGGAGAGCGTGATCCACCGGGCCCTGCGTAAAGAGGGGTGGGTGGCGTGAGTTGGTTGAATCCAGGAGCAGCCCTATGGGCGATTCCCGCCGTCGGAATCATCGTCTTGCTCTACATTCTCCGGATGTTGAGGCGCGATTTGATCGTTCCCGCAACCTTCCTTTGGCCGGCGAGGACCGAAGAGATTCGAGCGAACGCTCCTTTCCAAAAGCTCAAGTTCAACTGGCTGATGATGGTCCAGATCCTTGCCGCGCTTCTACTGGTCGCGGCCTTGATGCGACCACAATCTCGCCAAAGCGGTCTGGGCGGTGGCGCAACGGTCATCATTCTTGATTCAAGCGCGAGTATGGGAGCAACCGATGTGGCCCCTTCTCGCTTTGCCGAAGCGACCTCACGCATCGGATCGCTGATTGATTCGGCTGAGCCCGGCGCACCCGTGGCTCTCATTGAAGCCGGGGCGACGCCTCGCGTTGTCTTTCCGATGAGCAGTGACCCGGCCGCACAACGCCGTGCGCTCGAAACAGTGAGCACAACCGACGCGGCAAGTGACATGGGAGAATCGCTTAGGCTTGCCGCCGAGTTGGTGAATCAGCAGGCTGGCGGACGAATCATTGTCTTCACCGACGGCGTTTTTGGAGCGGTGGAAGACTTTGCTCCTGGGCAGGCAAAAGTCGAAGTGCAACTTGTCGGTGAACGCAACAAGAACCTTGCGATTCAGGCACTCGGCTCGACTCGTACTGCTCGGGGTCAATTGCTCTTCGCTCGGGTGAAAAATGTGGGTACCGAGCCCATGCGAGCGCAACTCACAATGCGGGCAGATAACCAGGTGGTGGATGCGTCTTTCAAAGAACTCTCGCCAGGTGAAGAGTGGCCCCAAACCGTTTCGGTGCCGCCCGACGCGACGCTCTTCACCGCCGACCTCGCCGATGAAGATGATTTTCGGGCCGACAATCATCGGGCTGCCCTCGCCGCCGACTCGCAGCAACTTCGCGTGTTACTTGTCTCAACGGGGAATCTCTTCCTAGAGAGGGCGATCGCTCTTGACCCTCGCGTAACCCTTGACATGGCCCCTGCGGTGCCGGATCAAGAGAGAGCAGAGACACCCGGAGCAGGGATCTACGACATCGTGGTGTTTGACGCCGGGACGGCGGTTCCCGTCAAAGCAAAAGGGGTGCTCGCATTTGGCGCAAGTGGTGCCTTGCCCGCAAAGGTCGGTGCCGTCAAGGAGACTCCCGTATGGAGTGGTTCGGAGTCGAGCCCCTTCACCGCCGGAGTAGATTGGAATGGCCTCTATGTCGGACGTGCTCTGGCGTTGACTCCTGCGCCCACGAGCCGGGTTTTAGCTCGCTTTGAGTCCGGCCCCGCAGTAGTGATTACCGAGGGATCCCAGACTGTGATCCAGGTTGCTTTCGGGACGATGCAGAGCGACATGCCTCTGCGCCCCGCATTCCCCATTTTCATTGCAAATGTATTGGATGGATTAGCGGGTGAGACCGTTCAAGACCAAATCGTGATTCCGGCCGGGAGGTCGTTCTCTCTTCCGGCTCCTGAGGGTTCCACCGCAAGGTTAGTTTCGGGGCAAGACGCGACGGAACTTGAGGAGACGGACGGTCGATTTGTCGTGAGTAGTCTCAAAAGGGTTGGTGAGTCCCAACTTGAGTTAGGCGATCGTAAGATTTCAATCCATGTGAATCTCGCCGACAGCACTGAATCGCTTATTCAGCCTCGCCGTGAGTTGAATTTGGGCGCGTCGGCAGTGAACGCTTCCGGGCAGTTAACGCGTTGGAGCGAAGCATGGCGATGGGTTCTCCTCGCATTGCTGGGCGTGTTCGGTTTGGAGTGGTGGTTGTACGCCCGGAGGTCATAGCGCATGCGTTTCTTGGCCCCCATGTATCTGCTTCTGCTCCCCATCCTTGGGTTGGCATTGGCTTGGTCTTGGCGTCGTGTAGGTGGCCTTGCCGCCGGAAGAAAGCGTTGGGCTTTCATCTTGCGAACGATGGGCTTGATTGCCATTTGCGTTGCCCTTGCGGGCCCTCAGTGGAGGCAGCCAAACCGAGGGCAAACCGTGGTGTTTGTCGTCGATCGCTCGGACAGTATCCCTGAGACCGATCGCCGCCGCGCAGAGCAGTTCGTCCGCGATGCCGTAAACCGGCTTGGTCCGGATGACTTGGCCGCAGTCGTAACCTTTGGCGGTCGGCCCACGATTGAGTCCTTGCCTGCCGGAAAGCGGTCGGTCGGTACCTTCAGTGCAGAAGTAAAGGGGAACGCTTCGGACTTATCGGCGGCAATTCGATTAGGGTCGGCGCTTTATCCTGAGGGTCGATCCCGTCGAATGGTGCTGCTTACGGATGGAAATGAGACGGCCGGCGACGCCATCCAAGCGGCGCGGGTCGCTTCGAGTCAGGAGATCCAAGTGGACACCGTTCCGCTTGGTACACGTCAAGGTACCGCCGAAGCTTGGATCGTTCAAGTTGATGTACCGAGCGAACGACAAGCGGATGAACCATTTGGTGTAGCCGTCGAAGTAGAGTCTACAGTGGCTCAGAAAGCCATCCTAACCCTTGACCGTAACGGCACAGTTGTAGATCGCGCACAAGTTGACCTCCGGGAGGGCCGAAGCCGCTTTGTTTTTGATCAACGAATCACCGAGCCGGGCTTCTTACGGTACCGCGTAACTCTGGAACCTACGGAAGACGCCGATGTTCGGAACAACTTGGGTGCGGGTTTCGTGGCGGTTCGAGACCGATCGCGAGTATTAGTGTTGCAGAGCCCAGAAACTCCCGGCGAGTTGGGGACTGCGCTTCGCGCCAGTGGGCTGGCGGTAACAGTTCGCGGGCCGGAGGGTATCCCAGTCCGCTCCGAGGAATTGCAAGCCTACGACGCGGTGATCCTCAACGACACGAACGCGAAGTACTGGGAGACGCGGTCCATGGAGTTGCTACGGGGGGCGGTCCGTGAGACGGGCATCGGCCTTGTGATGGTGGGGGGAGAGAATAGTTTCCTCCCTGGGGGTTGGTACCGAACGCCGATCGAAGAAGCGCTTCCGATCTCCATGGATGTCCGCCAAAGGAAGACATTCCCCAGTACGTCCATCCTCATCGTGATTGATGCCAGCGGCTCGATGTCGGCCACGGAAGACGGGGTTGTCAAGTTGCAGTTGGCAGCAAAAGCTGCCGAGGACTCGACGCGCCTCCTCGCACCGGTGGATCGGTTGGGAGTTGCCGGAAGCACAGATCGTATCGAACTTGTCGCGCCGATTGTCGAACTCAAAGACAAGGATGAGGTGATCCGAAACATCCGGACGATTCGACCTGGTGGCGGCGGCATCTATGTCGAGCCGTCCATGCAGTTCGCAGCGGAAGAACTGGCAAAACAAAACACGAAGGTTCGTCACTTGATTTTGCTCGCCGACGGTAGCGACGCCGATTCCCATGGCACGAGTTTGGAGATCGCCCAAAAAATGCGCGCCGATAAGATCACCACTTCGGTCGTTGCGATCGGAGATGGCAAGGACGTTTCATTTCTGCAGCAACTTGCGAAGGCAGGTGGTGGAAATTTCTATCTGGTGACTAAAGCGGGGAAGCTGCCCGCCATTTTTACTCAGGACGTTGCGATGATGTCTCGATCTGCCATAGAAGAGGCAGTATTCGTTCCCAAGCAGGTCGGCGGAGACGAGGCTCTCAACGGCATCAGCGAGATGCCAGCCCTGCTTGCCTATTGCCTCGCAGACGCGCGACCGCTCGCTCGCGTGTCATTGGCTTCCCCCAAAGATGACCCCATCCTGGCCCAATGGCAATACGGTCTCGGCACGAGTTACGCGTTTATGAGCGACGCCCAAAGCAAATGGGCGCGTCGCTGGGTGGGTTGGGACGGCTTTGGAAGTTTCTGGAGCCAACTCGCGCGGAATGTCGTTCGTCGAGGGACGAGTAACAACTATGCAATGCGGGTCCGGCAGGATGGCCCTCAGTCGCGCGTTGAGATTACGGCTACCGACAACGCAGGCAATCCCATTCAGTTACAGCCAAGCGATGTCAACGTAAGCGGCCCAGACGGAAAGCCGGTCGAAGTGACTCTTGACCAAACCGCGCCGGGGGTTTACGAGGCGCAAGTGGCAAGCGGCGATATCGGAAGTTATCTCGTCACGGTCAAAGAAGGTAGTAGCGAGTCTCCCAGGGTGGCGACATCGGGTTTCAGCGTGCCTTATCCGCCGGAATACCGTTCGATGACAACCAATACCGCTCTCTTAGCGCGCGTGTTAGAGGTTGCCGAGGGGCAATCGCTTGATGCTCCCGAAGATGCGCTTCGGCCCCGGTCAAGGCCCGGCGAAAGTGTCCGCGACATCTGGGCTTGGTTTGTGGCGTTTGCGCTTGCTCTGTTTCCCATTGACATCGCGGTACGGAGGCTCACTGTTCCGTGGGCGCAGATTTTCGCCCGATTCCGGCGTGAGGAACCAGAATCAAGTGCGGACACGAGGATTGAGCGATTGCGCGCCGCAAAGGATCGCTTACCCAAGCGACCGGACGATGCACCCGTTGCGCGAATCTACGTGTCACCAAATGAGAATTCGGATACGGCAGGGAAGGAGCCAGCAGCCGTCGTACCCCCATCTCCAGCCTCAAATCTATCTGGAAGTCTGGGCGCCGAGTTGATTAAGCGGCGCAAAGGGGCGTCCGCCGAGAATTCAAAGGACAACGAATAGGCAAACCCTAAGAAACCGCATGAGGTCTGCCGAAAATTCCATGGAGGAAGAGTGTCGATGGAATTACCTGAACTCACCGAATGCGCGCCCGACTCGCCTCGATTTGATCGCTTGCGTTTACTCCTAAGCCAACTGCGAACTACCTGTGACGAGATTGAGTCAGAGATTCAACTCTTGAGCGAGGCAGCCGAGACACACTTCACCGATGCTTTCACGGCTCGCGAGGAGCCTTCGAACGATTCCGAACCCACTGACGACGTGGCGGAGATGTTGGATAGCAATCTTATGGCGGAGATGATCGCGAATCAACTCCCAGATCCAGTCGATTCCACGTCTGAATCGGAGGCTAAAGACGAGCAAGAAGGTGTCGCGCTTGAACTGCCCACCGAGGAGTCTGCCTTATTGAATCTCTCGGAAAACGAACTTGGCAGTGTCTTGGAGTCGTTCACCGATGAACCGGCAGAAGTTTCCTCCGAGGCGAGCGTAGAAGCTGCCCAGGCATTGCGGGCAGAAAGTGAGCCTATAACCGGAGTGAGTTCCGAACTAGAGCCCGAAAACGAGTCTGTCAATATCAGCGCGATGTTAGAGAGCCGCACTCCAACAGAGGCTGTTGTCCCGCCGGCAGAAGGTGGCACCGTACTCAGCGAGGATGAGTTGCTTGCGATGCTTTCCGAAGCCGAGAGCCGAGCGGAAGATATCGATGGGGAAGAAGGGGACGAAGAGTCGCAACTGACCGTTATCGAAGGTGGCAACTCGGAAGGCAACGACGCGAATCAGCCTGTAACGTTTGATGAGACACTTGTCGCTTCTGTCCCGGCAGTCCTCGCTTTGGCTGCCCTCGCGGTACCCGTGCGAAAAGATGGAGATACGCTTGTTCTAGCGGTCGCTGAACCCATCGATCCGGTGGCAATCAGCAATATCGAATCTCATCTTGGTTCTTCGGTTGCTACCGAACCCCGCCCGATGGTTGAAATTCTGGAACTACTACGAGCGATTTACAAAGATGGCAAGGTTCCGGTCGCCTAACCATTCGGGAGTATTGTGAGCACGCGCATCATTTCAGTGACAAGTGGCAAGGGAGGGACCGGCAAGTCCGTCGTGGCCGCAAATCTAGCTTGGGCTCTGGCTTGCGCAGGAAAGTCGACCCTGTTGATCGACGCCGATACGGGCCTAGCGAACCAAGACATCCTGCTCGGGGTTGAGCCGGTGGGATCTCTCGTCCATGCAATTCGCACCGAGACGGGATGGAAGGAGAACTCAGTCAGCCCCAGAGAGAACCTAGACGTGATCGCGGGTACCGAACCTTTTCAGGAGTCGGCAACGCTTGATCCTCTGGTTCTAAGCAGCCACCTTGGTCGAATTGTCTCTCAGGCTCCTCATGAATTTGTGATCTTGGATACGCCAAGCGGACTCAGTCCGCTAACGGTGATGTTCGCTTCCTTCGCGCAAGTCTCTTTGCTCGTGATCTCACCCGAGCCGACGAGCCTTGCCGATGGCTTTCGGCTGATCGCAGCGGTGGAGGGCGCAGATGTACTGGCGGACTGGAAAGTCTGTCTCAACATGGCGCCGCGTACTGCCATAGCAAGCGACCTCTTGCGTCGCTTTCGACAAGCGGTTGCGGGAGAGTATTCCGTTCAGACGGAAGAATGGGGATCGATTCCCGTTGACCCTGCCGTACTGAAGGCGGTACGTCAGCGTGAGCCGTTGCTCACCGCTGCTCCGAAGTCTCCTGCTGCGAACGCCATTGCGTCCTTGGCTTCGCGTTGCGCTAACTGGACGCCTTCCGAAGACGAATCAACTTCGATCCTTGACACACTGAGAACGGCAGGATTGGAAGATAAGAAGGCCGCGTAAGGCGAGATCACTCCTCAAATTTCCCAGGATCTCTGGCTGCGCTTTGGCGCTTACGACCTTCTAGAACGGAGAACCCGGGGAGCAAACGCACTCCTCGGGTTCAGTTCTTTGGCTTCCGTAGTAGTTTAGGCGGCTTGACCAAGATCCATGTCTTTGGCGTGCGTGACCTGATTACGGCCGCTCTCTTTCGACCGATACAGGGCCATATCTGCGCGGTTCGCAAACTCGGTTCGGGTCGTCTCGGTATCGAGCAAGGTTGCCACGCCAATACTCACGGTGATTTCGCGGTGAGTCCAGTGATTCTTGGCTATCGCCAGCCTTGCCTTTTCGACCGCTTTCACAGCTGTCTCGGGCTTCAGGCCAGGTAAGAGGACGATGAACTCCTCACCTCCATATCGGGCAACGACTCCTTTCTCTCCGATGGCAGCGGAGAGGATCTTCGCCACGGAGCGAAGCACTTCGTCGCCCTCCAAGTGGCCAAATGTATCGTTGAACTTCTTGAAGTGATCTACGTCAATAAGCGCGAGGCTAAGCGGCTGATTAGCGGCTCGACTTGCCTCCATCGCTTTCTCAAGGGTCTCTTGGAAGTGCCGGTGATTCATGAGACCGGTCAACCCGTCGGTAGTCGCGAGTTCGTTGAGCCGTTCATTGGCTCGTTGCAGTTCCATCTGCTGATTCAGCAATTCCTCTTGCTTGCATTCAAGATCGTTTTGCGTTTCTTGCAGTTGCACCAAGTGCTTGAACATTTGTTCTTCCATGATGCGGCGCTCTGTGACGTCGGCAAAGATGGTAACGGCAGCGTAAGGCTCGGAATCCCCTGGTCGGAACAAGGGTGCCGCACTCATTTCAATCCACTTCGGTTCAGGGCCCTGATTCTTCAACCCAACGAGCACATCTGCCGTCGGCTCTCCGGTATTCAGGGCACGAATGGTCGGGAATTCTGAGCGAGCGAATTGTCCGCCGCGTTCATCCAAAGCACCATCGAGGAAGCAGTCTTCTCTTCCGTCAATGAGCAACTCAAGTGGTACGCCGGTGATATCGGCTGCCTGTGGGTTGGCCATGCGAATTCTTCCATCACGTTCCTGTAGGATGAACCCTTCACGCAAAGCGGTGATTGCAGACCGGAATCGAGTTTCGCTTTCCTCAAGGTTCAGTGCGGCAAGCTTTTGCTCGGTGATGTCGGTGACCAAGCCGATCATTCGCGTCGGACGTCCTTCAGCGGTCGAACCCACAACCTTGCCCCGATCGTGGAACCATCGCCATTCACCCGACTTATGTCGCATGCGGACAACAATGCTCAACATATCGGTTCGGCCGCTGAGGTGATTCTTGATCTCTTCGAGCCAAAGTGATTTGTCGTCCTCGTGAATGCAACTCTCCCAAGCCGAGAAACTGTCTTGGAACTCAGCGTCAGAGTAGCCGAGAAGGCTCTTCCACTGCCTTGATAGGAACACGGACTTCGATTCGATGTTCCAGTCCCAAACTCCGGCTCCACTACCTTCGAGAGCGAAGTTCCAGCGCTGTTCGCTGTCAGCCAGTTTCTGCTCGGCGTCTTTCCGTGCACCAATGTCCGTAAACGTACCGATGAATCTCCTCGGTTGATCGTCGGCATCCGATTTGATCACCTCACCCGTCACGAGGGTCCAGGCAAGAGACTGATCGTCGCCGCGTAGACGGTGCTCGTTGTGGATGGATGTACTGGTGCCGCTCCGAACCGATTCGATCTGCTCAAGCAGTGCCTCGCGATCTGGTTCAAAAACACGATCCAGCCACTCATCGTAGTTGGAGGACGCTTCGCCGGGGAGGAAGCCAAAGAGCGTCTCCATGTCACTGGATAGCTGAAGATGGTTTGCCGCGATGTCCCAGTCAAAGGCGGCGGACCGGCTATTCCGTAAAGCGAAGTCAAATCGCTCACGGCTTGTGGCGATCTCATTCTGAACCTCGCGAACCGAGGTGACATCGTCCAAGATTGCAACGTAGTGCGATAGTTGGTGATCGGAGGTATGGACGGGCGTCACACTCACCGATAGCCAGAACAACTCGCCATTCTTCTTCTCGGCTCGAAGGTCTGCCTTTACGTGTGTTCCGCGCTGCAATGCGTGATCAAACGACGCCCATCCCTCTTGTCCGGGCACGATAATGCTTTCGAGCATCAATCCGTCGGGCCCGGTGACTTCGCGAATATCGTAGCCCGTGATCTCTCCGTATGCGGGGTTCGCGAACAAGATTTGCCTGCGTGGATCGGCAATGACAATGGCACTGCTGTTCTTTTCGGCCACAACACTGAGAAGACGAAGTCGCTCTTCGTCGGCACGACGCTGAGTGATGTCTTCTGCCGAGCCGACAACCTGGGAAACACGACCCTGATCGTCGCGTTGGAAGACGACTTCGCGAGTCCTTACCCAGCGATAGCTCCCGGAGACATGAAGGACACGGAACTCTACTTCAAAGATTCGCTCCTCTTCGCTGTTTTGAATGCCCTCGTAGTGCGCGGTCACCAAGGACTCGTCGTCCGGATGCACGAGTTCCCTCAGACTGGTTGAGCGCCACGACATCTCTTGCGCTGACATACCGATTAGCCGGCTGATCTGACTGTTTGCGTAAGAGAGGTTGAAAGTGTCTAGATCGAGCACGTAGGCAATCTGCGGACTCGATTCCATCATGCGTGAAACGAGGGTGCGACTCTCGTTCAGTTGTACTTCGGCGACTTTCCGCTCGGTAATGTCAACTGCAGCGGTGAGAACTCCGGTTACGTTGCCCGAGATATCGGTAATCGGGATGGACTGATTGATGATCCACCGCTTTTCACCGTCCAATCGAGTGATCTGTGTTTCCGCTTCGCCGGCCGCCTTGCCAGTAAGGGCCTTGTTGAACTGGCTACGTACAAATTCTGCATCTTCTCCGCGAAGCACAGCATCCCATGGTGTATTCCGAAGCGCTTCTGCCTCCGAGATACCGAATACCTTCTCACATGCCGAGTTCCACTCATAGATCTCGCCTGTCTTGCGCATCGCGTAACACGCGACGGGAAGGCCGGCAAAGAGTGATTGGAACTGATTGGCGTTTGATCGGTAAAGGCGGGAGAGCTCTTCGAGATCGTGCTTCTGTTCCTCTGCGAGGGCTGTTTGTTCGCGTAACTTGATGTTTTGGGTTTGAAGTTCCGCGCGTTGCGTTTCGATTCGACCGAGTGCCTCTTCAAACTGGAAATAGAACTTCAGCAACTTCTTCGCAGTTGGATGAAGGAACAGGATATAGCCAGAAAGGAAAGCGCCAACAGAGAAGAGCAACAGATAGAGCCGTGTCTGATTCATTGACTCAGAGGTAAGGCGCATTTCTTCCGTTGCCCGCCGGCTCATACTGGCAAACTGGAATGATGTCTTGGCTGCGGCGGATGTCACCTGCCAATTCGACTCATTCGAAAGTTGCTTGCCAGTCTTCCAGTTCGGATCTTTGGAGAGCCCTTTGATCGTTGCTTCAAAATTTCGAACCGCACCATTGGCAACGTTATTGTCCGTTTGCTTCCGTATCCAAGCGAGTTTGATCTCGATTTCGGCAACTCGATTGGCTCTTTCTTTGAGCGACATCGGTGCCGTCAAACTGAGGGCGAGACTTGAGACTGAAGAGACTCGATCCTGAACATAAGTAGTCTCAAGTGCCTTAAGCCGTTGAAAATGGGCGTCTTGGCTGAGTTTCCAAGAAGCGATTTGCGCCGCAAGCATAAAGACCAAGAGGCCCGTCAGCCAACAAGCGCTCCGGCGCAATAGCCCCGTAAACGCTGCCCGCTCTCCTGTAGTTTGGCCCCTTCGCTTAAACATAACGTAGCCCAGGCGCAATTTGCCCGTATAGTGAAGTATCGGACGGATGATTCGGCGTTCTCAGGTATCGCGCTACGCACCTCGTAGAATTGCGTTCACATTGATTGAGTTGCTTGTTGTGATCGCAATCATTGCGATCCTCGCAGCAATTCTCTTTCCTGTTTTTTCGCGGGCCAAAGCGGCGGCAAAGAAGGCGGAGTCCGCAAACGAATTCCGGCAAATCGGTGTGGCGATGTACCTTTACCTCTCAGATCATGATGACCGGATGCCCGATCGTCGAGACTTGAAGACGGACCTTCCCGGTGGCTACAAGCCTTGGACAGGCTGGCCCCCGTCTGACCCT
Organism: Fimbriimonadaceae bacterium; assembly: GCA_019638835.1. Taxonomy (GTDB): domain Bacteria; phylum Armatimonadota; class Fimbriimonadia; order Fimbriimonadales; family Fimbriimonadaceae; genus JAHBTC01. The sequence goes on from JAHBTC010000002.1 coordinate 34,848, forward strand.
CGAACGGGATGGGCAAGGGAAGTGCTGGGTGTGTACGCAAAGGGGACGTTGTTTGCGTTTCCGGCGACTAAGTCGGCATTTGGAGACGCGGTTCAGGTGCAGCAACAGACGTCAAACGGCGAGAATGCATTGGGATGGATGTGGCGTTTCGATCGACCCGATGATCCGATTCCCGGCGATAACTTTTGGGGCAAATCACCGGAACTGGCGACTGAACATCTGATAGCCGAAAACAACCCATTTATCGGGGTGCCAACGGGAGTCGCCGACGTTGAACTTGCGGTAGAGCCTTACTTCCCCCGAACCGTGAGTCCAAGTCCGCTCAACCTCCGGGGCCGCGCCGTTCATTTTGGTGGTCGAAACCGCCTCTTTCTCGATGGCCACGTCAAGTTCTTGCGAGACGTCCGGACCGACCCTTAGCGAACCGAAGCCCGGCTACGCGGAAGCATCTTGCTTCTTGTTTCGGCGGGCGGCCCAGCGCGATCAATTAAGGCATCCACAATAATTTTTGCGGCTTGTGGCTGGCCGTGCTTCTTCGCGGCTTGACTCATTGTCAACCGAATGGTTGGGTCGGCCACAAGCTTCGTCGCCGTATCGGCAAGGTCATCGAACTCGTAGCAACGAATGCCGGCGCCACAGTTTTCCAAAAACTCCGCGTTTCCCTCTTCTTGACCAGGGATGAGAAGCGGCATGAACACCACAAAGGGTGTGCCTAAAGAAAGCGCCTCGCAGGTGGTCAGTCCTCCCGCTTTGGCGACCATAAAATCGCACGCTTGCATGTAGAGCGCCATCTTCTCGTGTTCGACGTGTCCGAGAGGGATCACTCCCGGAAGACCAAGCTTCTGCAGGCGCTGGCGCTTGGCTTCGTGCCGCCCACAGACAGCGGCTACCTTTGCTCCGGTCTTGCTCAATACTTCGGCCGCCTCTATGATCGGGCCGCCTCCGATCCCACCGCTCTGAAGCAGGATCACGTTTTCGTCAGGTCCGAATCCAAGCGCTTTTCTCGATTCCTCCCGGCCGATGGGGTTCGCGAAACCGTGGGCAATGGGAATGCCTGAGACAACGATTCTTCCCTTGCTCCACGGAAGGCGTTGTTCCAAGATCTCTTGTGACCAATCACCGGGCACGCAGTAGAGGTCTGGGCGACCTCGGAGCCACATCTTGTGCGGGTAAAGGTCGGTGACAACCACTGCAGTTTGGAACCCGTATGTTTTTCGCAAGCCCCGCAATCGGGGTTGGGCAACCGAATGGGTGGTCACGACCCATTGCGGCTTGTTTTCCCGCATCAACTTAGCCAAGGGCAACGTGCAGTACTGGTCAAGAAAAGTCTGAACGTAGTATTCAGGAGATGGCTTGTCGCTCTTTTTGTAGAGGTAACCCCAGGTTTCCGGGCTCCGACGAACAAGCATTTCGTAGCCATTCTTGAACCAGCGTCGAAACGCTTTCGGAGTGTGGTCCAGCACATCAATCACAGGTGCACGGAACCCTCGGGCTTCGGCTTCTTCAGCGATGGCGCGGGCGGCACTCGTGTGTCCGTTCCCCGTGCTGGCGGTCAGAACTACGATGTTCATGATTGGCGACCACCAAATCTGCGGAGGAGAATCATAGTCCGAACACGATGATATCGCTGTAGGAGAGAAAGCCACAGGTCGCCCCAGGCGATCACCAACATATAGAATGCCCAAATCCATTGCTGGTGGACAATGAACGAATAGGCCGGAGGCAAGCTGTACGCAAACCCGGTCAGATGGACAAACTCGGCGGCTCGCGTTCCCTTTTCGAACCGGATGAGTTCCGTCAAACTCGGATGATCAAACTGCTCAACGTGCTCCCGGGGGTCGTGGGTTGCCCTCGCTTTCTTCACAAATGCAACCGTGCGGTCCTGCGCCCATTCCATGCCGAGAAAACGATAGAACTCCCGCTTCTCCCACTTCTTCGGTGAAAACCAGAAGTGATGCTTCGGCATTTGCGGATCGGGATCCTCAGGTCGCTCGATCGAATCATCAGGCTCTTGAATTTCCGTCAATGCTCGCTTATATCGCTCGGTGAGTATGGAGACCATTAGGTAAAGCGATAAGTGCGCCATGAGCGCAAATGAGAACCACGCTTTGAGCATGAACAGGTAGGTTGCGGGGGGCAACGCCATCATGAGCCTTACCGCGTTGGCAACCTCGTAGTACCGCGCATCGTTGCGGACGCTTCGGATCAAGTAGCCCGCTACTGGCCCCTCGTGACGGGCATCCGGCAACGTTTCGGCATCTCCGAGGCTGGAGATCCACAGATAGAACCGGCGAATACCGATCGCTTCGTAGAATCTCCCGTTCCTTTCGAATCCGCGAAGTTTGAGGTAGCCGTCCACCCAGTTCATGGGTCGAACTTCGGTGGGGCGGTCGGTCATCGTGGTGTTGCGAGGGCGGCTTCGGCGAGGGAAGCCTTAACGTCCGCCCATTTCTCTAGCGTAACCCGGCCGTCCATGTGTTCAGCAATGAACGTGCAGTGGTCGGTCCAGTCGCCGCAGTTCATATACAGTATGCCGTTGTTCGCGTTTCGAAGGGCCGGTGCGTGAATATGTCCGCATACGACGCCGTCAAAACCGTTGTCTTTGGCGTGTTCGGTGATGTTGTCCTCAAAACTTGTTAGGCGTTGGGTGACGCGCTTTACCATCTTCTTTAACGCATGTGCGAAGTTGGTCGGTGGGCGTTGTGCCTTCGCTCTGCGAGCGTTGATACGCTGATTGAGGACGGTGAAACCTTCGTGAAGCCAGGTGCCGATGAACGGCAAGATTACGGACTTCGCAACGGAGGCATCGTAGAGGTCGCCATGAGTCACCATGAAACTGCGACCGTCAAGTGTCTCGTGCACGAACAGTTCATCGACAAGGAAGTGACCAAATTCCAGCCCGAGGACCTGCCGGAGGAATGGATCGTGGTTGCCGGGGCAGTAGTGAACATCGCAGCCGTGGGCCGCGTGATCCAGCACCGTTCGGATCACTTTGGTGTGCTTCTCGTTCCACTTAGACCGGAAATAGACGTCCATGATGTCGCCCACCAAATACAGGTGCTCGCACCGCAACCGCTTCAAGAAGTCCGTGATCTCTTCCACGTGCGAGGATGCCGCGCCTAAATGAAAGTCAGACACGAATACCGCACGGTATTGAACGAGGGCTGTCGGAGGTAGTTCCGGCATGGACGCAAGCCGATCTATGGCTCACCTCGCATTATGACGAGTGCGAGACTATCCTCTAAGGTCGCGTAATGGTGTCGTAGATGCTTTGCAGGACACGCTCATCCATTTCGGCGGGAGTAGGTGGACGAAGACGGTTGATCTTGCCTCTCACGTCGCGAAGCAATTGGTCTAGCGCCGTGAAGCCAAGGTCAGCGATTCGGTATGAGAATCCGCTACTGATCCGTTCTCCGGTTGAACTACTCTCATTGATTCGACCGTACGGAGTATCGAACTCGCCACTTGCGCTCGCATTGAACGTCGCTCGCCCTTGGTTGTCCCATCGCCCGCCGATGATCGTTACACGGATGATGCCCCGAGAGTGACTGCCGTATCGAACTACTCCCCGTAGTCGCTCTAACTGGCGCTCAATTTGCGATTCGATGCTGTACTCAAGGCCGCGATTACATGCCGAGGGGCGGCCCGAGTTCTCTATCCGCACATCCACGTAGTAGTCGGAGAAGGTAACGGTGCGGTCCCAACCGTCGCCAGGGTCTTGAATCTCCGAGAACGTAGAAGGCTTGCGATCGGTTGCCTGAAGAACCTCCTTGAGATTCTCGGCCGAACAGAGGAAGGCAGTTCGAGGTGCCTCGTCCCCTACGGTATAGAGCCAAACGCCACGGCGTGGGAAAGCGATAAGCTTCCAATCAGAATAACGCTCCTTCGCAAAGAGAGTTACAGGGTCTTCGTCGTACAAAAGCGACATCGTACGGTGGTTTGGACCCGCCTCTTTGAACTCAACGCGAAGGGCGCGAACGACAGCGTTTTCACCTCGCCCGTCCAAAAGTGCATCCACCACAAAGGGTCCAGTGACACCGATGCGGCGGGCTTCTGGACGAACGGGCGAACCAGAAGTCGGGAACTTTGCTTTCAGGTCGCCATCTCTTGTCTGACCGAGGGTGATGCCGGACCACGTTTGTCCATCGAACCGCTCAAGCGGTTGGGGCACCATCGGGTCTGCCGCGAATGCAAACGTGACACTCCCCAGGGCGATCAGACACAGAAGATGCTTCATGAACGTCAATTCTGACGAATGAGTAGGCTGGAGCGTGAGAAACGGGCTGGAGAACATACGTGATCTCACGGCGCGAGGTGCTTGGTGGGCTCGCGGCGGTAGGGCTCACAGGAGCCTTGTCGGGGCAATCTGCCCCTGCCGACTCTCGAATCCGGTTGCCAAAGGCGTTGACGCCGGGCGACAAGGTGGCGATCGTGGCACCGGCGGGCAAGGCAAGTGGGCAAGCCCACGTAACGCTGGCGGCGGCGAAAGTTCGCTCATTGGGATTCGAACCCGCACCAAGCCGGAATATCCTCGCGCGCCACGGATACTTTGCGGGCACCGATGAACAACGAGCAAGCGACATGAACGATGCGATCCGCGATCCATCCATCCGGGGCATCATTGCGTTGCGTGGAGGATACGGGGCGATGCGAATTCTTGATCAGTTGGATTATGAGGCATTGCGCCGTGATCCGAAGGTGTTGATCGGGTTCAGCGACATCACCGCCATACATTTGGCATTCGTGGCCGAAGGGGTAGCAGCGTTCCACGGTCCGTGCGCCGAATCGTCGTGGAGCGAGTATTCGCGCGCGACTCTCCCGGTGGTCACACGGAATCAACCGTATGGTGGATGCGCCAGGGTCTCCGGTGGCGATCCGCTCGTGGAACTGGTGCCGGGGCGCGCCGAAGGAGTGCTCACCGGAGGCAATCTTTCGATGGTGACGGCGATGGTCGGTACGCGGTACTCAGCGAATCTCGAGGGATCGGTAGTGGTTTTGGAGGATATCGGCGAGGACTCGTACCGCGTAGACCGGATGCTAACCCAGTTGCTCCTAGCGGGACTGAATAAGGCGGCGGCAGTGGTGTTCGGCAACTTCCGTCCTCGAGCGCGACCGGGTTCAGAACTTGTGGACCCTAGCGAGTTCACGATTGGTCAGGTGTGGCGAGATCGGGCGAAGGCAATCGGTGTACCGTGCTTTGCGGGCCTGCCATTCGGTCACGTCACTGCGAACCACATCCTGCCCTTAGGGATTCGGGCGCGGGTGGACGCTACGGCGTGTACGCTCTCAATTCTCGATCCGGCTGTGGGCTAAGCTTCTCGACTAAATCGATACGGAATTTCCGGCAATTCCCAGCCCTTCGTGTGCACCGGGCGAATGAAATCGTCCAGATCTGGGCGACCGATCGCACGGCCCTCGTGAGCATCCCAAGACATCTTTCCTCCCGCCTGAATCGCCACATTGCCGAGTAACACGAACTCCGTAAGTGCCCCCGAAGTGTGGACGATGTTGCTACGCGGCATCGGCCCCCCTTGGATCGCTTCGGTCCACTCTTGCATGTGTCCCGGCGACTTCACAAACGGAACGCTTTCGAGTGACTTTCCGCTGAGCAATCGAGGGGTCGTACCGTATGCGTCTTCGTAATACAGTGTGTCTTTTTCGCCGATGATGAGCCCACCGTTGCCGCCGTAGACAAGGTCGCCGACGACGGGTGGCTTACGCCCCCCGTCGTACCAACTCATCACGAAGTCATTGAAGTGATATCGGATCGTGGATTCGTCGGGATAGGTGTCTAGCGGGGAGGGACTGGACTCGGCTTCCACGAAATGCGGCGCGGCCAAATCAAGGGCGTGCCAGAGCAGGTTTAGGACGTGACAACCCATGTCTCCGAGAGCACCGGAGCCAAAATCTCGGCGACCTCTCCAAGCAAACGAGTGGTAGCCGTCCGCGTACGGGCGGTACGGTGCGGGGCCCAGCCAGCAGCGCCAATCAAGGTTCAGGGGAGCGCGTTTGCCTTCCGGACGGGGAGCACTTTGGGGCCACCAGCCTTTGGCACGGTCTGTCCAACAATGGACTTCGCGGATGCGCCCGAGGTTGCCTTCCCGAACGTAGTTCGCGGCGCGGCGGAGGTTGTCGTTCGCGGTGCCCTGGTTCCCCATTTGGGTAGGCACTCCCGTCACGCGGGCCATCTCCTTCAGATAGCGAGCCTGACCGATGGTTCGCGTGAGTGGCTTCTCGCAATAAACGGCCTTTTTGGCGCGCATGGCGAGGGCGGCCGCTACGACGTGGTTATGGTCAGGGATTGCGATCGTCACCCCATCAAACCAGTCCGAAGGCTCGGTCAAGAGGGCTCGGTAATCCGTATAGAGGTAGGCATCCGGATAAGCAGAAGCGGCTTTTGCGAGGAACCCCTTGTCCACGTCACAAAGGGCAACGATCTGTCCTAGATCTTTCGCTTGGTTCAGGAGGGCTTCGCCCCGACCCGCGACCCCAATGATCGCGATGCGGGGTCGCTCATCGGCGAGGCGCGAAAATGGGCGGGCGTTCGCCACCAATGGGGCAGCAATCGTCGCTCCCACGGCGGAGCGCAAAAGATCGCGTCGGCTGATCCGGGACATCACCGCCATTGTAGCCGGAAAATGCCCCGGACTCGCTTAGTCTTCGCTGCTCAAGAACGGGTAGCGATAGTCCACCGGGGGAACGAATGTTTCCTTTATGGTTCGGGCGCTCAGCCAACGGTAGAGGTTGAGTGCCGAACCGGCTTTATCATTTGTTCCGCTGGCTCGCGCCCCACCAAATGGTTGCTGTCCAACAACGGCTCCGGTCGGTTTGTCGTTGATGTAGAAATTACCGGCGGCATTACGCAGACGGTTGGTAGCCTCTTCGACCGCCCCTCGATCGCGTGAGATAACGGCACCCGTGAGCGCGTATGGCGACGTAGTATCCACGAGGGTTAGAGTCTCATCCCACTTGTCGTCGTCGTAGACGTGCATCGTGAGTACAGGACCGAAGATCTCCTCGCACATGGTGCGGTACTTGGGGTCGGTGGCCTCAAGCACCGTAGGTTCGACAAAGTATCCCACCGATTTGTCGGCACCTCCGCCTACCAGTACGTTTACTCCACTGTCTGACTTGGCTTGGTCAAGATACGACTTGATTTTGTCGAACGAACGCTCATCAATTACCGCGTTGACGAAGTTCCCGAAGTCTTCAACCGAGCCCATCTGAAACGATTTGACGCCTTCGATCAACCTTTCCCGCACTTGATCTGCCATAGATTTCGGGATGTAGGTGCGGGAAGCCGCACTACACTTTTGCCCTTGATATTCGAAGGCACCGCGAAGAAGAGCGGTCGCAACGACCTGGGGGTCAGCACTCGGGTGGGCAAGAACGAAGTCCTTTCCGCCCGTTTCTCCAACGATGCGTGGGTAAGCGCGGTAGTCGGCCATCTTCGCGCCGATGGTCTTCCACATCGTGTTGAACACTCCGGTTGATCCCGTAAAGTGGACACCCGCGAAATCGGGATGATTGAAGCAGACGTCGCCGATCAAGGGCCCGTCCGCGTAGACAAGGTTGATGACGCCATCGGGCAGGCCGGCTTCCTGCAACACCCGCATGAACATCTGGGCGCTATAAATTTGGGTGTTGGCGGGCTTCCAAACAATCACGTTCCCGCACATCGCGGCACTGGTCGGTAGGTTCCCGGCAATGGCCGTAAAGTTGAATGGCGTGACGGCGAGAACAAACCCTTCAAGCGGTCGCCACTCCAGCCGGTTATGCATTCCGGGGGCACTTTGGGGTTGCTGCCGATAGATTTCGCTGAGGAAGTGAACATTGAAGCGGAGAAAGTCGATGAGTTCGCAAGCCGCATCAATCTCGGCCTGGAATGCGTTCTTGCTCTGCCCGAGCATAGTTGTGCCGTTGATTTGGTACCGGTACTTAGTAGCGAGCAGGTCGGCAGCCTTCAAAAAGATGTGGGCTCGATTCTCCCAACTCAGCGATTGCCAGTGTGCGCGGGCATTGAGGGCGGCTTCGATAGCCTGCTCAACATGGGTTGCCTTGCCGCGATGGGCCTGACCCAGCAAATGACCGTGCTCGTGGGGTGGTCTCAGGTCAATCAGATCTCCGGTCGAAACGTCCTTCCCGCCAATCACCATCGGGGCGTCAGTTTGGTTTGCTTTTAGCTCCTTGAGAGCCTGCTTGAGCTTCGATCGCTCCGGTGAGCCAGGAGCATAACTGAGGACAGTTTCGTTCGCAGGAGTGGGATAAGCGAAGGTACCGATGGACATGTTGAGTTCAGGATACCGAGCGAGGTGCGATGAGGCTCGGGCGCCAATGTCTCAACTTACAACTGCCGATTCCGTCCTCAGTCCCTCGCGGGGCCCAGTTTTTCTGCGAATTGACGTTATAGGTGTTGATGAAACGCGCTATTGCCCTTGCATTTCTCGTCGCAACCACCAGCCTCTTCGTAATTGGCTGTAACGACACCGCCCAAGGCGTGGTCGAGGACACCCAAGAAAACACGCAAGCCGTCAAGGAAGGAGCGGAAGTCGCCGGACAAGCAATTGAGGAAGGAGCCGAAGAGGTTGCTCAAGCTACAGAGGGAGCGGTTGACGCTGCGAAACTCACTCCGCAAATCAAGACGGCCTTTGTTGCCGACCCGTTCCTAAATGAAGATGGAAACACCATTGACGTGGACACGACGAAAGACGCGGTGTACTTAAAGGGTCACGTGATGACGGCCGAACTCAAGGCGAAGGCGGAGGCCACCGCTCAGAAGATCCTTGACGAAAACAAGGCACCGCACAAGATCATTAACGAACTCGAAGTTAAGAAATAACTCAGTTTCGTTGATTTCCTCTGATCACCCGCTGGCTTTGGCTGGCGGGTGTTTTTCGTTGTCCGCTGACTCGCTTTCAGATAAAAAAGAAGCCCCCGACCAAACTTGGTCGGAGGTTGCTTCTTTTGCGGAGCAAAGAGGTTTTAGTCGTCGATTCGCTTGCCGGTCTTGTCGTCAATCTTGTCGCCGGTCAAAGCGTCTGCGATCTTCTCGGTGATACCGCGGGTATCAGGCGTTCCGTCAACTGCGTGTCCGCCAGTCTGAATGCCGGGTGTATTGTTGGTGTCCATTGCGCGATCGACACGCTCACGGAACTCGTTCGCCTTATCGGCAATCTTGTCCTTCGCGTGATCGAGCCGGTCGTTACGCACGCCCGAGACCGTCGCGTCATCGTCGTGCTTGTCTACGGCATCAACGGCGGCACCGGAAGCGGCTGCACCTGCCAGGCCACCGACAACGGCTCCGACAACGGTTCCGCCCGGACCTAGCGCAGAGCCGGCTACTCCTCCAACGACCGCGCCACCGACTCCGCCGATCTTGGCTCCCGTCTTGGCGTCTTCATGGTCATCGTGGTGTTCCACCACGGTTCCGTCGGGTCTGGTTTCGAGATGGATTTTGTCTTCCATACAAAGTTACACGTCCGCAAATTCACGGGGCCAGTGGGTTGCGCGAGATGTAAGAGATTTTTTACGGATAGGTCAGACTTGATGCCCAATCGGGGCGAGAGGACGCTATACTGACCCTCGATTCAGGGCCCCAAGATTTTTTTGGGGCAGCTGGGGGAAGTCCGGTCGAATTCCGGCGCTGTGCCGCAACGGTAAGGGAGAAAACACTCCAAGCCCGAATGCCCGCTTGATTCAAAAGCAAAGACATTTGACGTCATCGCCGACGAGCATCGGCAGGGGCGGGAGCAAGGCATCGGCCCTTGGTCACCGGTTCTGGATTTGCCCGAGAGCGGTGGCCCATTAGGGTTACCGATGAAAAAACGAAGCGCAGCGTTTACGCTGATTGAACTCCTTGTCGTCATCGCAATTATCGCGATCCTCGCCGCGATTCTGTTCCCCGTTTTCGCGCAAGCCAAACAGGCGGCCAAGAAGACGCAATCTCTCGCCCAACTCAAACAGATTGGCCTTGCCTGGACGCTGTACTCCGGAGATTACGACGACACCCTGATGAGGGCATCGGTGCCTGACGGAACTGCGATCAAGTATTGGTGGGGTCGTTTTGATGGCGCGAAATTGGACGAGAAAGAGGGACTGCTCTTTCCATACATGAAGAGCACGCAGATTCAGGCCGATCCAACTCAACCCGCGAGTTTCCGAAGCGCGATCGGATTGACCGGATACGGCTACAACTATGGATATCTCGCGCCGTCAGTCTATGCGCCTCCAACCTACGAAGAAACACCGGTTGCGGTCAACGAAATCCAAATAGAGCGCACATCCGAAACGATCGTGTTTGGATCGGCGGCGCGCCTGAACAACTGGGAGTTCGCTACTCCAAAACTTGAAGGGAACACCTATCTGGAAGCACCATCTGTTGACTTCCCGTCCGTTCATGGGCGACACGGAGGCGGCATGGCCGTCCTTGTATGGGCAGATACTCACGCATCGGCCCGAAAGCCCAATCTGCGTACCGGTGCATTCGGTTATGGATTCAATGGCGAGGATTTCATCGGCCCGAACTTGGGAGACTTGCTCCCCGCAGACTGTTCCTTCGACGAGGCCTGCGAGGATGACCTGTTCTCACTGACAAAGTCCGGTAACTGAACTCGTTATCGGTACAAAACGGTCGCTGAGTGTCCTGGTAGTTCCCAGCGACCGTTTGCCGATCCAATGGAACCGTTGCGGGCAAGATCGTTCATGACGGCAATCGACCAGGATCCCTCCGGTAGACCGAACTCTCTTACTTCACCAGAGTTGATGAGGATCAGGATCTCACGCCACGAATCGCCCACGGACGCACCATCAATCCGTACTACGAGCAAGCCCGGTTCGGCGACCGGGAATCTCAGGTTCTGACGGATTTGCTCGGCGTCGGACATTCGAAACGCCGGGTGGGCTCGTCGAATGTCAATGAGGCCCCGAACGAAGTTTGTCATGTCAGCAAACCGAGGCGCGGCTTCCCAGTTGTATTGGTTGATCAGGTCGCCCCCGTTATAACTATTGTGGTTTCCGCCTTTTGTGCGGCCCATCTCGCTTCCGCCTTCGATGAACGGAACCCCTTGGCTCAGCAGAACCGTGGAGAACGCCAGTCTCGCTGCGGCCATCCGTTGATCATATGAATCCGCTTCGAGACCGATCCGATCCATAAGTGTCAAGTTGTCATGGGCTGAGACGTAGTTCACGGACTCGCCGGGTTGGGCCGCGAAGTCTTTGACACCTTCAGCGTAATCGATTGAGCCGGAAAGAGCGCGCTTCAATCCGTTCTCGTCGAATGAGCCATTCATCAATCCCGGGCCAGGTTCGTCAAGATTCCCGCGCACTGTGCCTCGAAAGTGGTCATTGAAGACCCCGACATTGAGCCCGACCTGGGAGCCTTTAGGGAACCGGAGCGGACCGCCCCCGGTCCATGGTTCACCGTAGATTAGCGCGTCCGGATTGACAGCCCGGACCGCCCTCGCCCAGTCGGCAACAGACTCTGGCGTGTGCATGCCAAGTAGGTCGAATCGGAATCCGGCGACCTGATACTCCTTAGTCCAGTAAACGAGTGAATCTCGAATGAATTTGCGGACCATCGGGCGTTCATCGGCAAGGGCGTTGCCTACACCCGATTCATTCAGCACCTCGCCCCGATCATTGGTGCGGAAGTAGAAGTAGGGAACCGATTGCCAAAACGCGGAACGTTCGCCTTGGGACGGCACCGAATGGTTGTAGACCACGTCCATCACCGTTCCAATGCCGTTCCTTGCGAGCGATGCGACGACCGTCTTGAACTCAATAATTGGATCGGTTGGGTGAGTTCCTACCGCGTATTGCTCTTCGGGCACATTGAATTGTGTGGTTTCGTAGCCCCAGTTGTAGTCGTTCGAATGGTCCGGATTGAAGTCGTGGACCGGAAGCAGGTGGGCGTGAGTAATGCCGAGCGACTTCAGATAATCCAAACCGGTAGGGATATCTGTTCCGGGCAAAGTCGTCCCGGATAGAGCGAGCCCGAGGTACTTTCCGCGAAGATGTTCCGGCACCCCAGACGAGGGGCTAGCAGTTAAATCACGCACGTGGAACTCGTAAATGACTGCGTCGGTTGCCTTGCCGCTAAACGGAAGCGGCTTGGGTGGCCAGACCTCGGGATTCGTCCGAGATACATCCACGACCACAGATGTCATCGAATCTTTCGTTGATGCCTTGCCGTAGATATCGCTTGCGATCCGCCGCTCGCCATAAGAGTTAAACTCAAACCGATAGGGTTGCCATTTCGGTACTTCATTGACCGTAACGTACCAAACGCCTGCGGTTCCTCGCGTCATGGGGATTCGGCGAGGCGGGTTACCATAAAGGAGCGTCGCAGACTTCGAGGGAGGGCTCCAAACTTTGAAGGTCATACTTTGGGGCCGAATCGTCACGCCGAGATCTTCGCGCGGATAAAGGAATTGTCCATCGTTGAGTACGTCGCGTAGATAGATGCGGCGGGTCTCATCGCCTATCGACACGCGCAAGTCCCCTGTCATTGCTTTGGCCGTAAGAGATTCATTGAGGGTGATCACCACGGAATCCAATAAGTCGGAGGATTGTTCTGGCTGTCGTGCCGCAACGGTGGTAGGGGTATCCACGAAGTCAGGATGGTTGATTGAGTCTCGGACCCAACCTTCGTTGAAGTTGACGAGGAATCTCACGTTCGTACCGTCTCGCGCGACGACGAGAGGGATGTTTGGGCCGCCCGAGATGAAGTCGCGGCCCCAGTTTTGATCCCACGAACCTCCCTTCGCAACCTTGTACTCCCAGGCGCCAGCCGGAAAGGTTGCCTCAAATCGATACTGGCCATCGGCCGTTTTGGTCATTTCCGTAACGGCACCGTTGGGATCCCACTCGTTGCCGCCGAGAGCGCGCTGAATCGAGCCGGGGAGGACGACGCGGTTCGGGTCTCTCGGTCGCGCCGCCGGAGTGCCGGGTGCTACCGAGTTGATGACGAGTGGATTGCCATCGAGAGTGACGGTGACTCCGGAAACGGATGGTAACGCACCGGCAGATTCTAAGGCGACCGTCACCCGGCTTGGAGAATCGAGAAAGGCAGGAGGCAGACTGGCGGACTGTGTGGAAACGAGGAGGGCCGCCGCCAGAAGCGAAGTCATGTGTTCAGTTTGGCAAATTGGGGATCTGCCGTCGTGGAATATTCTCGGTTGCCCTAACGGTTCAAGACAACGATTCCCGCATTGAGATACGTGGCAAAGCAAACCCAGAGTAAGTACGGAGTTAGCAACCCGGCCGAGACGGGAGCGGCTTTGTGAAACGCTCTCATCATGAAAACAATGCTTGTAAGTAGTCCAAGAATTACGAAAAGTCCACCAACTGGTGAACGAGCCCCGAAGAACACGATAGACCAAAGCCCATTGAGTACCACCTGAATCGCGAAGGGGAAAACAACGGATTTGAGGTGGTCGTTGGCGCGAGAGGCCAGGACGAAGGCAACTGAGATCAAGACATAAAGGATCGGCCAGACAATTCCGAACAAAAAGCTTGGTGGTTGGAGTGGAGGTTTGACCAAGCTTCCATACCATCCATCCTGAATGCTTGGCGCGGTGAACAGCGAGCCAAGGGCCCCGGCCGCGAACACGGCCACAACGCCTGCGACACCAATCCAAGGACTCCTCTCAGCACCTGCTTTCCTTGCCTCCATAGTGAAGAAAACGTGGCGTAGACTGGTTACATCAGCGCAGAGTCGGGCCCTTTGGGGCAACGGCAAGCCTTTTGCAACGGGAAGTGGCGTAGTAGGTGATAGTTGTATCTGCAACTGCTTTGGAGACACATGAAAAAAGCCTTTGCCCTCTTCGCTACCGCCCCGATTGTTGCGGCAACCGTCATCGCATTCCACCCCGGAAACGCAGTCGCCTCATCAAGTCCGCTCCGATTAGATTCGGCACCGACTGCTTATGTACTTGACCCAAACCACGCAAGCATTGGCTTCGACATTCAGCATATCGGGTTGTCGCAAGTACACGGTCGCTTCAACAAGTTCACCGGGACGGTAAACCTTGACTCAGCGGACATGACCAACTCATCGGTTGAGTTCACGGTTGATGTCGCCTCTGTTGACACGGCAGTGGCGGCCAGAGACAACCATCTTCGAACGGCCGACTTCTTCGAAGTTGAGAAATTTCCTTCGATGAAGTTTGTGAGCACGGGCGTTCGCAAGGATGGCGAGCACTACGTGGTAGACGGCAATCTGACGATCAAGGAGACAACGAAATCGATTTCGATTCCATTCAAAGTGATGGGGCCGGTCGATGGGATGCAGGGCGGCAAGGTGATGGGAGTCATCGCCGAACCATTTGTCATCAAACGCCTTGACTTTGGGGTGGGTAACGACCAGAAGTTGCCGAACGGAGCGATGGCTCTCGGAAACGAAGTCACCGTACGAATCTCCTTTGAGGCAAAGAGTTCCTGACGGTTTGGCGATAGACTAACGAAATCGCCCGTTCAGTTTCACCCCGAAAACGATTTGCCAGACGCCTCCTTCTCGGATTCGCTGGCATCGTTCTCGGGGTTGTTTGTGCGTTTGCATGGCTGATGCTCTCGGGACGCTGGTCGTACGCAAGATACTTTGGTCAGCGGTACGAAACTCAAGGAATTGATGTATCAGCGCACAACGGTGAGATTGATTGGACTGCGGTAGCGAATGACGAAATCGACTTTGTTTATATAAAGGCAACCGAGGGCGGGGACTGGGTGGATGCTCGCTATTCAGACAATAGCCGGAAAGCAAGAGCCGCCGGACTCCATGTGGGTGCGTACCACTTCTTCACCTTGAAGACTCCAGGGCATGACCAGGCCAAGCATTTCATTGCAACCGTTCCAAAAGAGCAAGGCATGCTCATCCCTGCCGTGGACCTGGAGTTTCACGGAAACTCAGAGGTTCGTCCAAGCGTTCGCGACTTTCAAAAGGAATTGCTCACCTTCATGGAGATGATCGAGTCTCACTATGGAGTCGAGCCGATGGTTTACACCGTGCCCGACTTCGCATCGGCATACTTGCGCGGAGTTCCATTCCGGCGGTTATGGATCTGCGAGACATACATCAAACCTTGGGGATTTGCGTCGGGATGGTGGAGTGTTTGGCAATATTCCCATCAAGGAAGTGTCGCAGGCATAGAAGGTCCGGTCGACCGCAACGCGCTTCAGCCTGGGGTGAGCATCGCGCTGCCGTCACAGGTCAGCGAGTGACCCTTACCGTCTATCCTGCGTAGTTCATGATGAAGTGATGAGTTTGGAAGCAGGCGGAAGCGGGGTCATCCCGCAAGACCCGACCCCTGGTCTGAAGCGGTTGTGGCGATATGCCGGACCGCACCGCCCGCAAGTAATCGCTGCGGTCACATATACGACCTTCGGCAAAGTGATGGACGTAGTGCCGGAGATCCTGATCGGAGCGGTACTCGATGTCATCGTTCGGGGCCAGGCTTCTTTCGTTGCTGTCCAATTCGGCATCACCGACAAGTGGAATCAACTCATCCTACTTGCTGTATTGAACTTGTTTGCTTGGATCTTTGAGTCGTTGTTCGGCTATCTCAGTGCGGTAACTTGGCGAAATCTCGCCCAAACGATGGAGCACGAGATTCGACACCAGTTGTATTCGCACGTTCAATCCCTTGAGGTCTCATGGTTCGAAGATAACACCAGCGGTGGCCTACTGAGTGTCCTCAACGACGATATCAACCAATTGGAGAGATTTCTGGATGGGGGGGCGGCGAGCATCCTTCAAGTGTTCTGGAACATCATCCTTGTAGGCGCGATGTTTGCGGCGAGCTCGTTGCTATTGACGTTGCTCGCATTCCTGCCCATTCCCATTATCGTTGCAGGCTCCGTAACGTATCAAAAGCGGTTGCAACCTCTCTACGGTCGGGTGAGAGAAGCGGTAGCCGACCTGAGCGCGGCACTCAATGCAAATCTCAGCGGCATCCAGACAATCAAAGCGTTCACGGCTGAAGAACGAGAAGCGAAGCGAATTAGCCAAGTATCCGAGGATTATCGGGTAGCCAATCGCGACGCCATCAAGTATTCGTCGGCGTTCGTTCCGCTCATCCGAATGGTGATTCTCGCGGGGTTCACTTGTACGTTGGTGATCGGTGGCTGGCTCGTTTTGAACAATCGAATGGAGGTGGGCATTTACGCAGTGCTCGTCTTCATGACGCAACGCCTGCTGTGGCCGCTCACCCGTCTCGGAGAAACGCTCGACCTCTACCAACGGGCAATGGCCTCTACTCATCGCATCTTTGGCCTGCTCGACGTAAGCCCAGTAATGAAAGAAGGTGTCTCTCCACTGCCCCTGCCCGCGCGAGGAGAAGTTTCGCTCGATGATGTCACTTTCGGGTACGGCAATGGCCCAGACATCTTGCGTTCCATCACGATGGAGATACCCTCAGGTGAGTCCCACGCGATTGTGGGGGCTACAGGGTCGGGCAAGTCCACACTGGTGCGGCTATTGCTTCGGTTCCACGATCCTCGATCGGGCGTTGTTCGGATAGACGGAATTGATGTGCGAGAGTTGACATATGCCGGACTGCGCGGCGCAATGGGTTACGTCAGCCAAGACGTGTTTCTCTTCCACGGCACAGTGAGCGAAAACATCGCTTACGGTCGGCAGGGGGCAACGCGAGAAGAGATTGAGAACGCGGCGCGGTCTGCCGAAGCGCACGACTTCATCCTGGATTTGGCGGATGGCTATGACACTATTGTCGGCGAACGCGGACAGCGTCTTTCTGGTGGGCAGCGCCAAAGAATCTCCTTGGCGCGTGCGATTTTGCGCGACCCGGCGGTCTTGGTGCTTGACGAGGCGACATCTGCCGTGGACAACGAGACCGAGGCTGCGATCCAGCGTTCGCTGGCCAATGTAACGGTAGGGAGGACGACCGTGATGATTGCTCACCGGCTCTCTACGGTGCGTGACTGCGACCGGATCTGGGTGTTGGAGCGCGGGCAGATTGCGGAAGCGGGAACGCACGACGAACTCATCGCCATGGGAGGGCTCTACGCGGCCCTATGGCGGGTACAGACCGGCGAAGCGATTCGGGTGTTTGCGTCCGAGCCCGGCTAGCGAAGATTCTGAGGATTAGGCACGGTTCATCAACAGATTATTTGCCATTCAGATCAGTGTCAGAAACCGGGGGTTCGCGATACGTTGGAAGGGGCAGAGCCGCAAAGGCTTCAAGAAACGAAGGAGAACATGAAAATGATCAAAACCCCAGCCACGTTGTTGATGGCGACGGTCGCAATGGCCGGATTAGCGACGCTCGCAATCGGTCAAGCCCGCATGAATGTTGACAACCCGATGGTCGGCGGCATGGCGATGCTTCCGAGCAAGAATATCGTTGAGAACGCCATAAACAGCAAGGATCACACGACTTTGGTGGCTGCCGTCAAAGCCGCCGGACTCGCGGAAGCGCTGATGGGTGAAGGCCCGTTCACGGTCTTCGCCCCGACAAACGATGCGTTTGAGAACCTGCCCGATGGCACCGTTGGCAAACTTCTGATGCCGGAAAGCAAGGACATGCTGGTCGGCGTTTTGACCTCGCACGTGGCCCAAGGCACCTGGACGTCGGAGAGAATCAAGATGGCAATCAAGGACGGACGCGGTACGGCGGAGATCACCACTCTTAGTGGGCACAAACTCTGGGCGAGCATGAATGGCCCGACCAACATCGTCCTCAAGGATGAGATGGGTGGTTGGTCAACAATCAGCACCTACGATGTGATGCAGAAGAATGGTGTGATCCATGTGGTGAACTCGGTTCTGCTCCCGAAGATGTAGCTGGAACCATTGAGACGCAGACTCGTCTGAAGAGAGGAAGCGGAGCGTTGCCCTACGGAGACGGCAACGACTTCGCTTCTTTTCTTTTGCAGGTCAGCAGAAAAAACCCCGCTGGCAAATTGCGAGCGGGGAACGGGTTACATTATCCGTCTTACGCGCGGTTGCGTCGTCGTCGGACCAATGCAAGAGCACCGAGACCGAGAGCAACCATGCTGGCAGGTTCCGGAACCGCTTCGCCCGTCAGGGTGAGTTGCGGACCAATCAGCAACGGGTTGGTGTTCGAATATCCGGCATAAGTGGCGGCGGTTGTCGGGTCATCAGGTGCGATTACGATTCGAACGTTTGAGTCACCCAGATACATCGCGGTCAGCATTGCGCTAGCCCCCGCGCTCAGGGAGTTGAAGGTGTACTCATCCACTTCGCCGGTCGCTACTTCGGTAAAGGTTCCGGAGCCAAGGAACTCGATCGGATTGAGTTGATCACCAATGCCGTTCTCACCCCCGTTTGGGAAATCGTAGATGATGTCCGCTCCGTCCGCGATGCTGCGCAGATTGCTGGTCACGAAAAAGCTAAGGGGGCCATCAAGCGTAAAGCCTGCGTTGGACTGGGTGAGCGTAATAGTAATTCCCGTGATCACGTCCACTTGGTTGCCACCAAAGTCAATCATGGATCCATCGAAATCGGCAACGCCGAACGAAGCGAAGTCACCGTTTGCGCTCCCTTCAATGTTCATGAATGCCCGGCCACTACTGCCGGTTCGGGGACCGGTGGGGCGCACCGTTGCGTTGTCAAAAGCTTCAAATGGCGTGCTTACAAATGCATGACTCGTGGCGACGAGTGCGAGAAGAGGAAGTGAGAGTGCGATTTTCTTCATACGTGTCCTCTCCGCCAAGGGGAGACCCCTCCACGGACGAGGACAAGTTACTTGCCCAGGGTTAATAAAATGTTATGTCATGCAAAAACAGGACAAAAACCCCAGATCGTTCTCACTGCTGCTGTTGTTGTTGGGCCTGTTCAACGACTTGCCCCTGTAGAGATGTGGTTGCCCGTGCCGGTACCTTCGTATATACGGGGACCTCAATGGACCCAAGTTGATCGCGCATGGGACGCACCTCGTCTTCAGTGATTACCCGTGTTCGCACTTCTGCGGTGAGGGTTTCGGATGCAAATCCTCGGAACACCCCTTTATTGGGTGGCACATCGTCGTAGTTCCGTCCGACAGCCACAACGACGTGGTGATTCGTGGGATAGATGTGGTTCGTGGGATCAAAAGCGCACCACCCTCGTCCCGGCACCCAAAATTCCACCCACGCATGGCTCTCGGCCACATCGGTCTTTTCGACGTGAAGATAGCCGTTCACGTAGCGGGCGGGAATGCCACGCAACCGGAGCACGCCAATCATGATCTGAGCGAAGTCCTGGCAAACCCCAGCCTTTATCTCAAGTGCGTGATCAATGCTTGAGTCGTACTGAGTTACATTCGGCAGATACTTCAGTTCCGACTTCATTGCTTCGCTGATCTCTTGGATCATGTCACCGATCGTCTCAGCTTTTTGGGGGATCTTGGCGTTGAACGCTTGAAGTGCTTCCGAGTTCTCAATTGGGCCGCCGAACAGAAGCATGTCTCGCTCCGGACCATCTACGGCTTCGGGATACACGGCAAACGCCGAGGGATCGTATTCCGGGCGATGGATATCTACGATGCTACGCGATAGGATTTCGATCCGGTTATGGAACTTGGCGATGCTGAATGTATGCACGACGTTGCCTAACCAATCGGTGAATGCGTTGACCGTGCTCGGTGGTCCGATCGCAAGGAAGTAACTCCGAAGCGTTTGCTCGGGAGTTGCTTTGGGCTCGACACGCAACTCCATCCATGATTCATTGATGAAGTCGCTGTAGTCAAAATGAATCTTGTGTTCGATCTCCAGAAGCATGTTTAGAATTCCGTATCCGCGTTGATGATGGCATCGTGAGCCCGATTCAGGCTCGTGCTCACTTCCATCAGGAAGGGAGTGAGATCAGAGATTTCCAGAATCTCGTCTCGATCATATTCCAACCGAGCTGCGAGTTTTCCGATCAGCTTTCGAGCAAGACTCAACCCCGCACTCTCTTTGGGCAATTGGTTGAGATACCCCTGCATTCGCTTGAGGCCGCAAAGGACGGACCTCGGAGCACCAGCGTTGAACAGCAAGAAGCTTATGACTTGTTGCTCTGTGAATCGTGGGCCGTTCAATTGGCGATAGTTTTCCAAGCTGCCAAGGTTGGTCAACAGACTCCTCCACTTCGCGTAATGGACCGGTGCTGCGTCTGCCTCTACGTCATTCATAAGTGAAGGCAATCGTGCGGCCATCACACCGACCGTTCGATTCGTGCGCTCCATTGCTTCTCCCAGCTTTTGGTAACACCAGCCCTGATCTCGGGTGAGTGTGAGTTCAATGGCACCGAGCATGCTCTGGATGTCGCGGTTCAATTCGGTGACGTAATCAATCGCTTCACTTTCATCGGAGAATCCAACCGATGAAAGGCTATTGAGTCGGCGGTAAGTGTCATTGATGCTTACGTACACCTCGCGGGTAAGGGTTTCATTCACTGCTCGGGCATTCTCCCTTGCTTTTCCGAGAGTTGAAACCACCGAGACATCGTTCTTTGGATCAAGGAGATAGGAATTTGCGAACGCGAGGAGAACAGAACTTCTCGCCTGGGGCAAGATCGGTGCAGCATCTCCGGCGGGAAACACTTTGAGGAAGTGCCGCCATTCGGAGCGGGCGTCTTTAGGGGCGATCCCCGAAAGTTCGAGGTAGATGTCGTAGGTGAACTGCAGTTGGCGGCCGGTATTTTCGGCGCGCTCAATGTATCGCCCCATCCAGTAGAGGTAGTGGGCGACGCGAGTCAATAACACTTACTCGTCCTCCAAGACCCAGGTGTCTTTGGAACCGCCGCCTTGGCTGGAGTTCACGACGTACGAACCTTCCCGGAGGGCAACTCGGGTCAGCCCTCCCGGTAGAACCTTGACCCGATCACCGTACAGAGCGAAAGGCCGTAGATCAACTCTCCGAGCTTTGTATTCGGCATCGAGATATGTCGGGTGCGCCGAGAGTTGAATCAAGGGCTGAGCGATGTAGTGCCCCGGATCGTCAACAATTTGCTTTCGGAACTCCTCTTGCTCTTCCTTGGTACTCATCGGGCCCATCAACATTCCGTAACCGCCCGCACCATCAGTCGTCTTCACAACGAGTTCATCCAAATGGTCAAGAATGTACTTCAGGTCGTCGGGCCGGAGCCCCATATAGGTTGGCACTTGGCCGATGATTGGTTCCTCATCCATATAGAACTTGATGGCATCCGGTATGAACGGGTAGACGGCCTTGTCGTCGGCGACACCCGCGCCTGGAGCGTTGGCAATCGCGACGTTTCCGGCTCGATAAGCCGAGATGATTCCGGGGACTCCCAGGATGGAGTCACGGAGGAAGACAAGCGGATCCAGGAATGGGTCATCAATTCGACGGTAGATGACATCTACTCGGTGTCGGCCCTCGGTTGTGCGGACGAACACGATGTTGTCTTCAACGATCAAGTCGGGCCCTTCTACAAGCAAAGCACCCATCTCCCGAGCCAAGAAACTGTGCTCAAAGTACGCTGAGTTGGCGCGGCCCGGCGTGAGAACTACGACACGCCCTCGGGGGCCGAAACTATGCCCCGAGTGTTCCAAGGCTTCGAGCAACATGTCGGGATAGTTCCGTACTGGCGCAACTTTGTACTTGGTGAACAACTCAGGGAAAGTCCGTTGCATCAGTTGGCGGTTTTCAACGACATAACTCACACCGCTTGGGCAACGGCAGTTATCTTCGAGAACAAGGTAGTCGCCGTTATCGTCGCGAATGAGGTCAGTGCCCACAACGTGGGTAAACACACCGCCTGGGGGAGTGATCCCTAGCAATTCGCGGCGGAACTCGCCTCGGGTGTAAATCAGGTCGTAAGGGATGACGCCTTCTTTGAGAATGTTCTGCTCAGTGTAAATGTCTTGCAGAAAAAGATTAAGTGCTGTGACTCTCTGGATCAATCCTTCTTCAAGTTTCTTCCACTCAAATCCGGGGATGATGCGAGGCACAAAGTCAAAAGGGAAGACCTTTTCTTCGCCTTCTTGATCGCTGTACACATTGAACGTGATGCCTTGATTGCGCAGGGCCAATCCGACAAGGTCTTCGCGTTGCTTGATCTTCTGTTTTGTCAGTCGACCGAGGGAATCAATGACCGGTGAGTAGTGATCGCGGGGTTTACCGCCTGCTTGAAAGGCTTCATCGAAGCCGCGTAAAGTTGTTGTCCATTCCATAAAAATACTGTTATCTATTGTACCGGATTTGTAGAAAATGTAATATATAATAACAATTCTTGCACAAAATCAAACCACCAAATGGTGAAGGCTGGTAAGTTAGCTAAACTGGAGAGATGATTCTGTCCGCGCTCATCTTCGCGGTCACACAAGTGGAACCTGAGTTGCTTTGGTTTGCCCATGCGCACAACGATTATCTGCATGAAAGACCCTTGCACGATGCGTTATCCAAGTACTTCGCGAGCGTGGAGGTAGATGTCTTTCTCGTGGACGGTGAACTTCGAGTGGGTCACGACCGCGAGAGTCTAGAGGCCGGAATAACGATCGAGAGCCTTTATCTCAAACCTCTGGCTGAACGTGCGAAGCAGTTCGGTGGACAGCCTTACTATTCACACGCAGGGCCGCTTTGGATCCTGGTTGACATCAAAGCGGATGGGGTTGCGGCATATGCCGAGTTGAAACGCGAACTTGCGCGCTACCCCGAACTGAAATCCGAACACTTCCGCTTCATTATCAGCGGAGATCGCCCGGTGGAGGAGATTGTCAAAGACGGTGGCAAATTTGCCGCGCTAGACGGTCGTTGGAACGATTTAGGAAAGGGGTATTCGAAAGAGTTGATGCCATGGGTCAGTGAGTCGTGGTTCTCCCACTTTCAGTGGCTCGGGGTTGGTGTGATGCCCGCTGAGCAGCAAGAGAAACTGGATCAGATGGTGAAGGACGCGCACGGAGACGGCCGCAAACTCCGATTTTGGGGCGCGCCGGATATGCCCAATTTGTGGGAAACCCAGTTCAGAGCGAAGGTGGATTGGATCAACACTGATCGGCTTGCCGATCTTAGCCGTTGGTACGGGGACTACCAGCAGAGGAGTAGCGGTGGTCGACTTTGAATGAGTTTGCTTGCGTAGTCTAGTGCCCGCCTGTGCCATGATTCGGCTATGCGTTGGTTGGCCCTGATCGGTGTCGCTGTAGGTTCCGTTGCTCTTGCCCAAAACGATGCGGCGTACGGAGCAAAGATCAAGGAATACACGACAGAGACATTCTTTCTGACCGAGATGGTAGATCACCTGCCGGCGAGCCGAACTGTGCCGACTCCGCTGCAGCACTTCGGCGAAATCATCGGTGCCCCGAATGTCCTCCACCATACGGCGGATTTCTACGCTTACTACCAGAAACTCGATGCGGCATCGCAACGGGTAATCGTGCGTAAGATCGGTACGAGCGAAGACGGCAGAGACATGATCGTGGCGATCATTTCTGACGAAGCAAATCTGGCTCGTTTAGACCGGGTCAAAGAGATCAATGGCATCCTGGGCGATCCCCGACGCTTGTCCAGTGCGGCCATGCTTGCCGGGGCAGACGAAAAAGCAGAGCCACTGATCAAGGAAGGCTTACCGATTTATTACGCAACCGCTGGTATGCACTGTACGGAAGCAGGGCCACCGGAAATGCTGATGGAACTGGCGTATCGGCTCGCGGTGAGCGAAGAGCCGATGATTCAAGACATCCGACGAAACTCAGTCGTGATGCTGACCCCAACCCTTGACCCGGATGGTCGTGATCGGTATGTGGACACCTACATGTATCGGAAGCAGAATCCGGAGAAGCCCGCGATTCCTTTGGTCTATTGGGGAAACTACGTCGCGCACGATTCGAACCGCGACAACATGGGGATGTCACTTGCCCTCAGTAAGTACTTGATGCAAACCTGGCTCGAGTTCAAACCAACTGTCCTCCACGATTTGCACGAGTCGGTGCCGTATCTCTACATTTCGACAGGCACCGGACCATACAACGCGTGGCTTGACCCGATCACCATTGACGAGTGGCACATGATGGCGTACGAAGAGGTCAATCAAATGACCCGGCGCGGCGTGCCAGGAGTGTGGACACACGATTTTTATGATGGCTGGGCACCCAACTACGCGTTCTATATTGCGAACGGACACAACGCAATCGGTCGGTTTTACGAAACCTTTGGAGCGGGTGCCGACTCCGGAATTCGTACCGTGGGCTCACAATCACAGCGAGCGTGGTACCGCCCGAATCCGCCTTTCCCGTCCGTCCGCTGGTCTTTGCGCAACAACACCAATCTGATGCAATCCGGAATCCTTCTCGGGATGCATAACCTTGCGGAGAATCGAGAGAAGTTCCTTCGCAACTACTACTTGAAGTCGAAACGAAGCATCCTCAAAGCCCAAGCGGAAGGACCGGCGGCGTACGTCTTGTCGGCGAAGCCGGGACGAGAATGGAATCTTTCGGAGATGCGAACGCTGATGAACCGGCAAGGGGTCGAGGTTGCAAATTTGAACTCAGACTTTGAGTTCAATGGCGAAATGTTGAAAGCGGGAAGCCTTGTCATTCGGATGGACCAGCCGTATTCACGGATGGCGGACATGCTGCTTGATAAGCAGTACTACCGCGCGGATGACCCCCGACCCTACGACGACACAGGCTGGACGCTTGGTCCCCTGTTTGACATCAAATCGGTTCGAGTAACGGATGCGAAGATCCTCGCTCATACGAGTGCGGGTGAACCGGCCAGATGGATGGAGGCGGCTAAAATTCCGCAGCCTCGACGATCTCCGGTTCGCACAGCGCTGGTTCACACGTGGCAAAGCACTCAAGACGAGGGTTGGTTCCGACTCGCGTTTGAGTCGGCCGGAGTGCCCTATGAATACATATCGGTGCACGACCTCCGCGACACGGTGAGATTGCGAGATCGGTTTGACGTGATCGTGCTTTCACCCACCCGAGGCTCGGCTCAGAGCATTGTCAATGGAGTGAGCAAGGAAGGCGAACCGATTCCGTGGAAGCCGCTTCCTGGGTTCCCCCACCTTGGCGGCGTAGATCAAACGGACAACATTCGGGGCGGAATTGAGCTTCAAGGGATGCTCAATATTCAACGCTTTGTTGAGGAGGGTGGTCTGCTGATCTGCGTTGCTGGAACCTGTGCAATCCCGATCGAGTACGGCATCGTCTCCGGAGTCTCGATCGCCGAGCCAACCGAACTGTTTGCTCCGGGCGGTGTTTTCCGGACTGACAACGTGGCGCGAAACTCACCGGTTACCAAAACATTCGACGAAGAAGTCGGTGTGTACTTCTCAACCGGTCCGCTTCTCAACGTTGGCGGCGGCGGATTTGGCGGTCGTGGCGGCGGTGGTACGACGGGACGGCCGACGGGACGCGGGGATGATAACGATGCGGATGTGGTGCAAGGGCGCCCCCCATACACTCCGCGCCGTGAGCCTTCCGATCAGGCACCTACAGTTAATCAGCAGCCGACGGTGAGGCCGGAGGTCTTGTTGAGATTCTCAGATCTTGAGAACCTCTTAATCAGCGGTGCGCTTGATCATGGTGATGAGTTGGAAGGGAAAGCGGCACTTGTTCGATGCCCCGTCGGTAAAGGCAACGTTTTGCTGTTTGCCATCAATCCAATGTGGCGGCATACAACAATTGGGTCGTGGCCCCTCGTTTTCAACGCGGTTTGGAATTGGGACAACTTGGCGTCGCCCGAACCTGAAAACTAGGTGGCTCTCAGGAGATTCTCAAGAAAGTCGAGTGGACTAAGACTAAGTAAGGGTTATTGGGTCCACACAAGTAATCTTTAGCAATGACCCGCGAAGACTATTGGTCAATGCCGAAAGTCGAGTTGCACGTGCACCTCGAAGGCTCGATCCGCCCGGAGACGGTCCTCACTCTGGCCCGCAAGAATGGCGTCGGTTTGCCAGCGGATACGGTCTCCGGATTGCGGGAGTGGTATCGCTTTACGGGATTCGAGCACTTTGTGGATGTTTATACTGAGGTCTCGTCTTGTATTCGGTCGGCCGAAGATGTCGAGTTCGTGGCTCGCGAGTTCTTGGACGGGCAGCGAGAACAGAATATCCTTCATTCCGAGGTCACTTACACCGCATTGACAATGCGGCGACTTGCCGGCATTTCATTTTCGGACCAGATGAAAGCGTTGTCCAATGCTATGGCATATGGTGAGTCGGAACTCGGAATCTCAATGGGATTGATCCTAGACTTCACGCGTGAAACGACTCCTGAAGAGGCACTGGAGATAGCGCAACTCGCCGTTAGATACCAGGGTCAAGGGGTGGTTGCGCTTGGGCTCAGCGGTTTTGAAGGGATTGTCCCGTTGGAGGTTCACCGAAGTGCCTTTGAACTGGCTCAGGCCGCCGAGTTGCCGATTGTTCCTCACTGCGGAGAAACGCAAGGCGCGGAGAGTATATGGGATGCACTCCGACACTGCGATCCGCCAAGAATTGGCCATGGCGTTCGGTGCCTTGAGGATCCGTTGTTAGTGAGGGAATTGAAGCAACGAGATGTCGCTCTGGAAGTATGCCCGTCCTCGAATGTGTGCCTCAACGTCTTTGAATCCATCGCGGACCACAATATCAACCGTTTGGTAGAGGAGGGGCTATGTGTGACGATCAACTCAGATGACCCTCCCATGTTCGAGACAACGTTGAGTGATGAGTTCTCTCGTTGTGCGGAGGCGTTTAGCTGGAAGGAAAGCCGAGTACGATCCGTTGCCCGAAACTCCGTCGAGCGAGCCCTGGTTAGCGATGCCCGGCGTACTACCCTTCTCTCCTTGATGTCCGAAGCATGCTGATCATCTTTTCGGGCTTGCCGGGAGTCGGGAAGACAACTATTGCCAAAGAACTCGCAAGAAGGTTAGGGGCAGTTTATCTCCGGGCCGATACGGTCGAGCAGGCGATGGTCGAGGGGGGCATTCCGATGGGCGAGATCGAAGGGAAGGGATATCTTGTGGCGATGAGGGTAGCGACCGAGAACCTTCGGCTCGGTCGGGTCGTGGTGGCAGACTCCGTAAACTGTTGGCGGCTGACTCGGGAATGGTGGAGGAGTGCTGCGACCGACGCGAACGCACCGTTTCTTGATGTTGAAGTGATTTGCTCTGACGAAGAAGAGCATCGCCGCCGAGTGGAAGACCGACGGGCAGATATTGCAGGGCATGACTTACCCGACTGGCGAGCCGTGGTCGAACGTGACTACCACTCCTGGGATGAACAAGTACTAGTGGTTGATACGGCTTATCTGTCGCAGGAGAAGTGCGTCCGCAAAATCTTGGATGCCATCAACGGTCCTCCATCGGGGTAGGCGGCAAGATTCCTTTTGCGATGGGATCGTGGACGAGCCAAGTGTTTCGGAATTGAACTCCACCTTCTGCCTCCGTATGATGGTCTTGAAGAAGTAAGGGCATAGGGTCTGGACCTTCCGCAACGCTCAACCCCGTTTTATCCAGAATTTCTTCGTCATTGTGAACGAGTACTCCGTTCCAATAGAGGGTGATTCGCGCATTCGCTACCTTCTTGTCACCTTCCCAGCGGGCGGCAGTGAACCAGATGTCGTAGGTTTGCCAAACGCCTGCGCCGAAACTAGGATTCCAACGAGGGGCCGTCTGTCGGTAGATCGAACCAGCCTCATTGAATTGGGCTCCTGGAGAAGCGAGATCAATGATGCCGGGTGCGTTCATGATCTGAATCTCGTAACGGCTTTGTAGTTTGATTCCGCTGTTTCCGTTTGATTGAATGGCGAGATTGCCCCCCGCTGGGCTAAGCCATTCAAGATGTACCCGTATGTCCCCGTGGTTGAAAGGAGTGACTTGATCTGAGCCACCGATATCTGCGGAAGCGTCATGGACTACTTCCAACGCATCTCCGATAACGCGCCACCTCGGTGCATCAGGATGGATCGGCACAAGTTCACCTTGCCCCTTCTCTCCGATGAGAGTGATTGCATTCTCGGGACGAGCAAAGCGATCGGGCTGCCGAAGTGGTGATTCAATGAGCGGATCAGGAAGCCGCTGAAGCGTGTAGAACGCCTCCGGACTCCAAAGATAATCTCCGCCCAATGACTTCAGGTCGCCGAAGTGGAAGTGGATGACTCGCTTCTCTGCGAGCCCGTCAATGGATATGAATGCGGTTCTTCCGCCATTGGAGAGTGTTACGTCGGAGACCGCAAGCGTCTTTTCATCGCGCTTCGGCCCGCCGTAATCCATCATGGGAACATAGGCGAACGACTTGACTACGGCCTTGCGGAGAGTCTCTTCAGAACCGCCTGCGAGCGGTTGCGTAAAGTTAACTTGGAAACCGTTTGGGCGCACACTGAGTTCAAGCACTTCGAACGGAACGACACCAGTCGGACGAAGTCTCTCCAAGCCAAACTTGTGCCCCAAGTGATTCCAGTTACCGTTGCTGCCGATCATGCCGACGTAAAGGCAATTATCCGGTCCCCAAACCAAACGGTTGACGCCTGCCTCCAATCCTTGTGAGTGGCGGTAAACGGCGCCTTGATACTTCCCATCTACTTTTTCGAGTTGGACACGTTGTAAGCCGCCGTACGTCACATCTCCAATCAGCATCTGCCCTCGGTACGCTCCGTCTGGGATCAAGATCATTTGGGAAGGACTGTTTCCAATCTCTCCGTGGGGGAACCAGACGGCAACGTTGTCCGTGGGCGATTCGCCGCCAGGTTGCTCTCGGTGTAAGTAAGTCGCACCCTCTTCGAGGCAATAGAGGGGGGAGGCGGGCAGCCATGTGCCCTGATTGTCCGCCATGAAAATGCGCCCATCGACACCGATGTTCATCCCGTTTGGAGTGCGGAGCCCAGTCGCAATGCTCTCAAACTCCCCGGTTGCCGGGTTTATCTTGTAGACCCGCCCCGGTCCCTCGGGCGTCGAATATGCCGGTAATGCTCGATCGTCTTGAGGGGTGTAGTTCGTGTGACCGCCGCGCAATGGCACGCTGGAACTGATGTAGAAACGATCCTGAAATGGCAGGAGGTTGAACGTAAACTCGTGATAGTTTGGGCTAACCCCCCATCCGTAAGCGACCGTTAGAAACTCGTCGGCTCTACCATCTTCGTCAGTGTCTCGAAGCCGGGTCACCTCACCTTTCTGCGTGACGTATACATCGCCTTTCCAATATGCTATGCCAAGTGGTTCGCCCAGACCGTCCGCAAACAGTTCTACTTTCGCGGGG